>NZ_JASCAF010000034.1:0-417654 GCF_029967985.1 Pseudomonas sp. V88_4
CGTTGGCGCAGGCGCCGTTGCTTCTGACGGCTCCGATCACGTTGGCGCAGGCGCCGTTGCTTCTGACGGCTCCGATCACGTTGGCGCAGGCGCCCTCGCCGCCGATGGCGCAGACAAGGTCGGTGCCGGCCGGCTCGCCTATTCCCGCGCAGGCGTCGGCTCCGACCAGGTGGCCTCCGCCCTCATGAGCGGCAGCTATTCCGACCAGTTCAACAGTCCTCAATAACCGCTATCGGCGCAACCAGCCCACCGCTGGCTGCGCCGCACTAGCACATTTGTGCTAATCGACCACCCCGTTTCCTGGCGTTATATTCCCTCGCAACCCCCAACGCTCCCCAACATTGCCGCTGTGCAGTGCACGGGATCGTTGTGCCTGGAAAAACAACAACACCAAGGAAGAAACACCATGAAACTGCAGCTCAGCCTCGCCAAGATCACGGTTCTCGGTGCCCTGCTCCTCGGGGCCAGCGGTTGCCAGACCGCCAAACCCACCGAAGACAGCATGCGCGAACGTGCCCAGACCGTCATCGGCCAACCGGTCACCAAGATCGGCAATATCCGCAACGACAGCACGCTGACCTACTACACCGCCTACACCGCCGCCGGCGAATACAACTGCGAGCTGCCCAGCGGCGCGATCATCGCAGTGGCCAGCATGGGCATCATGACGCCTCCGCTGTCCTGCCTGCCCAAAGGCGCGTCGCCGATTCCGTACCAGTAATCCGGCGCAGAAAAACCGCTCCAACGCCTCTTCTCATCCGGTAAAGGATTGCGTTCAATCATGAAAACACTCATCGCCACCCTCAGCCTCGCAGCCGTCGTTCTGACCGGTTGCGCCACCCCCAAGCAATGGGAAGCCACCGGCGGCAGCAAGACCGACGGCGTTGTCCAGGTCTCCTATGAACTGGGCCAGTTCGAGAGCGGGCAAACCTCCGCCGCTCAAGGCCTGGCCGCGGCTGAAGGACGTTGCAAGGTCTGGGGCTACAAGAGCGCCGAAGTGTCGGGCTCGGAGAAAAACATCTGCCGCACCATGGGCCAGTACAACTGCCTGCAAACCACCATCACGCAAGACTATCTGTGTAAGCGCTGATCGCTTCGGTCTGCCGGTCGCGCAGCGCACGCAAGGTCGCGCGCAGCTCGGCCGGGCGTACCGGCTTGGACAGAATGGCGATCTGCCGATCATGCAGGGCCGCCTGGATTTTTTCGATGTCATGCCCGGTGATGATCATGGCCGGCACCGCATAACCGCGCTGACGACGAACCTCATCGATACACTCGATGCCTGTGCTGTGAGAGCCGAGGTCATAGTCGGCCACGATGATGTCGCAGTCCGTGACCAGACCCTGCCCGCTCAGTTCGGCCTGCACCACGCAGCCCCAACGCTCAAGCAACGCCGAGGTCGCCAACAGAACGTTGCGATCATCTTCCACAAGACACACCTTCAACCCCGTCAGCAAACCGATTTGCCGAGCCTCTTCACGATTGACCGGCATTTGCGGCGGCGCAAGCGGCAGGCCAAGCAAGGTCACCGCCGTGCCATGCCCCAATCGTGAACGGATCGCGACATCAATGCTGATCAGCTGCCCCAATCGCCGGACAATCGAAAGCCCCAGGCCTACGCCTTCGACGTCTTTGTCGCGCAATTGGCGAACCCGATAAAACTCCTCGAATACCTTGGGCAAATGCTCTTCAGCGATACCGTTGCCGCGGTCGTAAATCGCGATGGCCAAACCCGCGCCGCGCTTGCGCACACCAATCAGCACCGGTCGGTGCGCACCGTACTTGAAGCAATTGGAGAGCACGTTCTGCACCATCGTCGCGAGCAACGCCGGATCGGTGCGCACCCAATGTTCACAACGCCGCAAGCGCAGCTCCACACCCGCCCAACGTGCAGCTTCGGCGTTCTGGCGGATCAGATCCGCCAGCCACTCGCCCAGCTCAAGCGTCTGCAACCGGGGCAGAATCCGCCCGTTGTCGAGGGTGTAGAGATCGAGGATCGAACGAAACAGCTGCGACACATTGAGCAGCGAACGGTCGATGCTGTCTACCAGCCGCCGCTCCTCCTCGCCCAGCCTCGATTCGCGCAGGCACGCGGTAAACAGGCCGATGGAGTGGATCGGCTGACGCAGGTCATGACTGGCCTGAGCCAGGAAACGCGACTTTTCCAGATTGGCGGCGACCGCCTCTTCGGACGCCTTGCGCGTGCGCTCCAGCAACAGGTGCGCATACACCGGAATCACCGTGCTGGTGATCATCAGCATCAACACCATGAACGGTTGCGCCTGCCAATACGGCGTCAATCGATAGACCGCCAGCAGTGCCAGCAACGCCAACACCGTGGCGATCGCCAGGTAGCGCGAGCCGTAACGCATGCCGTTGCCGAGATTGACCCAGACCATGACGGCATAGATGGGCAACGCCGCCTCGCCGCCGACCACCAGCCCGAAACTGGTGCCGGTGTAATCGTGGAGCATGCCGAAAATCCGCCGCGCCGGATAATGCCCCGGCCAGCGCACGATGGCCTGGCGCAGACCGACGGAGGCCAGTAGAAACAGAGCAATGTAGGTAACCACCGGCAGGTAGGTAGCGAAGCGCTGGCCTGGCAGGAAACCGAGCACGGCCATGTAAACCAGCGCAATGCTGGCGATGATGATGCGCAGATTGGCCTGGTCGAGCTCGGTATTCTTTTCGAACTTCATGGGGGGAACGTCCTTGTGCGGCAGTCGTCATAAACAGCACGAATCAACAGGCAATGCCTTCGCCCGGTGCTAAGGTGCATGCCGTGAGAAATGCTGACCCAGGGAGGGTTTTGCCATGGCGTGCCGAATCATCATAGCCGACGATCACCCGCTGTTTCGCGAAGCGCTGCTGCGCACCGTCCAGCGTCTGCTGCCCGACGCCCTGATCGAAGAAGCCGGCGACCTCGACAGCGTGCTCGCCCTGTTGCCGGCGGGCGATGAGCCCGACACCTTGATCCTCGACCTGCGCTTTCCCGGCCTGACCTGTGTCAGCCAGCTCGCGGAACTACGCCGCCGCTTGCCGCGAACCACGCTGATCGTGGTGTCGATGGTCGATGACGAAGCGCTGATCGGCGAAGTCATGGCCGCCGGCATCGATGGTTTTATCGGCAAGAACATCGCCCCCGACGAGATCGGTCAGGCGATCCGCGCGATTCGTGAAGGTGAGGTACTGGTGAAATTCGCCCCGTCCGGCCTGCTGCCGCTGGACACCGGCACCGCCCTCACCCCGCGTCAGCAAGAGGTGCTGCGGCTGATCGCCCAAGGCAAGACCAACAAGGAAATCGCCCGTGAACTGGATATTTCGCCGTTCACGGTGCGGATTCATGTGTCTTCCCTGCTACGCACCTTGAACGTGCCGTCGCGCGCCGCGGCAGCCGTCAAGTACGGTGGGTCGGCTTGACGCCCGTTATTCGAAATCCTCCTTGGGCATCTGGCAATCAGGGCACAGCCAGTCGTCATGTACGTCATCCCAGGGTGTACCGGCCGCGATCCCGTTCTGCGGATCGCCAACCGCCGGATCATATTCATAACCGCATACCGTGCATGTCTTGATAGTGTCTTGCGTCGACATAAACAATTTCCTTTTGCTTAAAGTGCCACGGTTGAAATGAGTCCTGCGGCGCCAAGAATGAAACCGATCAATGCTCCCCGCTCCGGCAACTCTCGGAGCATGGCGTAGATGACGATGGGTTCCAGCACCAACAGCAACGTCAAGGAAGCGACGGTCACGACCCAGATGTTGCCCGTTCCCTGATACCCCATCCAATAGGCCAGAATCAGGCTGATGCCGGCGATACAGATCAGAATCATCGGTTTGAGGAACATGCCTGGAGTCTCCATGACCCGGCCCGGAAGTTTCGAAGCGTATACCTCGCTGTAGATTGTCAGGATCTCGCCAAAGATCATCAGCAAAAGAGCCACGACTATGTAGTATTCCTTTTTCACAGCTACCTCTTGCGCAATATGGAGAGAATTTCGTCAATGACGGCGCCACCGACCTCGTCGCTTTCAAGCAGGAAGTGCGGCCCGTCGTGATCGAACAGAAACGTGTTCTTGTAAGCTTCACCCTCAAAACCCGCGATTGCGTTCAACACGCTCTCGGCCTGATGCAGTTTGTCGGCATGGAAGGTCTTGAGGATTTTCACCGCATTGCCGAAATGGATGGCTTCATCGGCGATCAGGTTCTTGATCCAGTTGTTGAATCCTGCATGACCGAAACCCTGATAGAAGGTGTCCTTCTTGTACGTCTTGACCGAGACATACTCATCGTAAGCAAACAGCAACAGCAGATTGAACTCGCTCGACAGGATGTCTTCCAGGCCTGAAAAATCCCCGACCCGACGCTTCAGGGCATCGACCAGCTCCACTTCCCCGGTGCCGAAAATCAGCCGATTCAGTTCAAAAAAACCGTCAGCATGATTGCGCTCATCGGCATACCAGAAATCCAGGTACTGGACGAAGTACGGTGAGAAGTCCTTTCGCCTCGGATAGAGAAAGTTGTAGAGATTGACAGAGTCGTATTCGGACACGAGGTCGGCCATGAAAAACTCTTTGAAAGATGCATCGATGCCGGGGTTGGTCCACCCACTGGCATCGATCTCTTCAAAGATCGCTCTGGAACTCCAATTACGTTTTTTCAAAAACGCCGCTTCCATGCCACACCCTCCTTGAGCCTGACGTGATTACTCGCTGAACTTCTTGATGATTGCCGGAATGATCATGTCCTTGATTTCATGTTTGGCAATCGGGAAATCCGGAGCATTGTGATCCAGGACAAAAGTTCCGGTGTAACTCGGCTTCTCGAAATCGATCTCGAATATTTCATCGAGTATCGTCGGGATCTCATCCATTCGGTGCGGAAAGAGCTCCCTGGCTTTTTTCACAAATGAGAAAAAGTGAGTCACTTCATCTTTCTTCGTCTTGCGTATCCAGGCAGATAGTTGCTGCGAGTCGAAGCGGTCATAACTTTCGATACTTCGATGGTAGACATGGGTGGTGATGATTTCGTCATAAGCCAGTGTCACCAACAGCTTTAAAGGATCAGCCGCTATTGACTCGATAATGCTGAAATCCGGCTTCCGGAGTTCGACGCTCAACGACACTTCGTCAAAGGGAATGCTGGTATACGCGGCATAGATCAGGGCAAATCCGTAGGCGTGATCGATCTCATCCTTCAACCAGGGGTTGAGTACATCCTGCAAACTTGCGAACACCTGCGGGTAGTTAGCCTCAAGGTACCAATAAAGACGCCGGGCATCGTATTCCGTGATGACGGAATCAAAGAAAATCTCTTTCCATTCCTGTCTTTCCGAATCTGCCAGCTCTACCGAAGGAAACCTGAATCCGGAGAGTACGGCTGAAGCTTCTGGTGTGGTGCGGGTTACCGATCCGATTGACATCGACATACATTCATCCTTGATTTTGAGGGTGTGATCACACCATAAAGCCCTTGAACGACAGGGAACCGGACTCTACCGGCCGCCAATCGACCTGCTGGAAAACGATGGGTTGCCAATACTCCTCGACGATGTCGTAGACGAACTCCCAATCCAGCCTTTCGCTTTCCAGCACCCCCGCTTTGGGGTGGGCCTGCGCCCATGCCATTCCCGCCACGATGCTCGACACTACTTGCAGGCTGGTGGCGCTGTTGTGTCTGGCCATTTTCCTTGCCTTGCCAATGGACAGGTTCGATCCCATCCACAGGGACTGGTATCTATCGCTGATCAGAAAGACGCCGAGTTCGTCGATACCGGAGGTGATGTTCCCTTTGAGCACTTCCTTGGAAAGAACATGCTCTTCATCACCACTGGCCAACAGAGCCATCGACTCGACGGCCTGATCACAGGGGTGGTAGGCGTAATAGACCGTCGGCCGGTAAATCGGGTTGGCAGCGTCGCCCAGGGTCAGATACTCGGCAATCGATAACGACTCGTTGTGGGTCAGCAAGTAGCCGGCAAAGTCCAGATAGTTCGGCGACCAGCTCTTGACCCTGATCTCGCGCCCCTGTTCTTTCATTGCCAGCGCATAGCGATTCAACGTTGCGCCTTCAGGCACGTGCGCCTCATGACTGCCCCAACCCATTTCCGCAGGCTGCAGACATTCAGTGATCAAGCCATCCACGGACCAGGTGCACATGAAATGCCCTGATGATCGTTCGACATTGGCGAACTGCGTGTCGCGCTCGGATACCTGTATGACCCGAATACCGAGTTGTTGCGACAGCATTGCCCAGTCTTGAGGGTTCCCGCCTTCAAAAGCGATACCGTTCAAGGCGGCCATTTGCACCAGAGCCTTTTTCAAAAGCACTGAAATGAAACCGGGATTGGCGCCGTGCGCCACGATCGCCGTAGCACTTTCGGGTGGTCGACTGGCGGAAAACCCCTTGAGGCTTTCGCGCAACGAGAAGTTACTCGTGAGATTCGAATGCTGCCCTGCGCTGTACTCCCAGGGCTCTATGCAAGTGTCCAGATACAGGGCCTGAAAACTCTGAGCCAGCTCAATCAGGGCTTCACTCGAAACCGAAACCGCCAGATTCAACAGGAAAGCATGTTCACTCAAATAGTGCCCGAGCACTTCTTTGAAGTTACGCGGCGTTATCATCTTTCTAATAAGGCACGCCGAATACTCATCAGCAACCCGCTGCCGGTCAACATCGACTTCCTTGTCAAAAATAACGATCTCAGCGTCATACCGTGCAACTAGTAATGGCATCAAGGCCTGGGCAATACTGCCGAAACCGACAATGACTATCCTGTCTATCTTCTTCATACGTACATTCCCTGACGTAAGTCCGTTTCCAATGTTGGAAACACAGTCAACCGCTTGAATCGCCTTCAGGCGTCAAGATGTTTTTGGCTTTCTGGAAGATGAACAATCGGCTATCTAGCGATTATTCATGAAAATGAGGAGTCGGGAATTTCACTGTCCATAATATCCCTGCGCGGCTGGACTTCATGTCCAGGCTTGTAATGATTTCGAGGATTGGATCCTAAACACGCATGGGTGGGGTGACAACCCCTTGAAGGGAATTTTTTCAGCATATTTCAGGCTCTAAGCCACGCATAAACCTCGACTCAAGATACAACTTGTTGATTATCTTGAAATAACCAAAGAATTGGCGGCGCCCGTCCTGGACGCCGCAATACGACTATGGATCAACCTGTGCCATCAACTCGGTTACAGGCTCCGAGCGCTTGGCATAGCGTTGCGCCAGCACCGCACAAACCATCAATTGAATCTGATGGAACAGCATCAGCGGCAGAATCAGTACGCCGATGGTGCTCCCAGCGAACAGTACCTGCGCCATCGGCACACCGGTGGCCAGGCTTTTCTTCGAGCCGCAGAACAGGATGGTGATGCGATCCTCCAGACCGAAACCGAACGCCTTGCTCAGCAGCGTGGACGCCAACAGCACCAGTGCCAGCAGAATGCAGCAGACCACCACCAGCCCCAGCAGGTCGCTCACCGGAATCTGGTGCCAGATGCCCTCATTCACGGCTTCGCTGAACGCGCCGTAGACCACCAGCAGAATCGAGCCCTGATCGACGAATCTCAGCCAGTTTTTATTGCGGCCGACCCAGGCGCCGATCCAACGACGGGCAATCTGACCTGCGATGAACGGCAGCAGCAATTGCACGCTGATTTTCACGATTGCGTCGAGGGTCGAACCGCCGTCACCGTGAACGTTCAGCAGCAGCGTCACCAGCAGCGGTGTCAGGAAAATCCCGAACAGACTGGACGCCGCCGCGCTGCAGATCGCCGCCGGAATATTGCCCCGCGCCAGCGAAGTGAAGGCAATCGCCGACTGCACCGTGGCCGGCAGCGCACACAGGTAAAGCATGCCCATGTACAGCTGATCGCCGATCAATGGCGACAGCAGCGGCTTGAGCGCCAGTCCCAGTAGCGGGAACAGGACGAAGGTCAGGCCGAACACCAGTAAATGCAGGCGCCAGTGACCGGCGCCGGCGATGATCGATTCCCGCGACAGCTTGGCGCCGTGCAGGAAAAACAGCAGCGCGATGGCAATGTTGGTCAGCCAGCCGAAGCCGGTCGCGACCTGGCCGCTGGCGGGCAGGAAGCTGGCCAGCAGCACCACGCCGATCAGGGTCAGGGTGAAGTTGTCGGGCAAAAATCGTGGGCGCGTCATGGTTTGCTCATCCGGGGGTTGCCAGTACGTGGAAGCGACTCTAACGTGACTGGAAATTACCGACTAACGCCGAAGAACCCACAGATGCCGCCAAAAGGACACGACAAGAGCGTCAGACGCAGCATTCCCGGGCTGCCCAGCCTGCCGCGTCCGCTGTACGGGCGCACCGAATCGCTGCCCAATCGCGCGTTGACCCGACGCCACAGTCATCCGTGGGTGCAGTTGTCCTACGCGATCCAGGGCGTGCTTGAAGTGCAGACCGCCGTCGGTCGTTTCGTTGCGCCGCCGGAGCGGGCGGTGTGGATTCCGGCGGGCGTGCCGCATCGGGTATTCAGTTCGCCGCACACGGAAATGCGCAGCCTGTACATCGATTGCAGCGTTGCCAATTGGGCGCCGGAGCGTTGTCATGTGCTCGGCGTCAGCGATCTTTTGCGTGAGCTGATTCGGGCCTTCAGTCAGATTCCTGTCGAGTATGACCAGAGCGGCCCGCATGGGCGCCTGGCCCAGGTGATCCTCGATCAACTGGCCGATGCACCGCCCATCGATCTGATGCTGCCACTGCCGCAGGACAGTCGTTTGCGCCAGATCTATCAGAGCCTGGAGCAACATCCGGAACAGCAGACCACCCTGGCCCACTGGAGCGAAAAATTCGGCGTAACCGAGAAAACTCTGACTCGGCTGTTCCTGCGCGACACTGGTTTGACCTTCCGCACCTGGCGCCAACGCCTGCGTCTGCTGGGTGCGCTGACACCGCTGGAACGCGGCGAACGCGTCACCGACGTGGCTTTGGCTTGTGGTTATGACTCGACGTCGGCCTTTATCGCGGCGTTTCGCCAACAGTTCGGCGAGACACCGGGAGAGTTTTTCCGATGAAATTAACCGATATTTATCGACTTTATGCATGCCATTGGGCAAATTTCAGGGTAGAGTTTCGCCCATCAAGAATCTTTGACATCTTTCGACGATAACAATGATCAACCACCCTTTAGCGAACCTGTCGGCGGTAACAGCATGATCGAAGTCACTGAAGTTTCCATTGCCCAATTGCGCGCGGCGCTCGAATCCGGCCAGACCACCGCGGTTGAACTGGTCCAGGCCTACCTGGCGCGCATCGACGCCTTTGACGGTCCGGACACCGCCACTGCCCTGAACGCAGTGATCGTGCGCAACCCTGAAGCGCTGAAAGAAGCGCAAGCTTCGGATGCCCGTCGCGCCAAGGGCGAAACCCTCGGTCCGCTAGACGGCATCCCCTACACCGCCAAGGACAGCTATCTAGTCAAAGGCCTGACCGCCGCGTCCGGCAGCCCGGCCTTCGTTGATCTGGTGGCCCAGCGCGATGCGTTCACCATCGAGCGCCTGCGCGCGGGCGGCGCTATCTGCCTGGGCAAGACCAACATGCCGCCGATGGCCAATGGCGGGATGCAGCGTGGTGTCTATGGCCGCGCCGAAAGCCCGTACAACGCTGACTACCTGACTGCGCCGTTTGCTTCCGGCTCGTCGAATGGCGCCGGCACTGCCACCGCTGCCAGTTTCTCGGCATTCGGTCTGGCGGAAGAAACCTGGTCGAGCGGTCGCGGCCCTGCGTCGAACAATGGCCTGTGCGCTTACACGCCGTCGCGCGGGGTGATTTCGGTACGCGGCAACTGGCCACTGACGCCGACCATGGACGTGGTGGTGCCGTACGCCCGCACCATGGCCGACCTGCTGGAAGTCCTCGACGTGGTCGTCGCCGAAGACACCGACACCCGTGGCGACCTGTGGCGCCTGCAACCGTGGGTGCCGATCCCGAATGTGACCTCGGTGCGCCCTGCTTCTTACCTTGAACTCGCTGTGAAAAGTGATGCACTGGCCGGCAAACGCCTGGGCGTGCCGCGCATGTACATCAACGCCGACCCTGAGGCCGGCACCAGCGAAGCACCAGGCATCGGCGGCCCGACCGGGCAGCGCATCAACACCCGCGCCTCGGTGATCGATCTGTGGAAACAGGCCCGTCAGGCCCTCGAAGCGGCCGGCGCCGAAGTGATCGAAGTGGACTTCCCGCTGGTCTCCAACTGCGAAGGTGATCGTCCGGGCGCGCCGACCGTGTTCAATCGCGGCATCGTCTCCAAAGAGTTCATGCACCATGAACTGTGGGATCTGTCGGCCTGGGCGTTCGATGATTTCCTGCGTGCCAACGGCGATCCGAAACTCAACCGTCTGGCGGACGTCGACGGGCCGAAGATCTTCCCGCACGATCCGGGCACCCTGCCCAACCGCGAAGGCGACCTCGCCGCCGGCATGGACGAATACGTGCGCATGGCCCAGCGCGGCATCACGCCGTGGGATCAGATCCCGACCCTTCCTGACGGCCTGCGCGGCCTGGAGAAGACCCGCAAGCTCGACCTCGAAGACTGGATGGATCGCCTCGGCCTCGACGCCGTGCTGTTCCCGACCAACGCCGACGTCGGCCCGGCGGACGCCGACGTCAACCCGGCCTCGGCGGACATCGCCTGGAGTAACGGCATCTGGGTCGCCAACGGCAACCTCGCGATCCGCCACCTCGGCGTGCCGACCGTCACCGTGCCGATGGGCGTGATGGCTGACATCGGCATGCCGGTGGGATTGACGTTTGCCGGTCGCGCCTATGACGACTCGACGTTGCTGCGTCTGGCAGCGGCGTTTGAGGCGACCGGTTCCAGGCGTCTGGTGCCGCCACGCACGCCAGCGCTGGCGGCAGGCAAGTAAATGCAAAACGGCGGGATCGATTGATCCCGCCGTTTTTTTATCGCTCTGCCAACTCTTCCAGCAAATCCGCCGAAGGCACGAAAAACAGACTGCCGGTGACCGCCGTGCTGAAGTCCAACAACCGGTCGTAGTTGCCCGGCGGCTTGCCGACAAACATGTTCTCCAGCATCTGCTCCAACGGCTCCGGCGAACGCGCGTAGCCAATGAAATAAGTGCCGAACTCTCCCGCGCCGGGCCGGCCGAACGGCATGTTGTCGCGCAGGATTTTCACCTCTTCGCCGTCCTTGGTAATGGTGGTCAACGCACTGTGGGAATTGCTCGGTTTGACCGAATCATCCAGCTCGATATCGGACAGTTTGGTGCGCCCGATCACCCGCTCCTGCGCTTCGACCGGCAACTCGTTCCACGCTTTCATGTTGTGCAGATACTTCTGCACCAGCACATAACTGCCGCCACTGAACGGCTGATCTTCATCGCCCACGAGGGTGAAATGCTCGGCTTTGCGGCCGACCGGATTCTCCGTGCCGTCGACGAAACCGATGATGCTGCGCATGTCGAAATAGCGGAAACCCTGCACCTCGTCGGTCACCGTCACAGCGTCGTCCAGCGCCGACATCAACTGCGTCGCCAGTTCGAAACACAGGTCCATTTGATCGGCGCGAATGTGCAGCAGCAAATCGCCTGGCGTGGACACGGCGCGCCGCCCTTCTACGCCGAACTCGCGAAAGTCATGCAAGGACGCCGGACGTGGACTGCCGAACAGACGATCCCAGGCGCTGGAAGAAAATCCGCAGACACAGGACAGGTTTCCCGAGGGAACGCGCTTGCCCACCGAGCGCGTCAGGCCGGCGATATCGGCGCACCAGCCGCGGACTTTTTCGGCGGCTTCGGCCTCAGCGTTGAGGGTTGCCACGATGAATATGGCAGCGCTGGTGATCGGGCTGCAGACGGCTTGAGGATCTGGCGTGTCGATGATCGTAGCTCCCGGAGTGGTGGACTGACTCGACAGCGAGGTTAGCAAAGAAGTGCTGAATGAAGTATTACCCGCACTCTGCCCGTGTCGACCGACACTTCGTTATTCACGAACAATACCCACGAAATAAACGATTTTTCTTTGCCGGAAGGCTCCTACTAGCATGGCCCCGTCTACCCCGAAAAACATAAAGACAGGGAGAACGGCATGCACCCCATCAACATCGGCGAACCCTGGATGTGGGTCGCCTTCATCGTTTTTGTCCTCGCCATGCTGGCCGTCGACCTGTTCATCCTCGGTGGGCGCAAGGCGCATCGGGTTTCGGTACGGGAAGCCTCATCCTGGGTATTTGCCTGGTGCATGCTGGCGATGGCTTTCGCCGGATTGCTCTGGTGGTACCTGAACGGCGAATTCGGTCCCGAAATCGCCAAGGTCAAGACCCTGGAATTCCTTACCGGCTACCTGATCGAGCAGTCGCTGTCGATCGACAACATGTTCGTCTTCGTGATGATCTTCAGCTACTTCGCCGTGCCCCCGGAGTTGCAGCGCCGGGTGCTGCTGTATGGCGTGCTCGGGGCGATCGTGATGCGCGCGGCGATGATTTTTGCCGGGGTATGGCTGGTGTCGCAGTTCACGTGGCTGCTGTATGTGTTCGGCGTGTTCCTGATCATCACCGGGATCAAGATGCTGGTGTTCGCCGAGCAGCAACCGGACCTCGATAACAACCCGCTCTTGCGCTGGGTGCGTAGGCATATGCGGATCACCAACGGCTTTCACGGCGAGCGTTTTTTTGTACTGCAGAACGGCGTGCGCTGGGCCACGCCGATGTTTCTGGTGCTGGTGCTGATCGAGGCCAGCGACCTGATGTTCGCGGTCGACAGCATCCCGGCGATCTTCGCGGTGACGACCGACCCGTTCATCATTTTCACTTCGAACATTTTCGCGATCATGGGCCTGCGGGCGCTGTACTTTCTGCTGGCGGACATGGCCGACCGCTTTCATCTTCTCAAGTACGGACTGGCGCTGGTGCTGGTGTTCATCGGCGCGAAGATGACGGTGATGCCGTGGTTTCACATGCCGGTGGAGTGGTCGCTGGCGATTGTTGGCGGGCTGATTCTGGCGTCGGTGGTGCTGAGTCTGATGCTGACGAAGGACAAGTCGCCCGAAGAGAGTCAGGCGAAATAACAGCCGAGGGAGCGAACGTGAATCGCTCCCTCGGTTTTGAGCTTATTTATCCGATTTGATGCTGGTCCAAACCCGGGTCCGCACCCGCTCCAGTTTCTGCGGCAACGGTTGCACCACATACAGCTTCTTCAGCGCTTCGCTGGTCGGTGTCAGGTTCGGGTTGCCGGTGATTTCCTTGTTGATCAGCGGCAGCGAATCCTTGTTGGCATTCGGGTAGCCGAGGAAGTCGCTGATCGACGCGATGACTTTCGGATCGAGCAAGGTGTTAAGGAACTCGTGAGCCTCCTCAACGTTCTTCGCGCTCTTCGGAATAGCGAAGGTGTCGAACCAGATCGGCGCGCCCTCCTTCGGCAAGCGCCAGTCGACCACCACGCCGTTGCCCGCCTCTTTGGCACGATTGCCGAACTGGTAGAAGCTGCCGGAGTAACCGATGGCTACGCAGATGTCGCCGTTGGCGATGTCGGTCATGTACTTGGCCGAGTTGAAGTAGGTCACGTAAGGGCGAACCTTGAGCATCAGGTCCTTGGCTTTCTCATAGTCGGCCGGGTTCTGGCTATTCGGGTCCAGGCCCAGGTAGTGCAGAGCCAGCGGCAGGATTTCCGACGGCGAATCGAGCATCGCCACGCCGCAGGATTTCAGCTTTTCCATGTTCTCCGGCTTGAACACCAGATCCCAGCTGTCCACCGGCGCATTCTCGCCGAGCGCAGCCTTGACCTTGGCCGGGTTGAAACCGATCAGCACGGTGCCGACCATGTAGGGCACGCCGTACTGATTGCCGGGGTCGTTGGCGTCAAGCAACTTGAGCAGCGCCGGGTCCTGGTGACTCCAGTTCGGCAGCTTGGACTTGTCGAGCTTCTGGAACACGCCAGCCTTGATCTGGGTATCGAGGAACTGGTTCGACGGCACCACCAAGTCATAGCCGGAGTTGCCGGTCAGCAGTTTGGCTTCGAGGGATTCGTTGGTGTCGAAGGTGTCCCAGGTCACTTTGATGTTGCTTTTGGCGGCGAAGTCCTTGGGCACCGACGGCAGGATGTAATCCGCCCAGTTGTACACCCGCAGTTCGCGCTGTTCGGCCTGTACGGCGCTGGCCAGCAGCGTCATCCCGAAAACAGTGGCGCCCAGAATGCGTTTCATCATGACCATGTTGTGTTTCCCCGAATGCAGCGTGAGTCGATGGTTTTTATGTTCTGTACACGGCAGCGGCTGTCAGGTCAGCCAAGGGCAAGGAAGATGCAGCGTCTTGTTGTAGCTTCGATTCTTGCTGACAGCGTAGTCGCCGGACAGTAGCCGGTTGGCCAAAAGGGGATCGAAATGGCCAATTTGCGTGACCGCCAGAATACTGAAACGACAATGCCCGGCGATTGGCCGGGCATTGTTTGAGCAGCGTGCGCAGGATCAGTCGGTAAAGCCCAACTGTGTCGCCCTTCTCTCCTGCGCCTGTCCACGGGTCGCCAGGCAGTAATACAGCGGGCACGTCACGATCAAACCAACCAGCCAAGACAGGTCCGCTCCTTCCACCAGATTGGCGTACGGCCCGACATACAACGATGTGTTGGCGAACGGCAGCTGCACAATGATGCCGATGAAGTAGGCAATGATCGCGTGCAGGTTGAAGCGCCCATAAATGCCGCCGTCGGCGCGGAAGATCGAGGCGATGTCGTAGTTGCCGCGCTTGATCACGTAGAAGTCGATCAGGTTGATCGAAGCCCACGGCACCAACACCAGCAGCAGCGCCAGAATCAGCCCGATGAACTCGGAAATGAAATCCGCCGACGCACCCAGCGCCACCACGCAACAGCCCGCCAACACTAAACTCGACAAGATCACCCGCACCTTGATGCTCGGCGTCCATTGGCTGGCGAAGGTCTGGATCGAGGTGATGATCGACAGCACCGCGCCATACAGATTCAACGCGTTGTGGCTGATGATATTGAGCAGGAACAGCACCATCAGAATCGGACCCAGCCAACCGGTGGACTGCTTGACCGCCGCCATCGCTTCGGTGCCTTCCGGCGTCGCCAGTACCGCCACCGCGCCGAACATGAACGACAGAATCGTGCCCAGCGTGGCGCCCAGATAAGTCGCGATAAATGGCTTGCCGATCCCGATGTCCGCCGGCAGGTAGCGGGAATAGTCGGAGACGTACGGCGAAAAGCTGATCTGCCAGATGATCCCCAGCGATACCGTCGCCAGCCATCCCGAAAGATTGAAGCTGCCACGGGTAAAGAAGTCCGCCGGCAACTCATGGGCGAAGATGTAGATGAACCCGGCCAGCAACGCGCTGCCCATCACCCAGGTGCCGATGCGATTGAGCGTGTGGATGAAGTTGTAGCCGATCACGCCGATGGCTGTGGCGCTCAGGGCGCCAATCAGGATGCTCAACGGTGCCGGTACCGACGGCGCGATGCCGACGATGGATTTACCCGCCAGCACGATGTTGGAAATGAAGAAGCCGATATAGATGATCGCCGCGAAGAACACGATCAACAGCGCGCCGTAACGCCCGAACTGGCCCCGGCTCTGGACCATCTGCGGAATGCCCATGCGCGGGCCTTGCGCCGACGCCAGGGCGATCACCACGCCGCCGATCATATGCCCCAGCGCTATCGCCAGCAGCCCCCAGAACAAGTCGAGATGAAATACCTGAACCACCATGGCGCCGGTGACAATGGGCAGTGGCGCAATGTTGGTGCTGAACCAAAGGGTGAACAGGTCGCGGGCCTTCCCGTGGCGTTCCGCGAGTGGGACGTAGTCGACCGTGTGATTCTCGATCAACGGATCTTGCCGGGACATCTGGGACATAAAAATGAACTCGATTGGGTCTGTTCTTATCGTTGTATGAAGCCAAACCGGGGGTGCTTTGTGGTCGCCCCTCAGATGAACACCATATTATGGTATTCCAACATTTTCACAAGACTGATCCGTTGTTCGCGACGGCATCTGATCCGGCATCCTCCTCGATAGCCAGCGCTCGCGGCTAGAGCAAAGCCCCGTAAATGCTATGTTTCCGACGGATGAACCACGTTTATCGTTTCACCAAAAAAGCGCTTGCAATCGATGTATTACGGTATACCATCAGACTCATAAACACATAAAAACACGCTTCACCGCACTCGAGGATTGACCAATGATCGATGCTGCCGTCTACAAACAAGTCATGGGCTCGTTCCCGTCCGGCGTTACCGTCATCACCACGCTGGATGACGACGGCCAGATCGTCGGCCTCACCGCCAGCGCCTTCAGCTCGCTGTCGATGGACCCCGCCCTGGTGCTGTTCTGCCCCAACTACAGCTCCGACTCCTATCCCGTCCTGATCAAGAACAAACGTTTTGCCATTCACGTGCTGTCCGGTGGTCAGCAGAGCGAGGCCTATGCCTTCGCCCGCAAAGGCAAGGACAAGGCGCAGGGCATCGAGTGGACGCTGAGCGAACTGGGCAATCCGATCCTGGCCAACGCGACAGCTATCATCGAATGTGAGCTGTGGCGCGAATACGAAGGCGGCGACCACGCGATCATGGTCGGCGCGGTGAAAAACTTCATCGTCCCTCAGCAGGACGCCGGCCCGCTGGTGTATTGCCACGGCAAGATGGGCGCCCTGCCCGCCTTCGCCTGATCCGCACGATTGCACTCAAACAGGCCGGCAAGCGACCGGCCGACCACAAGAGATTCGAGGTAGCGTCATGAAATTTTCCCTGTTCGTACACATGGAACGCTGGGACGAAAGCGTCAGCCACCGTCAACTGTTCGAAGACCTGACCGAACTGACGTTGATGGCCGAGGCCGGCGGTTTCAGCACTGTGTGGATCGGCGAACACCACGCGATGGAATACACCATCTCGCCGAGCCCGATGCCGCTGCTGGCCTACCTCGCAGCCAGGACCACCACCATTCACCTGGGCGCCGGCACCATCATCGCGCCGTTCTGGCACCCGCTGCGGGTCGCCGGTGAATGCGCCCTGCTCGACGTGATCAGCAACGGCCGGATGGAAGTGGGCCTGGCGCGTGGCGCCTATCAGGTGGAATTCGATCGCATGGCCGGCGGCATGCCCGCCTCGTCCGGCGGACAGGCGTTGCGGGAAATGGTCCCGGTGGTCCGCGCCCTGTGGCAAGGCGACTACGCCCACAACGGCGAGATCTGGAAATTCCCCACCTCCACCAGCGTGCCGAAACCGATCCAGAAGCCGAACCCGCCAATGTGGATCGCCGCCCGCGACCCGGATTCGCACAACTTCGCCGTGGCCAACGGCTGCAACGTGATGGTCACGCCACTGATGAAAGGCGACGAAGAAGTCGTCGACCTGAAGAACAAATTCCAGACCGCCCTGGATAACAATCCAGATGTACCGCGTCCGCAATTGATGGTGCTGCGTCACACCCACGTGCACTCGGCTGACGACCCAGAAGGCTGGACAGTCGGCGCCAAAGCGATCTCACGGTTCTATCGCACCTTCGATGCGTGGTTTGGCAACAAGGAGGTGCCAGTCAACGGTTTCCTCGCGCCAAGCCCTGAAGCGAAGTTTGCCGGGCGTCCGGAGTTTGAACTGGAGAGCCTGCACAAGACGGCGATGATCGGTACGCCGGAAGAAATTATCCCGCGCATCAAGTACTACCAGGAACTGGGGGTGGATGAGTTCAGTTTCTGGTGCGACAACAGCTTGCCGCACGCGGAGAAGAAGAAGTCGTTGGAGTTGTTTATCAAGCATGTGGTGCCGGCGTTTCGGTGATACGCCGCAGGGGGGTATCCACAATAAAAAACGCCCCGCCAGGTTCGGGGCGTTTTTTAGGGGGAAGCCTTCTTCCAGGGCTCAATCTTTTTGCTTTTCGTGTCTGATTTTGCGCCTGGCAAGGAATGCTTGTAAGAACAAGGACACGACAGCGAAAGATGAGTAAATTCCGGCCCCTATCAATGTTCTGATGGCCCCCTTCAGGCTAAACGCCCACTCACCATGTTTAAAGTAATAAGCAACTGTGGCTATCGCCACGACACATGCGCCTATCAAAACAAAGAGCATATAGGTTCGGATCAATAAACCGACAATCACCAGTGAGTTTTTGGGTTTACACATCAACCACTCCATTAGCAGGGTTGTGCCTGAGCTTTTGTTCCCATTAATTGTGAAGCGACAGAACCGCCCCCTCTCATCTTTCCTTTCAAACCCTATAACCCGCGGACCGCATCAGAGCACGCACGGTCTCATCAAATTGTTCGTCAGACATACCTCTAATTGATCTGACGCTTTTCCAATGCCATATCGCAGGCAGAACCTTACTGTCCAAGCGATCAAATCTCGTCAGGAAAACATTAGCCAATTCATACTTATCCATACCGGGATCAGTCTCCAGCACCCTATTCAATACGGTGCTTGGCAGTTCTCCCTCCAAAATCTCCATTAAAAATTTTGCAGTTTCCGAGGGTGACATATGCATTCCCATCAAATGCTAAAAGCATGAAACCGCAAAAAGTGGACAGATTTATTAATCGAATAAACCTGTCCACTTTTCCTTTGGCTAATGACTAGTCTTCTTGCTTTTCCCGTTTGAGCTCAATATCCAACGGCAAAACCATGCTAAGAGCTTGCATCGAGGATTGAAAAATACAATGCCTCACTTGATCTGGGAGATCCGACAACTTTAAAGGAACGACCGGCTTAGCGATCAGCTTATATCCTCCATCATTAAAAACATCATAGCTAAAGACCCCTCTACCGGCCATTTCAGAAAAAGACTTCAAATAACGTTGGCGCTCTATATCGCTATTAAACCCTGGTAGATTTTTCTCAACAATTTCAACACCACAACCAGCAGATATTGAAAAAATATAATCATATATTTCTTCGTAGGCTGAAATTGATTGCCTTACAAAATCCGGAACAAAACCGCGCCCACCTGTCGCGAAATGCAATACCGCTCCGTCCAGGCACGACGCAAACCAGTCCAAATCATGGAGCTCCAAAAATTCCTGATCCATCTCCATGATTCCTCTCCAAACATGTTGATGCAGTTTTGACAACTAGGAATTGCCTTGCAAAAAAGCGGACAGATTTATTTAATAGAAAAAGGGACGGATTTATTAAATATAATAAAACCGCCCCCCCTTTTGATTCAAACTTTAAATCAAATAAAAAGTGGGCAGATTTTTTAAAACCAATTAAATCTGCCCCTTTTTTCTAAACAATCCGCCCTTCTTGGATTTTCTCTTTCATCACATGCAGCAAGCTATATTTTTAAAATTGAATCGAAACCACATAACCCACTCCAAGTTCATTCTGCAAAGACTCAGCCAGCAACTTACCTTCTTCTCTAAATTCCAACTCCAAGGCCTCGCTCTTAAAACCTGAGTTCGGTGGATAGTCCACATCTAGAGTTTCATCGTACTTGGCAGCCCAAGCTTTCAAGCGCAATTTAAGCGCATCAGAAATTGGAAGATCTAAAGGATCGACATCGCCGTATTCATCGGGGGACATATTCCATAAAGGGTGACATTCGTAATCAGGCATCAATTTTATAAACTTCACTTTACGCTCCCTCTTGGATTCGCGCCAACTATGAACCCGTTGCTGCCAACTGTGACTGCTATGCGTTGGTTTTGACCATTGATTACGGTCTCATAAATTGGCCGACCCATGCCACTCCCCTGATAGCCGATGAGTTTACCCTCAGTGACAGCCTTCATCACTACACTCGGAATTTGTGCCTCAGACACGCCCATTTGTGCAAATTGGCTGCCGTGCTCTTCAGTAATATGCTGCAAGCCAGCTTTAGAGTTCCCCGTTTCCAGGAATACCACCTGCCCGCTCTGTCCGCGACCAGTAGCAACAACGTTTTCAGGGCTAAACTTCACTCCATTGGCTTTCATTTCTTCAAGCAACGCGTGATCTTTCAATCCCGCTGCTGGGTTGACCACATCGCCCCCCCCCCTCGAGGCTCTGTTCCACTATACCGTTGCCAGTCGGGATGATACGGATCAGCCTTCATCTCATCCGTGATTTTTGTCACAGTCCCTTTCTTCGTATCCGATGCAGTTTTCAAGATATCCGAAAGTAATGCATCCGCTTCTTTTGCTTTACCGTTCTTTAGCAGTTCCTCTACTTTCTTGATGCCCTTCACGACATCAGAACCATATTTTTCGACCGGAATTATGTCCATCGCAGCAAGGATGTAATCCCAAATGGTCTCGGCTTCATAAAATCCCTTCCCGGTAGAAACGACAGGAAGGTGATCCGTCAAGATATCCATGAGCTTGTTGGCAATGCTGGTCGACAGCATCCGATCCATTTCATTGTTCATCAAACCAATGCTGTACAACTCTCCTTCAATGGAATACCTCCACATTTCAGGATCTTGCATGGCCACCCTGAGCTGTTCCTGCGCTTCCGGGGTATGTACGTTCCGCAGAAGATCAAGCTCTGCTTTCTTCGATGCAATCCGTAGGCTTGTGCAGGCGGGACTGTTCCTGTCCGCTTCGCATGCACTGTGCATGGTCTTGTCCCGATCTACATCCAGCTGATTGAGTTCATCTCTGCGTGCGCACGCTTGAGAGTCACCAGCCTTGCATGCCTTCTCGGCTTCAAATCGCTCGTTATTCTCGGCGTGGGTCAAGAAGTTGAACTGGGTTGCGTTGTTCGCAATCCATGCAGCTTGCTGCAAAGTAGTGGAATCCGTATTGCCCAAAGCGGTTGCCGACAGCACTCCAACAATCTGCGACCCCATAAGCAATAGATCAGGGTTGCCCTTGAACCATTTGTTCAGCTCTGTAACGAGCGCCTCATTCGCCCCAGCCGCCAATGCGCCTGTCGCGAAGTCCCCGCCGGTCATTTCGGCCAGCAATCCACCCACCGCAGCATGGATGATGACTTTGGTCGCAGATCCATCGTCAACGACGCCTTTTGTAAGATCACCCACCAGGTTGAAGCTGTACGCTGCTACGGTGTTAAAGAGCGCGGTCTGCAGCAGGTCACCAACGTTTGCATCACCTCCTACAGCCTTTGTGATAAGCGCAGACGTACTACCCTGAAGTACTTGGCTTCCAGCAAATTTACTTACACCTTCCCATGTAGCCAATGAAGGCCCGGCATATTTCCCGTTTGCATCGAATTTCACGCCGGTGAGCTTGTTCAGGTATTCGGACATCAATCCGGCTGTCAGTCCGGAAACGACATAGCCTTGCAGTGCGTCAGATGAAGTAACGTCTGCGAATACCGCTCCAAGATTACCGCCGTTATTGATGAAACTGGTGGTGGCATTCGTGGCGGCTCCAGTCGCTACAGCAGCAAAGGTCGCTGCCCAAAAAGTCCCCATCCCACTCAGGGCCGTCAGGGCCGCCGGACCAACCACCGCTGCCATGATGATTGCAATGATCATCTGCGATGCCGGACCAAGACCCGAATTGCTGTATTTGAACGACTCGTGAATCTCCTTCACTCGCCGCCAATCAACATCCCCCCGCGCTTCAGCATCCTTCAGCCACGCCAACTGCGGATCTGCCTTGACCATGGTGTCGATGGTCTGGCTGACCGACTCCTGGTTCACATCCTTGATATCAATCTTCAGCCCATCAACCGCCTTCAGCACGATGTTGCCCTTGGCAATCATCTGGGTCTGGCGCAGGGTTTCGTCGGTGTTGCCGCGCCCTTTGGCGGATACCCATGCGGCGTTGTTGTTGGTTTTGGTATGGCTCTCGTCATGCAGATCCTTCACCCCTTCAAAGGTGATGGAGCCGCCACTGTCCAGAATGATGTCCTTGCCGCTGTCGAGCTTCGCCACCTGATAGGTCTGGTCGCCCTTGCTGACCAGCGAGAGGTTGCCGCCGGTCTTGATCTCGGTGCCGACATGGGTGATCTGGGTGACTTCGTCGTGCTTGAGCTTGAGATTGCCGAAGCCGCCCTTTTCCTTCATGTCATAGAGGGTGTAGTCCTTGTTCTGCGCGGCCAGCAGATTCAGGCCATTGCCCGCGTAGACATAGGCTTCATTACCTGCGCTGATCTTGCTTGCCACCAGGGTCGTGTCGCGACCGGAGCTGGTTTTGACATCGCCACCGGCAATGAACTCGGCAGCCTTCTGGACGGTGTGGTTGTCTTCTTCGTGAACGCGCTTCTTGCCGTCCTTGCTGTGGGTTTCGACGTTGTGTTCGTCGCCCGCAGAGGACAGGTAGATATCGCGTTTGGCGTCGGCGGTCAGGTTGCCCTTGGCCTCGGCGGTGCTGGCCACGACATTGAGGTCGCGGCCGGCGTCGAGCTTCAGGTTGCCGCCGCTTTTCACGCTGGAGCCGAGGTTTTCCACGGTGGTGGTGATGACCGAGCGATGGCCGCCATCGAACGACTCGTGCAGCTCACTTTCGTTGCGCGTCGCCAACAGGTTGATGTCGCGAGTGGCGCTCAGGGTGGCGTCGCCGCTGCTGCTGATGGACGACGAGTTGACGAGGTCGTTGCCCGACTTGATCGTCAGCGTGTCGCGTGCGCTGATGTTGCCTCCTTCGTCCACCAGGGTGCGCATACCGTTGCCGTCACGTACGGCGACAGCGGTGCGATCGTTGACGATATCGCCCTTGAGGCTGGTGAGGCTGACCTGATTGCCGCGAATCTCGCCGGCCAATGCGTTGCGAATGCTGTCGGAGGCCATGAGCGTGATGCGCTCGTTGGCTTCGACCAGGCCGCCCTGATAGAGGCTGCCCTTTACGTCGACAGACAGATCCTTGGTCGCCTGCAACGTGCCGACGTTGACCAGATCATTGCCCGCGATCAGTTCCAGGTCGCGACCTTGAATCAGACTGCCGCCACGCACGTTGCGTGACTCGGCCTGGGCCAGATAGAGCACCGGCACCAGCACTTTCTGACCGTCGACAACGCGTTCTTCCATCCAGACGATGTCGTGGGTCAATGCCGCCACCTGCTCGGACGTCAGGCTCACGCCTACCGACAGGTTCAGCTCATGAATCTCGGAAAGGGCAAAAACTAGAGGAAGAAATCCACGCGGAAATAGATCGGCGCTTCGCGCTCGGTCAGCACGTCAGGGCGCTCCAGGGAATGGGCAAAAGTCACGCTGGCCGCCACGTGTTCGCCCCGCGCAAACAACTCCAGCGAGTTGCTCGACATGCGCCCGTGCTGGTCGCCGTTGTAGCGGTCGCCACGAATCACGCCCTGGTCGTAACCGAGGCTGGTGCCGTATTCGGCGAACACCGGGCGCAGCCATTCGGCGTTGATCGGGCGCGACCAGCGCAGGTCGTTGCGCCAATAGCCGCCGCTGTCGCCAGACAGCGATTGATCCTTGTAGCCACGGATCGAAGACGACCCGCCGAGGCTGGTGCGCTGCGGGCTGAACAGCACGTCTTCGCTGCGCTGGCCGGTCATCAGGCTGCTGAAGCTGAAGGACTCGCCCCACACTTTGAATGGCTGCAGATAGCTCAGGGTCGCGGTGTATTTGCGGTAGCGCGCGTCGGGCTCGCCTGGGCCAGGGTCGTGACTGCCCTGAGCGTCGAACGCGCCGATGCCTTCCTGCATGCCGGCATCGAAGTTGACGAAGGCGCTGCCGATCCGCCGCCCGTGGTTGAAGCCGAACTGCGCTTCGCTGATGCGGTTGCTGCTCAGCTTGAGCTTGCTGTCTTCGATGAAGTTGTTGGTGCGCAGATATGAAAGTCCGGCGCTGAGAGAGGTCTTGCTGACCGAGTCGCGATGGATCACCCGCTCGGCGCGCAACTGATGGTTCTCGCTGTCGCCGGTCTGCTTGAAGTTGTAGCCATTGGCGGCGATCTGCGAACGGTACTCACTCTGGCTATAGGTGTAGCTGAAGTTCCACCAGCCCCACGGCAGGTTGTAATTGAGCATGGCGTTGTTGGAGGTGTGCTGATGATCGGTCATTGCGTCATGACCGCCGCGCAGACTCAACTGATCAGCCAGACCCAGCGGGCTGTCCCAGTCGAACGTGGTGCCCCACTGCTGCTCACCGGTGCTGCGCTGGCCGTCGTTGCTGCGCGACAGTCCTGCGCGCCAAGGCTTTTGCGGGGTGTTGGTGACCAGCACTTCACTGCCGCCCACGTTCTTGCCCGGCGAAAGCTCCATCTTGGCCTGGTTGGACGGCAGACGATTGAGCTGATCGACCATTTGCTCGATCTCGCGCAGGTTCACCAGTTCGCCGGCCTTGCCGGGAAACGCCATCGACAGCTCACGCTCCGAGAGCTTGCTGTTGTCGGCGCCTTTCAAGCCCTCAAGCTTGCCTTCTACCACCAACACTTTCAGGTGCCCGCCGGACAGGTCCTGTTGCGGCAAGTAGGCACGACTGGTGACTAATCCCTTCTCGATGTAGTGGTCGGTGATGACTTTCAGCAACTCGTTGAGCTGTGGCACGCCCAGGCACTGGCCGAGGTAGGGCTTGAGCAGGCGAGTCGTGTCACTCTGCGACAGGCTGTCGGCGCCTTTGAGCTCAATGTCGTTGATCTGAAAGCAACGCGTGTCGGTAGGGGCTTCCGGCTGAGCCGGTTTGGCCTCTTTGCCAGGTAGATCCTTGAGCTCTTCGAGCCGTCGCTGCTGCTCTTCGAGCAGACGGTTCTGGCGTTCGCGAATCAGGTCGGTTTCACCGGGGGTGGGTGCTGCAAGTGCGGTTTGGAGCGGAGAAAGGCATAGCAAAGCCAGGCACAACCTCGCCACGAGGGCGGGTGAGGACATGTTCGATCCCTCGACACAGAACTGATATCAAAATAATGGCGCGATAGTAATGAGCCACTATTCTGACGTCAATTTATGGTTTCACCGATGCAGCGTTACCGACGAATGGCATCAGTGAATGGTCGAACAGATTCGAATCACATTCCCTCAGTGTTCAACCGCAAGTTTTGTCGCCACTTCACCCGGCGCCAGCACCCGACCATCGGCCGACAACAGTTCCAGCTTCCTGATCGGTTGACGCTTCTGCGCATCCACCATCACCGACCCCGCCTCGCCCGGCTCGAACATGAACTCCCCACCCCACTGCGACAACGCAACGATCACGGTTTGCAGCGCCCGGCCCTTTTCCGTCAGCACGTACTCCTTGTAGGCGCTGCCATCGGATGCTGGCACCAGGCGCAGGATACCCCGCTCCACCAGCCCTTTGAGCCGCATGCTCAACATGTTCTTGGCGATTTCCAGGCTCTTCTCGAAATCGCTGAAACGACAGATGCCTTCCAGCGCGTCGCGGATGATCAGCAGCGACCACCAGTCACCGATCAGGTCGAGTGTCCGGGCGATCGGGCAGGCATTGCCTGCAAGGCTTTTGCGTTTCATTCAGCGCTCTCCAGCAAAACGGTCATCAAATCGTGGTTGCATCTTACAACTCTGGCGCCCGCGAGCGTCTACGCTGATTGGCTGGTGAAACTTAGCACCTGCGTACAAGTAGGCCAGACACTTTGCCGCGATAGTCAGCAACGCCATCCCGGCACCAACGCACGTCCCGACACAAGGAGTTTTCATGAGCACGTTCAAGACCCAAGACGGTACCGAGATCTACTTCAAGGACTGGGGCAGCGGCAAGCCCGTTCTGTTCAGCCACGGCTGGCCGCTGGATGGCGACATGTGGGAATACCAGATGGAATACCTGAGCAGCCGCGGCTATCGCACCATCGCCTTTGACCGTCGTGGTTTCGGCCGCTCCGAGCAGCCGTGGACCGGCTACGACTACGACACCTTCGCCGATGACATCGCGCAACTGATCGAACACCTGGATCTGCGTGACGTGACCCTGGTCGGCTTCTCCATGGGCGGCGGCGATGTCAGCCGCTACATCGCGCGCCACGGCAGCGAGCGTGTCGCCGGGCTGGTGTTGCTGGGCGCAGTAACCCCGTTGTTCGGCAAGAAGCCGGACTTTGCCGAGGGCGTCGACAAGTCGGTGTTCGACGGGATCAAGGCTGGTCTGCTGAAGGATCGCGCGCAGTTCATCGCAGACTTCAACGCTCCGTTCTACGGCACCAATCAGGGTCAGAAAGTCTCCGACGGCGTGCTGACCCAAACCCTGAACATCGCCCTGCTCGCTTCACTCAAAGGCACCGTGGATTGCGTCACCGCCTTCTCGGAAACCGACTTCCGCCCGGACATGGCGAAAATCGATGTGCCGACCTTGGTGATTCACGGCGACGGCGATCAGATCGTTCCGTTCGAAACCACCGGCAAACGTGCTGCCACGCAAATCAAGGGCGCTGAACTGAAAGTCTACGCAGGCGCGCCCCACGGCTTCGCCGTGACCCATGCGCAGCAATTGAATGAAGACCTGCTGGCGTTTCTCGATCGCTGAGTCAGTGTGATCTGATCACGCCTTGAAAAGGGCCGCCGACAACCCTGTCGGCGGCCCTTTTTTTCTGTGTCCCGGATTTCGGGGCCAGGGCGATTCCCTTTATTTACGGGGCTTTCAGGCCTCTGCATCACGTTTTTATCTTCACATGCCAGCTTAATAATATTTTACCGATAACCACCCCCTCCCTAGTCTGATCCCAAGCACAGAGAACAGGTCGGCAGCGACCTGAACCCAACGGCCTCGTGAGAAGGGATCAGAGATGACCACTGAAATAATAAAAACAGACACGCTTGTTGTCGGCGCCGGTCAAGCGGGTGTGGCCATGAGTGAACACCTGAGCAAACTCGGCGTGCCGCACCTGGTGCTGGAGCGCAGCCGCATCGCCGAGCGCTGGCGCACCGGGCGCTGGGACTCGCTGGTGGCCAATGGTCCGGCGTGGCACGACCGGTTTCCGGGGATGGAATTCGATGATGTCGATCCGGATGGTTTTGCCCACAAGGAGCGCGTTGCCGATTACTTCGAAGCCTATGCGAAGAAATTCAACGCGCCGATCCGCACCGGTGTCGATGTGAAAAACGTGGTGCGCAATGTCGGGCGTCCGGGCTTCACCGTCGAGACCTCCGAGGGCGTGATCGAAGCGGCCCGCGTCGTCGCCGCCACCGGCCCTTTCCAGCGTCCGGTGATCCCGGCGATTGCGCCGAAAGATGAGCGCCTGCTGCAGATCCACTCGGCCGACTATCGCAACCCGCAGCAACTGCCGGCCGGCGCAGTGCTGGTGGTCGGTGCCGGTTCGTCGGGCGTACAGATCGCCGATGAATTGCAGCGCTCGGGCAAGCAGGTTTACCTCTCGGTCGGCGCCCACGACCGCCCTCCCCGCGCTTACCGAAACCGTGATTTCTGCTGGTGGCTGGGCGTGCTCGGCGAGTGGGATCAAGCCGCGATGAAACCCGGCCGCGAGCACGTGACCATCGCCGTCAGCGGTGCCCACGGTGGCCGCACCATCGATTTCCGTGGCCTGGCCCATCGCGGCATGACCCTGGTCGGCGTCACCGAGTCGTTCAGCGACGGTGTGGTGACCTTCAAACAGGACCTGCGCGACAACCTCAAGCGCGGCGACGAGAACTACCTCGCACTGCTGGATGCTGCCGACGCCTACATCGAACGCAACGGCCTCGATCTGCCGCTGGAACCGGAAGCCCGCGAAACTTATCCGGACCCTGAGTGCGTGAAAAACCCGCTGGCCGATCTCGATCTGGCTGCCGCCGGCATCACCTCGATCATCTGGGCCACCGGTTTTGCCGTGGACTATTCCTGGCTGAAAGTCGCCGCGTTCGATGACAACGGCAAGCCGCAGCACCAGCGCGGTGTGTCCAGCGAAGCGGGTGTGTATTTCCTCGGTCTGCCGTGGCAGTCGCGACGCGGTTCTTCGTTCATATGGGGCGTGTGGCACGACGCCAAGCACGTGGCCGATCACATCGCCACCCAGCGCAAATACCTGGCCTATCGCGATGCCGAACAACGCGAAGCCGCGCTGCACAACCAGGCTGTCGACACCGTCGACGCTTGATTTCCCTCTTCAATCCCGGCGCCCATCGCGCCGGGCCCGATTTCGTCAGGAGCCGCACATGAGTCAGCCAACCCACACCCGCATCCGCATGTTCAACACCAAGGACACCTACCCGAACCAGACCCTGGACAACGACCTGTGCCAGGCCGTGCGCGCCGGCAACACCGTGTATGTCCGTGGTCAGGTCGGCACCAATTTCGACGGTGAACTGGTCGGCCTCGGCGACCCGCGCGCGCAGACCGAACAGGCCATGCGCAACGTCAAGCAACTGCTCGAAGAGGCCGGCAGCGACCTCAGCCACATCGTCAAGACCACCACTTACCTGATCGACCCGCGCTACCGCGAGCCGGTGTATCAGGAAGTCGGCAAATGGCTGAAGGGGGTTTTTCCGATCTCCACCGGACTGGTGGTGTCGGCACTGGGCCAGCCGCAATGGCTGATGGAAATTGATGTGGTTGCGGTGATTCCCGAGTAATTCGACCTTAGCGAAAGGAGGCCACACATGACATTTTCCATCGCCGCCCGTTGCCCCGAAACCGGTCAGTTCGGCATCGCCATCAGCTCCTCCAGCATCGCCGTCGGCGCCCGCTGCCCGTGGCTGTTGCCGGGGGTCGGCGCGGTGTCGAGCCAGAACATCACCCTGCCGTCGCTCGGTCCGGAAGTGCTCGCTTTGATGGAGCAAGGCCTGGCACCCGAGGCTGCACTGGACAAGGTGCTGACCTGCAACGGCTACAGTCAGTACCGGCAGATCACGGCGATCAATCACCTCGGCCAGACCGCGCATTTCAGCGGCGCGCAGACTCTGGGCGTGCACAACGCCGTGTCCGGCGAACAATGCGTGGCGGCCGGCAACATGCTCGCCGGGCGCTCGGTGATCGAAGCCATGATCAGCGCGTTCGAGGACGGCGAAGGCCAATTGGCCGATCGCCTGATCAAGGCCCTGCACGCCGCCCAGGCCTTGGGCGGTGAAGCAGGTCCGGTACATTCGGCAGCCGTGGTCGTGGTCGGTGAACTGACCTGGCCCATCGTCAACCTTCGGGTGGACTGGGCCGATGAAGACCCGATCGGTCAATTGCAGAAGCTCTGGGACGCCTATCGCCCGCAGCTTCAGGACTACATCGACCGCGCCCTCGATCCGGCCAAGGCGCCGGGTTATGGAGTTGCCGGAGACGACCGATGAGCGACAGCGTCACGTTGCTCAAGACGCTGGTGGGGTTCGACACCACCAGCCGCGAGTCCAACCTGCAATTGATCGAGTTCGTGCGCAACTACCTCGAAAGTTTCGATGTGCCGTGCGAGCTGATCTACAACGATGAGCGCAGCAAGGCCAACCTGTTCGCCACGATCGGCCCGGCCGATCAACCGGGCATCGTGCTGTCGGGACACACCGATGTGGTGCCGGTCGATGGCCAGCGGTGGACGCTGCCGCCGTTCGCACTCAGCGAGCGCGACGGCAAGCTTTACGGTCGCGGCACGGCGGACATGAAGGGCTACATCGCCTGCGTGCTCGCGTTGGTGCCGTCGCTGATCGAGGCACCGCTGCGTATGCCGGTGCACATTGCTTTGTCCTATGACGAAGAGGTCGGCTGTCTCGGCGTGCGTTCGCTGCTCAAGGTGCTGGAGCAGCGTCCGGTCAAACCGCTGCTGTGCATCATCGGCGAGCCGACCGAACTCAAACCGGTGCTCGGGCACAAGGGCAAACTGGCCATGCGCTGCGATGTCCAGGGTCACGCCTGTCACTCGGCTTACGCGCCGCTCGGAGTGAACGCCATCGAATGCGCCGCCGAGCTGATCGGCGAGCTCGGACGTATCGGCCGGCAGCTCAAGGACGAACACGTCGATCCGCGTTTCGACCCGCCGTACTCCACGGTGCAAACCGGTGTGATCAACGGCGGCAAGGCGCTGAACATCGTTCCCGCCGATTGCCGATTCGACTTCGAAATCCGCGCCCTGCCCTCGCAGGATCCGGCGGTCGTTGCGCAGCAACTCAAGGCCTACGCCGAGCAGCAAATGCTGCCGCGCATGCGGGCCGTCAGCGAGCAGAGCGATATCCGGTTCAGCGAACTGTCGGCGTATCCGGGGCTGGCCACCGATGCCCGAAGCCAGGCTGCGCAATTGATCGCCACGTTCTGTGGCTCGGACGATTTCGGCACTGTTGCGTTTGGAACCGAAGGCGGACTGTTCGACGCGGTGGGGATTCCCACGGTGGTGTGCGGGCCCGGCAGCATGGATCAGGGCCACAAGCCGGATGAGTTCGTCAGCGTCGATCAGCTCACGGCCTGCGATGCGATGCTGCAACGGATGCTAGTGTCGATTCGTCTTTGAAAAAACGCCTGGCTGCTGGATTGAAATCCGCAGCCAAGCCGCCGGCTGACCGACAGACAGCTGCTCCGAATGGAGGTCAGCTGCGTTGTCGTTCATGGCGCCAAAACGCCCGAAACAGAGCGCTTTCAACTGACCGGAGAGCCTCGTTTTTTTAACGCCTGAAGCAACAAAACTACTAATTTATCTCTGCCCTTTCCTTGCCCATGATCAACCCCAACAAGAAATGCGCCGTCCGTGCCGGCGCTCACTGAAGTACGTCCACGTACTCGTCCTTGCCTTGGAGTTCGTCATGGCCACCCCTGCATCAACGTCCGCACCGCTCATTGAAAAACACACGATCGGCTACGTGCCGCCCGAAGATCGCCACGGAAAGGTTCGGGATCTGTTCACCCTCTGGTTCGGCGGCAACATCGCGCCGTTGCCCATCGTCACTGGCGCCTTGGGCGTGCAACTGTTTAACCTGAATCTGGTGTGGGGCATCGTCGCCATTCTGGTTGGCCATCTGGTCGGCGGTGTGCTGATGGCGCTGCACTCGGCACAAGGTCCGCAGATGGGCATTCCGCAGATGATCCAGAGCCGCGCACAATTCGGCTCCCTCGGCGCATTGCTGGTGGTGTTGATTGCCGGCGTCATGTACATCGGTTTCTTCGCCTCCAACATCGTGCTCGCCGGCAAGTCGCTGCATGGCGTGGTCGACAGCGTTCCGGTGCCGGTCGGCATCGTCATCGGCGCGCTGGGTTCGGGGATTATCGGCATCATCGGTTACCGCTTTATCCATGTGCTTAATCGTATTGGCACCTGGGTCTTGGGGATCGGCATCGTGGTCGGCTTCGGCTACATCCTCACCCACATCCAGACCGATGATTTCCTCACGCGCGGCAGCTTCAACCTCTCGGGCTGGCTGGCAACTGTGTCGCTGGCAGCGCTGTGGCAGATCGCGTTTGCGCCTTACGTGTCGGACTACTCGCGTTACCTGCCGGCGCATGTGCCGGTGGCGGCGACCTTCTGGACGACCTATCTGGGATCAGCGCTGGGTTCAAGTCTGTCGTTCGTGTTCGGCGCCGTTGCCGTACTGGCAACTCCGGTGGGCATGGACACCATGGACGCGGTGAAACTCGCCACCGGCGCCATCGGCCCGCTGATGCTGGTGCTGTTCCTGCTCAGCGTGATCAGCCACAACGCGCTCAACCTGTACGGCGCGGTGCTGTCGCTGATCACCCTGGTGCAGACCTTCGCCTACCGCTGGATCCCGACCGCCAAGAGCCGCGCGGTGATTTCGATCATCGTGCTGCTGGCCTGCTGCTTCGCTGCGGTCGGCGCCTCGGCGGACTTCATCGGTCACTTCGTCGACATGGTGCTGGTGTTGTTGGTCGTGCTGGTGCCGTGGACCGCGATCAACCTGATCGACTTCTACGCCATCCACAAAGGCCAGTACGACATCGCCTCTATCTTCCAGGTCGACGGCGGCATCTACGGCCGTTACAACCCGCAGGCCCTGCTGGCCTATGCGATCGGCATCGCGGTGCAGATTCCGTTCATGAACACGCCGCTGTACGTCGGGCCAGTGTCGGCGCACATCAACGGCGCGGACCTGTCGTGGCTGGTTGGCCTGCTGGTGACCTCGCCGCTGTATTTCTGGCTGGCGACCCGTGACAGTGCTTATCGTCGGCGGCTGACTTGCGGAAAACTGGCGGGCAGTCTCTGAGATTGACTCGATGCACCAACAAGGCCCGCCATGTGCGGGCCTTCTGCTTTGCGTTGTGCTATTTCTTTACGCCCGACGACAACCGGAGATGGAAATCCAATGCTGCGAATTCTGGGCAAAGCCTCATCGATCAATGTGCGCAAAGTGCTGTGGACCTGTGCTGAACTGAACCTGCCCTTCGAACGCGAAGACTGGGGCTCAGGTTTTCAATCAACGTTGACGCCGCAGTTTCTCGCACTCAATCCCTGCGCGATGGTGCCGGTGATTCAGGACGATGACTTCACGCTGTGGGAGTCGAACTCGATCATTCGCTATCTGGCGTCGCGCTATGACGGCGGAGAACTTTATCCGAGCGAGCCGCGCGCCCGCGCACGGGTAGATCAATGGATCGACTGGCAGGCTTCGGAGCTGAACAAGTCCTGGTCGTACGCGTTCATGTCGCTGGTACGCAAGTCACCTGCGCATCAGGACAGCGTTGCTCTCGCGGCCGGTTGCCGGGAGTGGGCACGGCACATGGAGATCCTCGACCGGCAGCTGCAAAAGACCGGCGCCCATGTCAGCGGCGAGCAGTTTACCCTCGCCGACATCCCTATCGGCCTGTCGGTCAATCGCTGGTTCGAGACGCCGCTGGAACATCCAAATCTGCCGGCGGTGAGCGCTTATTACGAACGTTTGAGCCAGCGCCCCGCTTACCGATTGCACGGACGAAACGGCACGCCTTGATGCCGGTCATTTGTATTTGAACGCCTCGCGCCACGACTGACGTGCCCGCCGCTGAGGGCACGATGAAGACGCTGAATCGGGCACACTTGTTCAATCAAATAAGCAGGTCTTCATAAAAGGCGCCGTACGCAAGCTCAGGGTGTTCGATCTGGATTTCCAGAATCCACACACCGGCATTCGGCGCCTGATCGAAGTCACCGAGATTGCCACCACGATAGATCGCGTGAGGAAAATCGCTGACCCGGTGGCCCTTGATGTCCAGGTTCAGCTTCCAACCCATCGCCTCAGCCTGATCGGTGGCGTAACGGTACAGCTCGACACCGGTCACGCCCTGACGCCATAAGGCTTCGACCTTGTGGAAGAGTTCTTTGGAGGCCGCTGCGCAGGCAATCATCTGAGGATCGGAACCGGTAACGAACGTCGCCCCGGCATCGCCTTCGTGTCCTTCCCAGACCACGCCCATGTCGATGAAGAAAATGTCGTTCTCGCCCAGCACCGGATCGCCGTCGGAACGCTCCTTGAAGGTCTTCAACGTGTTGGCGCCGAAGCGAATCAGCAGCGGATGCCAGATTCGGTCCATGCCCAGTTCGACGAGAATTTCCTTGCCCCGCGCATGGGCTTCAGATTCGCGCATGCCGGGTTTGATCACCTTGGCGATCTCGTCTACGGCCTTCCAGGTCAACTGCTGGGCGTGGCGCATGGTTTCCAGCACAAAACGCTCACCTACCGCTTCTTTCCCGCTCAAACTGGCGCTCATCCCACACTCCTCATGGCGTCATGCAAAGCTTTATCGCTATATATATTTGTATATTTCGATATCCAACAACAAAGCGATAGCAGATGCCGCAGGTTGCCTATTTATCAAAGGATGAAATGCCGCTGGGTTATACGATGTGCTCTCCAACGTCATCATGCCTTTCGCTTTCATGCTTGAGCAGCGCTGCCAGATTGATATGTTCGAGCTCAGTAAAGTTGAGTGTCCATGGATTGGGTTTGACCGGCGTGTAGTTGAACACCTCGAGTTCATGCAGCACCGCAGCGAGCGCACTGGCCGATGGTGGGTTTCCCCGTTCATCAGTAGCCTGAAAATAAGCGGCGCCAATTCCATCCGTGCTCGGTTTTACACGAACCTTTGTCGCACTGTTGGCCAACGGAAAAGGGTTTGTACCGAATTGCTGGATCAGAATCCCCAGCATTCGATTGATGACGTCCACCGGATAAAAGCGACCGTCCTGGAGGCGAATTCCACCCTCCTCGATCCGATAATGAAACAGCTTGCCCTTCGCTACCGTGTAGCACTCCGTCCAGTCGCCTTCAACAAATGACGCGGGTTCAGAGTTCTCACGCAGAGGATCTCCGTTTAAAGGCAGGTCATAGCCCAGCATGAACAAAGCCGCCTCCAATTGACGAAGCGCGGGAACATTCGGGGTATTGAACAGGTTGCCCGGGGCACGAGCCAACACTTCGGCAAGTATCCAGCCAGCCTTCAGATTCCAGATCGCATGCAGTTCTCCTGAGATCAAACGCGGAAAATGATAGTTACCCATGCCAGGGTCGCGATTTTTCGGCAGGCGTGCCTCTGGCGCTTCCTTTGCCGGCGCCCATGGAAATGCAAGGACATGAGGCACTGCCGGTAAATGTCTGGCCTGGCAATACTTCACGACGATCCATCCCAGCGCCGCCGCGACACGACTGTCGTAGATAATGAAATCATTGACCAACAGTGAGTAAACCTTGGTCATACCCGCATTGAAGCGCAACGGCTGGCAACCGGTCAGTAATGGATGGCTCAGATTATCGCTATTCAATGCGGCGCAAACCGATGCGATGGTCTTCGCAAGCCCCTTGGCGTTCGCGGTCAACCAACGGACATTCCCTGCACTCACGCCGCCCCATGACATCACCGCGCTGCTGACCGTCAGCGTTTGGTTGTCGTTTCCCGCGTTGATTGCGCTCTGCAAGGCATGGCGAAGCGCGTTCAGCGCGGCATCGTTGCTTTGCAGGCATGTACCGGCCGGTGATCCGAATGCGCCATTGTGTTTCCAGTGGTACTGCTCACAAGCGTCAAACAGCGTCGGGAATGTCAGCTTCCTGGATCCAAGGGGGTTGCTACGCCTATCGATGTATGAATGAGCAAAAAGGGACGGATGGCCGAGATTGCTGGCGAACCAGTCGATGAAGTCGTTGACGCTACTCAGATACTGGTTGCGATACATGTCCTGATCCTTGGCGATGGCGCGGTACAAGAATGCCCGTGACAGTCCGGGCACCCCAACATTTCAACGAGGCAGAACCCGGTATTGACCCTCTTCCCCATCCACCTTCTCGTACCGTACTGCTCGCGTACCGGCGAGTGCCTTGCCAGCATCATGCCCCAGCAACAGGGCTTTCAGCGGTTTTACTATGGATGCCTGGACATCCGCCGGACTGTTGATATCGGTCAGGTACAGGCTGTAGCACCACTCGTCGTCGTACTGGGAATGTGCCCACTTGAACAACCGGTCTGCCTCAAGTGACAGGTCGAATTCGCTGTCGAGATCAAGCGGAAAAGACATGAGGAACTCTTCAAAATCGATCGGTGCCCCCCACCAGCCGACATGAATCAGTGGCTCTTGATTATCCTTTGCCTCGGTCCCCGCCCCCGTGAGGCTGATTTGCACCACGATGTAACCGCAGACCGAGCGTTTGGGTTTGACAATCACCGGCAACGAGAAGCCTGTTTCGGCGCACACCCAGCCGTGCTCGTCGTTGGCAGATTTTTCGATCCATTGGCCACCTGCCCGATAGCGCTGCGCGACTTCCGGGGCCAGTAGCAGACCGCTGATTTCCTCCCGGATCAGCTTGGCCAAATGGTCACACTCGGCACCCAGCCGGGAAATGAATTGCAGGTTCTCGCTGATCGCCCTGCCGATACTGGAAGCATTGCTCATGGTACGGGACTCCAAAAGTAAAAAGGTTGGCCGAGCGGCGACGAAGGAACTGTGGAAGGCTTGAGCGTGGAGAACCCGTTCAACGGGCTCCAGAACACCGTAGTGCTTTCAACTATCGGAGGGAGAGAAAGCGAATCGAATCCCTGAAAACGGAAAATGCCCAACTTGCCGAGAAATCGGGTGATCTGGGATTTCCACGTCTCCAGCCCGGTGAACCCGGAGGTGCGCATGCTGCGCACGATGTTGAGCACACCCAGCCAGGAATGAAGCACCAGCTGACCGTTCCAGACGTCCCGCTCACCGAGCGCGTTGAGACCGGCACTGATATCGGGGGCGATGAACACGTGATACGCATCTGTCCGTTCGGCCGGAGTGAGGAATTCGAGCCATTGCCGATGCAGTTGATCATCGCCGCTCAATGGCGCGTCCCATTTGAACTCGATCAGCAGGATACGGCGTTCTCCGGTCGGCCAACCCAATTCGACCAGCAGATCCGGCTCGACCCCGTTGCGTGGCCAGAAGCGCATCTGCGCACGGTCTGCCGCCTCGTCTGGGAACGCCGGGTGGACATCACGCCCCCCTCGTTCAATCAGGCTTCGCCAGAACAGCCCGGCGGATTCGGCAGGCAGGTAATCCAGAGGCCCCATGATCAGGGCGGTGATTTCATCTTCTGCGCAGACTCGTTTCTCTCCGATTTCTCGGTGTCCGAGGTAACGTCTGTACAGAGAACTCTTTCCTTGATTGAAGGCGTGCAACATTCCCTTGGCTCACTACTGAATAAATCAGAGCGATGATGGCCTTTAGCCTTGAATTTTGCCAGCAAGACTTAAGTCCAAACGCCACAACCGTTTGAAGCGCAGCGTTCAAACAGTCGGATCACACCGCCGGATCATCCGCACGCACCACACCGCGCTCCTCCAGCAAACGCACAAACATACTCAGACTGCGCGACACCGTGCCCCGTCGCCATACCAGCCACGTCGTCAGATAGCGAAAATCCGACGCCAGCGGCCAGACGCTCACCGTTGCGCAGCCGGGCATGCTCTGCAGCATGCTCCGCGGCATCAAGGCCAGACCGGCGCCCGCGCTGACGCAGGCGAGCATCCCGTGATAGGACTCCATTTCGAAAATCTTGCCGGGCACCGCAGCGTCGGTGCTGAACCATTTTTCGAAGTGATGGCGATAGGAGCAGTTCGAGCGGAACGCATAGATGTTCTCGCCGTTCACGTCCGCCGCGCGCTGGATCGGCCCGTGCTGAAGCGGCGAGATGATGACCATTTCTTCTTCGAATGCCGGAATACCTTCCAGCGCCGGGTGCAGGACCGGGCCGTCGACGAACGCAGCGGCCAGACGCCCCGAGAGCACACCGTCGATCATCGTTCCGGAAGGGCCGGTCGACAGGTCGAGATCGACCTTGGGATGTTGCTGGTTATAGGTCGCCAGCAAACCGGGAATCCGCACCGCCGCCGTACTTTCCAGCGAGCCCAGCGGGAACGCGCCTTGCGGTTCCTCGCCGGCCACTGTGGCGCGGGCTTCCTGCACCAGGTCGAGAATGCGCCGCGCGTACTCGAGAAAACTCCAGCCGGCCGGCGACAGGCGCAAGCGGCTTTTCTCGCGAATGAACAGATCGACGCCCAGATCTTCCTCCAACTGCTTGATGCGGGTCGTCAGGTTCGACGGCACGCGATGGATCTGCGCCGCCGCCGCGCTGATGCTGCCGTGTTCGGCAACAGCCTTGAAGATTTCCAGTTGCACCAGATCCACAGTCATTCTCCAATCGTGAAAGAAACGCTCTTTATTATTCAGTTTCCAGAAACCAAACGCCACCCTACTCTGAGCGCATCCACTGACCTCTCAGGACGATGCCATGAGCCCGATTTCCAGCCAGACCCACGCCATCTCGATCAACCCCGCCACCGGCGAGCAGATCGGTCATTACGCTTTCGAATCCGCCGAAGCCCTCGACGCTGCGCTGACCCGCGCCGCCTTCGGCTTCAACAAATGGAAACGCAAACCGCTGCAGGATCGCTCCCGCGCCCTGACCGCGCTGGCAGGTGCTCTGCGTGACAGCAGCGAAGCCATGGCGACCATGATTACCCTCGAAATGGGCAAGCCGATCGCCCAGGCCCGTGGCGAAATCGAGAAATGCGCCAAGCTCTGCGAGTGGTACGCCGAACACGGCCCGGCCATGCTCACAGCCGAATCGACCCTGGTCGAAGGCGGCAAGGCGCGCATCGAATACCGTCCGCTCGGGCCGATCCTCGCCGTGATGCCTTGGAACTTCCCGGTCTGGCAAGTGCTGCGCGGCGCCGTCCCGGCGCTGATCGCCGGCAACACCTACGTGCTCAAGCATGCGCCGAACGTGATGGGCAGCGCCTATCTGTTGCGCGATGCCTTCACCCGCGCCGGTTTCGCCGATGGCGTTTTTGAAGTGATCAACGTCACCCCGGAAGGCGTGTCCAGCGCCATTGCTGATCCGCGCATTTCCGCCGTAACCCTGACCGGCAGCGTCCGCGCCGGCATGGCCATTGGCGCACAGGCCGGTGCCGCGCTGAAGAAATGTGTACTGGAACTGGGCGGCTCCGATCCGTTCATCGTGCTCAATGACGCCGATATCGACGAAGCTGTGCAAGCAGCCGTCATCGGTCGTTACCAGAACTCAGGGCAAGTCTGCGCCGCCGCCAAACGCCTGATCATCGAAGAAGGCGTGGTCGAAGAGTTCACCCGCAAATTCGTCGAAGCCACCCGTCAGCTGAAGATGGGTGATCCGTTGTCCGCCGATAATTACATCGGCCCGATGGCCCGTTTCGATCTGCGCGACGAACTCGATCAACAAGTGCGCGACACCCTCGAAGAAGGCGCCACCCTGCTCCTCGGCGGCAGCAAAGCCCAAGGACCGGGCAACTACTACGAGCCAACCGTGCTGGCCGACGTCACCGACCGCATGACCTCGTTCAAGCAGGAACTGTTCGGCCCGGTGGCCTCGATCATCACCGCCCGCGATTGCGCGCACGCCGTGGCCCTGGCCAACGACAGCGAGTTCGGTCTGACTGCCACGATCTACACCGGCAACGTCGCCCTGGCCCAGCAACTGACCAGCGAACTGGAAACCGGTGGCGTGTTCATCAACGGCTACTCCGCCAGCGACCCGCGTGTGACCTTCGGCGGCGTGAAGAAAAGCGGTTTCGGCCGCGAGCTGTCGCACTTCGGCGTGCGCGAATTCTGCAATGCGCAGACGGTGTGGCTGGATCGCCGTTGATCCGGTCGATCCGATAAACCCTGTGGGAGCGGGCTTGCCCGCGAAGAGGGAGAGTCAGTCTCCGTTTAAGGTGCCTGACACTCCGCCTTCGCGGGCAAACCCGCTCCCACAGATCTTGTTTCAGTCCTTGAAATCCGTGGATAGCGCCAGCGCCTTCCACTCGGCCAATTCCTGCGCCACCAAGCGGTTCTTCGCCTCGATTCGTGCAACCGTGTCGCTGCCCAGCGCCAGACGCTGCGGCGGGTTCGGTGCGTTGACCAGCGCCAGCATCGCTTCGGCAAACTTCTGCGGATCGCCCGGTTGCGCATGGTTGGCCGCTTCGGCAAAGGTGCGCATCTTGCCCACAGTTTCGTCGTAGTCCGGCAGCACCAGCGCGGTCTTGATCAGCGATTGTTCGTCGAGGAAGTCGGTGCGGAAGAAGCCCGGTTCGACCACCGTGGCATGAATGCCCAGCGGCGCCAGTTCCTGATGCAGCGCTTCGCTGATGCCTTCCACTGCGAACTTGGTCGAGCCGTAGACACCCCAGCCCACGTAGGCCTGATAACCGCCAATCGACGAGATGTTGATGACCCGTCCACTGCGCTGGGCGCGCATGTGTGGCAGGACGGCGCGGGTGACGTTGAGCAGGCCGAACACGTTGGTGGCGAACAGGCGCTCGGTTTCGCTGGCGCTGGTTTCTTCGACGGCGCCCAACACGCCGAAGCCGGCATTGTTGACCAGCACATCGATGCGGCCGAAGCGTTTGATGCCTTCTGCCACCGCTTGGTGGGCTTCCTCTTCGCGGGTGACGTTCAGCCGCACGGCCAGCAGGTTCGGGTGATCGCCGAGGCGGTCGGTGATGTCTTGCGGATTGCGGGCGGTGGCAATCACGGCGTCACCGGCACGCAGGGCCTGCTCAGCGATAAGGATGCCAAAACCACGGGAAGCTCCGGTAATCAGCCAGGTACGCATATCAACTCCTCCTGTCGGTGACCCTGGCGAGATTGCCGGGGCCTTCTTGATGAGTTGAGTCGACTTTAAAGCCGTGCTACTGATGTGATAATCCCAACAACATTGCATGAATTTGTGAAAGGCGCTCACAAATGAAAACCGCGTCCACGGCGGATCTGCCGATCTTTCTCTGCATCGCCCAGCACCTGAATTTCAGCCGTGCAGCGGTGGATCTGGGCCTGACACCGTCCGCGCTGAGTCATTCGTTGCGGGCTCTGGAAAATCGCCTAGGCGTGCGCCTGTTCAATCGCACCACCCGCAGTGTGGCGCTGACCGAAGCGGGCGAGCGGTTATACGCGCGGCTGAAACCGGCGTTTCGCGACATCGACGACGCCCTCGAAGACCTCAATCACTTTCGCGACAAGCCTTCCGGCAACCTGCGTATCACTGCCGGGCGCCAAGCCTGCGAACTGGTGTTGCTGCCGATTGCCAGCGAGTTCTTGCAGGCTTATCCAGACATTCGCCTGGAAGTGGTCGAAAGCGATGCGTTGCTGGATATCGTCGCCGGCGGATTCGATGCGGGTGTGCGTTTCGGCAACCGGCTGGAAGCTGACATGGTGTCGTTACCCATCGGACCGAATCTGCGTTCAGTGGTGGTCGGATCACCCGGCTTTTTCGAACGACATCCCGCGCCACAGAAACCTGAAGATTTGCAGGCCCTGCCCTGCATCCGACATCGGTTCCCGAGCGGTTCGATATACCGCTGGGAATTCGAACGGGGTGGTATAGACCAGGAAATCGAAGTCAACGGCCCGCTGACCCTGGGCGATGTCAGCCTGATGGTCGGCCCGGCGCTGCAAGGCCTGGGACTGGCTTATGTGTTCGAAGACATGGTCAGCGAACACCTCGCGGCCGGGCGTCTGGTGCAGGTGTTGGCGGACTGGTGCCCGTACTATCCCGGCCTGCATCTGTATTACCCGAGCCGGCGCCATGTACCGGCGCCGCTCAAGGCTTTCATCGACTTTGCCCGCAACGTGCGCGACGGTAAAACGGGCTAGCTACAGATACTTCAACCAGGCGATGTCACGCCGCCGGGCCTTCAACTCCGAGAACCAACGTACGGCCGGGAACAACGCGACCGCCAGCAGCATCGCTGCCAGCCACACCGCCGTCACCGATGAAAAACCGAAATACGTGCCCTGATTAAGCCCGAACAGCGCCACGCCGATCAGGTACAGCACCTTCAGCGCATACAGGTGCAGCAAATAGAAAAACATCGGCGCCGACCCGAATACGGTCAGCCAGCGAATCCAGCGTCGATCCTGCGCGCGCTCGAACACCAGCAACAGCAGCAGCCCGACACTCACCGTCAACGCGATGAACAACAGCGACGGTGGGTATTTGGTGATGTTGAAAAAGCTCATCAGGGTTTGCAGGTTGTTGTCACTGACCGACCACGGTTTCTCGCCATAACCGTTGACCAGTCGCAGTGCCACGAACCCCAACAGCCCGGCGATACCTCCGATCAACAAACGGCGCTGACGCACTCCAGCGTCTGCAGCGCGAGCGAACCACGGCCCCAGCGCGTAACCCAGACCGATCACGCCGATCCACGGCAGCAACGGGTACGAGGTGCGCAGGCGCAAGGTCTCGCCCGCCTCGATCCAGCCGCGGTCATGCAGAATCGCCCACGGCACGTGCAGCGCCGACTCGGTTGCGAAGTGCAGCCCGTCGAGCAGGTTGTGCCCGGCGATGATCGTCAGGCTCAGCGTCAACAAAAGCCAGCGTGGCAGCCAGACCAGCAGCGACAACGCGATCATGCTCAGGCCGATCGCCCAGATCACTTGCAGGTAGATCACAGTCGGTGGCAGCTGGAACGTCCAGGCGAAATTCACCAGGGTGAATTCGAGCGCCACCAGAAACAGTCCGCGCTTGAACAAAAAGGCACTGACGTCAGCCTTGCCGTCGTACTTCTCGCCGAACAGCCACGCCGACAACCCGGTCAGCAGCACGAACACCGGCGCACACAGATGCGCCAGGGTACGGCTGAAGAACAGCGCCGGTTCCGTGCTGGCGATGTCCATCGGGTCAGTGACCTGACGATGCAGCAGAAAGGTTTCGCGCACGTGGTCCAGCAACATGAACAGAATCACCAGGCCACGCAGCGCATCAATGGACAGCAACCGGCCAGTCGCCGAGGGGGCAGAACGGGGAACCGCAATCGTCATGGGGGTATCGCAATCGAAAGGTTGATCGATGCGACCGCCCGGAAGCGGCCACATAATTTGCGTTACCTTATAACATGAAAAACCGATCCAATCGCTAGCGGTTCTCAAACAGCGATCACGCAGTGCGCAGGATTTCCAGCACGACCTGCAACGGATGGCGCAACTGTCGATCGGCCTGGCGCTTGACCTGACTGCGGCAGGAATACCCGGTGGCCAGCGCCTCGCCCTTCTCCACCGGCGCCTCGATCTGCTTCGCCCAGGACTGCTCGTAGATCACTGCCGACGTCTGGCGATTGCGCGCTTCGTGTCCGTAAGTACCGGACATCCCACAGCAACCGGTGGCCTGGGTCGCCAGCTTCAGGCCGACACGTTCGAACACCTGCTCCCACTGCCGAGTGGCGGCCGGGGCGTTGGTTTTTTCGGTGCAGTGCGCCAGCAGACGGAAGGTTTCCTCGCGGCGCTGATCGGCTTGCTCCGGCATGACCTTGAGCAACCACTCCTGCACCAGCGCCACCTCCGGGCATTGCTCCATCCCCGGGACTTTCAGATATTCCTGGCGGTAGACCAGGGTCATGGCCGGGTCGAGCCCCACCAACGGCACGCCGATCTCGGCCAGTGCGCGCAATTGCCCGGCATTGCGCAACGCCGCGCGATTGAACGCCGACAGGAAACCCTGCACATGCAGCGGCTTGCCGTTGGCACTGAACGGTGCCAGATAAACCTGATAGCCCAGTCGCGAAATCAGCTCGATCAGATCCGCCAACAATGGCGCCTCGAAATACCGGGTGAAGGCATCCTGCACCAGCACCACACTGCGTTCGCGCTGGGCTGCAGTCAGCGCCGATAATGCCTCGACTGACGCCGGCTGAACCTGCCAGCGACGCATCGCCGCGTGGAAATCAAAACGACTGAGCAACGGCACATCGACCATCCCGCCAAGACGCTCGATCAAGCGCCGGCTGAACGAGGCGCCCATCACGCCGTTGTAGAGCAACGGAATCCGCGCCATATACGGAATCGTGTACTCCAGCGAGGCGATCAGATAATCCCGCGCCGGCCGCAGATAACGGGTGTGGTACAGCTCGAGAAACCGCGAGCGGAAGTCCGGCACGTTCACTTTCACCGGGCACTGCCCCGCGCAGGATTTGCACGCCAGGCAGCCAGCCATGGCGTCGTACACCTCGTGGGAGAAGTCCTGTTCCTGCGCACGACTGTTGCGCCAGCGCTGCAGCAACGTACTGAAAAACGGCGGACGGCGGCTGCCATCGGCCAACACATCAACCCCCGCCTCACCCTGCAACCGCAGCCATTCGCGAATCAGCGAAGCACGGCCCTTCGGCGATTGCGCGCGCTGGCGGGTGGCTTTCCAAGACGGGCACATCGCATCGTCGGGATCGAAGTTGTAGCAGGCGCCGTTGCCGTTGCAATGCATGGCCGCGCCGTAGTCCTGCCAGACTTTCTCGTCGATCTGTCGGTCGAGTTCGCCGCGCAGGGTCACTTCGTCGATCTTCAGCAATGCCGCGCCGGGAATGTCCGGCGTAGCGATCTTGCCGGGATTGAACTGGTTGAATGGATCGAACGCCGCCTTCAAGGCTTGCAACGCCGGGTACAACTCACCGAAGAACGCCGGCGCATATTCCGAACGCAGGCCCTTGCCGTGCTCGCCCCACAGCAGGCCGCCGTAACGCTGGGTCAGTGCGGCGACGCCGTCCGAAACGGGACGCACCAGTGCGGCTTGCTGTGGGTCTTTCATGTCGAGAATCGGCCGCACGTGCAGCACTCCAGCATCGACGTGACCAAACATGCCGTATTGCAGTTGGTGACTGTCGAGCAGGTCGCGCAGTTCGGCGATGTACTCGGCCAGGTGCTGCGGCGGCACAGCGGTGTCTTCAACGAACGGCTGCGGCCGCGCTTCACCGGCGACGTTGCCGAGCAGACCCACCGCGCGTTTGCGCATGCCGTAGACGCGATTCACCGCCGCATGCCCGACAGCCAGCGTGTGGCCCAGGCGCTCGACCGTGGCGTCGTTGCCCAAGTGCTGGACGAAGGCCTCGACCCGACCTTGCAGTTCCTCGGGATCGTCGCCGCAGAACTCCACCAGGTTGATCCCCAGCGTCGGCCGTTCGGCGCGTTCCGGAAAGTATTCGGCGACGCCGTGCCAGACGATGTCCTGCATCGCCAGCAACAGCACTTTGGAGTCCACGGTTTCGATCGACAGCGGTTTGAGCGCCATCAACGCGCGGGCATCGCGCAAGGCATCCATGAAGCCGGCGTAGCGAATGTTCACCAGCATCGTGTGCTTGGGAATCGGCAATACGTTGAGTTTGGCCTCGACCACAAACCCCAGCGAACCTTCAGCACCGCACAGCACGCTGTTGAGGTTGAAACGGTTGTCGGCCTCGCGCAGGTGCGCCAGGTCGTAGCCGGTCAGGCAGCGGTTGAGATCGGGAAAGGTTTCCCGGATCAGCTCGCCCTGCTCATCGATGATCTGCCGCGCGCAGCGATACACCTCGCCGGCCCGGCCCTCGCGGGCGCACTCCGCTGCCAGCTCGCTTTCTTCCAGCGGGCGGCCGTGCAAGCGCTCGCCACCGCGCAGAACCATGTGCAGCTCCAGCACATGGTCGCGGGTCTTGCCGTAGGTGCAACTGCCCTGGCCGCTGGCGTCGGTGTTGATCATGCCGCCGACGGTGGCGCGGTTAGAGGTCGACAGTTCCGGGGCGAAAAACAGCCCGGCGGATTTCAGCGCGGCGTTGAGTTGATCCTTCACCACACCGGCCTGCACCCGCACCCAACGCTGTTCAACGTTGATTTCGAGGATGCGGTTCATGTGCCGCGACAAGTCGACGACGATGCCGTCGGTCAACGACTGGCCGTTGGTGCCGGTGCCGCCGCCGCGAGGGGTGATCACTACTTTTTGGTACGCCGGTTCGGCGATCAGGCGCGCCAGCAGCGCCACGTCGTCGGCATCACGCGGGAACACCGCCGCTTGCGGCAAGCGCTGATAGATCGAGTTGTCGGTGGCGAGCACCACGCGGCTGGCGTAGTCGGCACTGATTTCGCCGCGAAAACCGCCGGTTTCAAGGGCTTTGAGAAACTGTTGGTAATCGGTGTTCAGCGCAGTGGAAGGCGACAGCTGGGCAATCATCGGGAGGGCAATCTCGGTCAAAAACGGGCCGTGTGGCGGTGAACAGTTGTGCGCAAGGAATGATTGCGTCACGCTCCCGCCATCTCATAGGCCTTATGTTCATTGCAGAGCGATGTCGGGACAACCGTAAAATCGACCCGCAATCCATGACTAAAACGAATGAATCCGCGAACCCTTACTCCCTCAATGTCGTTGCTGCTGGCGTTTGAAGCCGCTGCACGCCATGAAAGCTACACCCGCGCCGCCCACGAACTGTCGCTGACCCAGAGTGCGGTCAGCCGGCAGGTGCAGATTCTGGAAAAGCTGCTCGGCATGCGCCTGTTCAGCCGCGAAGGCCGGCGGGTGATTCTCACTGACGTCGGGCGCATGTATCAGCGTGAACTGTCCGAAGCCCTCGGCCAGATTCGCAGTGCTACGTTGCAGGCCATGGCATTTGGCTCGGGCATCCACAGTTTGCGCCTGGCGACCCTGCCGACCTTCGGCTCGAAATGGCTGCTGCCGCGTCTGAAGGATTTCTACACCGCGCACCCGGGCATGACCGTTCACCTGCATTCACGCATCGAAACCATCGACTTCGACACCAGCGAAATCGACGCGGCGATTTGCGTCGGCGGCGGCGATTGGCCGGGGCTGACCGCCCACCGCCTGCACACCGAAGAACTGGTGGTGATCGCCAGTGCGCAGCTGTCCGATGCCGAACGCCGTGCGGCCGACAAGGACATCGCCGGGCAACTGCTGCTCAACGTCAGCAGCAACGCTCAGGCCTGGTCCGAGTGGTTCAGCCATCACGCCCTGCCCCATCGCAGCATGCGCATTGGCCCGAGTTTCGAGATGACCTCGCACTTGATCCAGGCCGTGCGCGCCAATATCGGGATCGGGCTGGTGCCGAGGATTCTGGTGGAAGATGAATTGCACAACGGCGAGCTATTGCAACTGGGTGAACCGATCAGCAGCCGGCGCAGCTATTACCTGGTGTACCCGGCGCGCAATGAGTCGCTGGCGTCGCTGAAGGCGTTTCGTGACTGGCTGATGCGTACGCTTTGAAACAACAGAGGGCGCCGTTTGGCACCCTCTGGTTTTGCTCGATCAGAATCGCGGCTTCAGCGCTTTCCAGTCAGGTTTGTAGCGTTGCATCTGCCGCACATCATCGCGCTGGCGGATGCCGCAGGTCAGGTACTGGTCATGCAGCTTGCCCAGTTGATCGTGATCCAGTTCCAGCCCCAGGCCCGGTGCACGAGTGATCTTCACGCAGCCATCGACGATCGGCAGCTTGCCGCCCTTGATCACTTCTTCATCCGATTCCTGCCACGGGTAGTGGGTGTCGCAGGCATAGTCCAGATTCGGCACGGCGGCAGCCACGTGCGCCATCGCCATCAGGCTGATGCCCAGGTGTGAGTTGGAATGCATCGACACGCCATGGCCGAAGGTATCGCACATTTTCGCCAGAGTCTGGGTGTCGCGCAGACCGCCCCAGTAATGGTGATCGGCGAGGACGATCTGCACGCTGTTCAACGCGACGCTACGGCGGAACTCTTCGAAATCGGTGACCACCATGTTGGTGGCCAGCGGTAGCCCGGTGCGTTTGTGCAGCTCGGCCATGCCGTCGAGACCCGGGGTCGGATCCTCGTAATACTGCAGATCATCACCCAGCAACTCGGCCATGCGGATCGAGGTTTCCAGCGACCAGTTGCCGTTGGGATCGATGCGCAGCGGATAACCGGGAAAGGCCTTTTTCAGCGCCTTGATGCACGCCACTTCGTGTTCCGGCGGCAGCGTGCCGGCCTTGAGTTTGATGCTCTTGAAACCGTACGCCTCGATCATCCGCGCCGCCTGGGCGACGATTTGCTGTTCGTTCAGCGCCTCGCCCCAGTTGTCCGGTTTGTACGGAGAATCGACGTGCTGGGCGTACTTGAAAAACAGGTAGGCACTGAACGGCACTTCATCGCGCACCGCCCCACCCAGCAGATCAACCAACGGCACATTCAGGTAACGGGCCTGCAAGTCGAGAAACGCCACTTCGAACGCCGAATACGCATTGCTGACGGCCTTGCTGGCGTGGGAACCGGGCGCCAGTTCGGCACCCGCCAGACTGGCCGGTTTGTGGGCGGCAACCGTGGTCTGAACGATCCGACGCAGCTGATTAAGATTAAACGGATCGAGACCGATCAACTGCGACTGCACCTGTAGCTGGATCGCCAACGCCGGGGCATCGCCATAGCTTTCGCCGAGGCCGATGTAGCCGTTGTCACTCTCGATCTCGATGATCGAGCGCAGGGCGAACGGTTCGTGGATGCCACTGGCGTTGAGCAGCGGCGGATCACGGAAAGCGATCGGAGTGACGGTGACACGAGTGATTTTCAAAATGACGCTCCTGTTGAGTCGGAATCAGTGGCTCGCCACCGGGTTGGCCGTCGGCGCAACGGCGGTTTCGGGTTCAGGCTTTGCCGGGGTGTTGCCTTTGGCGCCGGGCGCCATGCGGGCGAAGAAAATCACTACTGCCGCTACCAGCGAAGTCGCGGCCAGGCCATACAGACCGCCCTCGATGGAGCCGGTGGTCTGTTCCAGAAAACCGAACGCGGTCGGCGCAACGAAGCCGCCCAGATTGCCGATGGAGTTGATCAGCGCAATGACTGCCGCCGCGATGCGCGCATCCAGATAGCTCTGCGGAATCGGCCAGAACAGTGCCGAAGCCGCCTTGAAACCGATGGCCGCGAAACAGATGGCGACGAAGGCGAAAATCGGCCCGCCGGTGGTGGACATGAACATGCCGAACGATGCGATCACCAGGGTCAGTGCGACCCAGGCCTGCTGGAATTTCCACTTGCCCGCCAGCGCCGCAAAGCCGTACATCGCGACAATGGAAATGATCCACGGCACCGAGTTGAGCAGCCCGACCTGGAAGTCGCCGAGGTTGCCCATTTTCTTGATCATGCTCGGCAGCCAGAAGGTGGCGCCGTAGATGGTCAGGGCGATGGAGAAGTAGATGAAGCAGAACAATGCGATCTGCCGGTCCGCCAACAGTTTGAACATCGATGGTTTGGCAACGTGGGTCGCTTCGCGGGCACGTTGTTCCTCGGCGATTGCCGTCACCAGCGCTTCACGCTCCTCTTCGGTCAGCCACTTGGCCTGGCGCGGATGGGATTGCAGCCAGAACCAGACAAACCCGCAGAGCACCACCGACGCAGCGCCTTCGATCAGGAACATCCACTGCCAGCCGTGCAGGCCCAGGCCGCTGATATGCAACAGCGCGCCGGACACCGGACCGGATATCACCGAAGCAATTGCCGACCCGCTGAGAAATACCGCCATGGTCTTGCCGCGCTCAGAGGCCGGCAGCCATTGGGTGAAGTAATAAATGATCCCCGGGAAGAACCCGGCTTCGGCAGCGCCCAGGATGAAGCGCAGCACGTAGAAACTGGTTTCGCCTTTGACGAACGCCATGGCCATCGCCGCCGCGCCCCAGGTGAACATGATCCGCGTCAGCCAGGCGCGGGCGCCGTAGCGTTGCAGAAGCATGTTGGACGGCACTTCAAACAAAGCGTAACCGATGAAAAACAGACCGGCGCCAAGGCCATAGGCGGCAGCGCCGATACCCAGATCGGTTTCCAGATGACTGCGCACGAAACCGATGTTGACCCGGTCGATGTAGTTGACGATGAACATCACCACGAACAACGGCAGCACGTGGCGCTTGACCTTGGCGGCGGCGCAGGCGAGTACCGTGATGTCCGGCGGACTCTGGAGGTTATTCAAGGGGCGACTCCCGATCTTTGTTTTTGTAGGGAAAGCCTGTTCAGGCGTAGAGCGATCATGGACGGGGCAATTGATCCCGTCTAATCTAACCTGGTATTCGATTGATACCTGGATTAGATCAATGTTCGAACTGACCCAACTGCGCTGCTTCACCACTGTCGCCACGGAACTCAACTTCCGCCGCGCCGCCGAGCGGTTGAACATGACCCAACCGCCACTCAGCCGGCAGATCCAGTTACTGGAACATCATCTGGGCGTCGAACTGTTTACCCGCAGCACGCGCAGCGTCGCGCTCACCGCCGCCGGCCGGGCGTTTTTCATCGAAGCGCAGAATCTGCTCGAACGCGCGCAACAGGCTGCCGTCACCGCCCGGCGCTTTGCCGAGGGCGATATCGGTTCGGTGAACATCAGTTTTGTCGGCAGCGCGGTGTACGAGTTTCTGCCCAAGGTCATCGCCGAGGCGCGCCTCAAGCAGCCGCAGGTGAAGATCGACCTGACTGAAATGAACACCTATCAGCAACACGAAGCCCTGCGTGCCCGACGCATCGATCTGGGCATCGTCCGCGCGCCGTTGCTCGAGCCTGGTTACGCCACCGAATGCCTGGTGCGCGAGCCGTTTGTGCTGGCGGTACCGAGCGGCCATCGACTGGCGGAGGCAGACGAGGTTTCAGTCAAGGATCTGGATGGGCAGCCGTTCCTGATGTATTCCCACGCGGCCTATCCGCCGTTCAACGAATTGCTCACCGGCATGCTGCGCTCGGCCCGTGTCGCTCCGGATTATGTGCAGTGGCTGGGGTCTTCCTTGACGATTCTGGCGCTGGTCAATGCAGGCATGGGACTGGCGCTGGTGCCGCGTTGCGCGACCAGTGTGGTGTTCAGGAATGTGGTGTTTCGCGAGATCGACCTGGGCGAAGGGGTGCAGAGCGAGCTGCATCTGATCTGGCGGGAGAACAACGACAACCCGGCGTTTGCGATGTTGCTGGAGGGCATTCGCCGGGCGGTGAAGGATGGATGGGGTTAAGAGCGGGCTTGCGATGATGGGGGGTACTTCAGCGGTGGTGGTGCCTTTGGGCCTGTGATCAATGGTTTCTCCAACAGCTTCCCGTCGGGCCCTACGAAAAGTCGCTCCAGATGTTGCGGCATTGGTTGCGGTGCTCTGGCGGTCATGATGAACCCTCTGATGCCGGGCTGAATTCAACCCATTTAACCTTCGCGGAATCTATCAGCAAAAATTCGGCGCCAATAGGATCCAATTTGCCATCTTCGTTGAGCCAGCGTGGAAACCTCATCAAAAACTGCCCTGTGTTCGACTCCGGTGGCCACTCGACTGGCCAGCCTAGAACGCGCCTTTCATCCTCCAGATGAAGGGTGATGAATCGGTCATATTGAGCGAAAGCGCAGAACCATTCACTGGGATAGGAAGATTGTTTCGTTACGTTTCTGCTGCGCAACCACCTATGCAATTTGCCATTAGTTGCCAGACAACAAGCCATCAATCCCAGCAGCAAGGACGCAGAAAATGCCCAGCACGTTTCAGCTTTCGCATCCCATCTCCCTACAGAAATCCCCTGCTCTCCCACCCACACACAAACCGCCCCAATACCCAGCACCATCCCGTGAATCACAAACGTGAAAATCAACGCCTGTACAATCTGTCCGAACGTATCCGGCCGTTTGAACGCCGTCAGGGTGTAGAAAATCCAGGTCGAGACAAACCCCGGGATCAGGTACTGCAACAACGGAATCACTTCTTTCACCAGATCATCCATGATCGGCCGCTCCTTGAATCAAAAAAACACTCCTCCTAAAACAGCAATGCCGGCCCGTAATGAGCCGGCATTCAAAGCCTAGTGCACGCGAGAGAAACGCTCGCGATCATCTGTCACTGCGCATTACATATCCTGCAGAATTCGATCCACGCCCTTCTCTGCCGCCATCAGCACCGCCGCATGAGGGTTGATGCACGACCGGGATCGTTTCATCATCGCGCAAGGTTTCGAGGAGTGACGCCATGACCCGTTATCAGCCATTGAATTGTGACCTTTACGACTACCTGGAAATCGCTTGCCTGCGCGGCTATCAGCTCGACATCGAGTTGATCGACGGTCAGCGGCTGATGGCCAAAGCCGTGACCACGCGAACCAGCAGTGACAAAGAAGAATTCCTGGTGATCGAGCAACACGCCGCGCAACAGGAAATTCGCCTCGACCAACTGCTTGCCATCACGCCTCAGGAGACCAACGCCGAGTTCGGTCGGGTGGTCCTTGCCGAAGGGGTTTGCGCAATCTGAACAAAAAATCCCGCTCGGAATCAACCGGCGGGATTTTTTGTGACACGTCGCTTTACGCGACGACGGGAATCACCGGATCCGCAGCAGCCAGCGCAATCGCACGGTCACCCGCTGGCCGGTTTGTGACCTTACAGACAGTCGCGCACCGCTTTGCGCAACGACCCGGACTTCGCCCACGGCGGCCCCTGATACAGGGAAACGCGGCTGCCGTCCTTGTACTTGACCACATCGAGAATCTCGTCGGCGGTGACGATGCTCGGCGCGGTGATCCGGTAGCCGTTGGAAATAGATGTCTGGGACGTCTTTGCAACGTCCTGCTGCCACAGCGGCAATACACACGCGGCGTAGTCCTTGGGAGCCTTACCGCTGATCTTGCTGACATTCGGCTCGCCCGGCACCAGTGAAGCAGGCAACGAACAACCGGCCAATGCCGCCATCAGCATCCCCCCGATCAACATCCGCATGGTGATTCCTTCATCTGAAAAAACGCGAATGTACCCTGTAACTGTTCAGACATCCATCGTAGCGCTCGGCCTTTATTTTCCGAAAACCAGGCCACTCGGCTTACAGACAGACATGCCTTGACCCGTTCCGGAAAAATGCAGCTACTCTGTTTTACCGAGAATGTTCCGGAGGTGATCATGCGGCTCAATGAATACGAACACGAACTTCAGCGTGACTTGCAAAGCGTGGCATCGGACCTGAGATGGTCGGCGGTGGACCTCAAGCGCATCGCCGAGCAACTGCGCCAGTCAGGCAATGAAGCGGACGCCCAGGCGGTGCTCAGGTACTGCGAGGTGCTGCAAAGCGATGAGGAACGCCTGCAACTGTATGCCCGGGAAGTGAAAGCCCGCGCCATCAGCCGAACCAAAGTCCACTGACCTCATTCTGCGCACAGCAAAAGCCCCGGACATCCGGGGCTTTTCTCCACAGGCCTTCAGCCTGTCTTGCGACCGCGTCCACGACTTTTGTACCCCGGCAGTGCGGCGGCGTAGGCCAGCGCTTCTTCGCGACTGGCAAACGAAGCGAGTCGGTCACCCTGCGTGCAGACTCGCCAAGGGCCGTTGTTGACGCTGAGTACGTCGTAGCCATTCATGTACATTTTGTTCAGCATCGCCATGCTCATAGGCACCTCCTGTCTTTGTAACGAACCTTTCCACCTTACACCCGCAGCGCTTCATCGTGCCGACCGGACGTCGCACCACAGCAGCGTCAAGTCTCCGGCACTTTTGCCCCTGCCAGACACTCAGAAGCTCTAAACCGGCAGCGGCCCAAATATTGCTAATTCATGACAGATTTATGACAAACGGCAATCGGGTAACACATGAAAGTAAGAGCAACCGTCATCTGCGAGCAGGATCGGCATATTCTCCTGGTGCGCAAACCCAGATGCCGCTGGACACTGCCGGGGGGCACCGTCGAGCCGGGAGAAACCCGCGAGCAAGCCGCCGCCCGCGAACTCCAGGAAGAAACCGGGCTCAGCACCGATCAGTTGTTGTACCTGATGGAGTTGCAGAACGGCACCACACGCCATCACGTTTACGAGGCGTCAGTGCTGAACATTGATCAGGTTCGCCCGTTGAATGAGATTGTCGACTGTCTCTGGCACCCGCTCGATGCGGTGCAGAACCTGAACGTCAGTGACGCCACGCTGAGCATCGTCCGCGCCTTCCAGCGGCGTCTTTGACCGTCATCCGGCGAACGCCCGGCGTCCGGCGCTCATTTCCGTGCGTAGCTCGCCAATGAAATTGGAGATGTCACGAATGGTGACCAGATGCTCCGGGGAAACCCCGTTGAGCAACAGCTCGACACGCCCGCTGTCGGGTTCGTAAACCTTGATCTGCAAGAGTCCCTGCGCCGTTTCGGTGCAATCGCAATACAGCGGCGAAAAGCCGGATTCGACGATGCGGCAAATGTCGGCAATGGCAATCATGGGGGGCACGCCTCACAGGCGTTGGCTCGGGCAACCCGATGAGCATAGATGAGCTTTTATCGCCCCGCTTGCGCTGACACCTGCAGAATTTGCCAACCGCTTCACATTTCACATTGCCGCACTCAGTGGGCGTCATGGTCCCAGATCCAGTTCCAGATCCCCGGCAGGTTCACCGGTTTCGACGACTCACGCACGGTGCGCGCCAATGCGGCTTTTTCCAATGTCGCGCGATCGTCATAGAACGGTTTTTCTGCCAGTCGCACGCCGGTGGCGGCGGCGCTATCAAGCAGAATCTGCAAATACTCGCGGGTGTGGCGGGCGGTGTAGCGGTTGAGATCATGAAAGGTCACCACCACCGGAATCACCCCGTCCACCGTTGGCAATTCACCGAGGGCAATCCGTTCGCGGACTTCCGATAGCTGACGCAGCATGTTCGCCCGCCGCCGGGGACTGGCATTGAAGCCCCAGATCTTGCCGTCGTTGGCGCTCAAGTCGGTCAGCAACACTTGCATGTGGTGCTGCTGGTAGGCGGCGAAGGTGCGTTTGTCGTAGTTCCAGAAGGGTGGGCGTAGCAACGTCGGCGGCGCGCCGGTGATCGCGGCGATGTCCGCCGAGCCGTCGGTCAATGAGGTTTCGAGCTCATCCGGGGCGAGCAATCGATGATTGGTGTGCCAATGGGTGGCGGTGTGAAAGCCCAGAATGTGTCCTTCATCGTACTCGCGACGCATGACCCGCCGGCCGATCTCGCTATTGCCCGCTCGGGGCGCGCGGGTCTGGACGAAAAACACCGCTTTGATCCCCGGTTGCAGCGGGTTGTCCTTGAGGCTGTCGAGCACGGTTTCGGTGGGATTGAAAAAACTCGAAGCGCTGGGCCCGTCATCAAAGGTCAACAGAAAGCGCACAGGCGCCTGCTCTTTGAGCCGGGCTTCGGTCTGCGCGGTCATTTCGATGGGAGCGGCGATGCACCCGGCCAATCCGACGGCCACTGCCATCGCGCAGAAAAGCTTGAACCACTGTGTCATGTTTTGCCTTGCGCCCGACCCTTGCGGTCATGTTGTCGATTGGCAAAACTCCTTCGCCGCTGCTGCCTCCCTGCGACCCAATGAGATGGGCCGAGGTTGGATAAAGATACACAGGGTTTGGTTCCTGCGCTCGCTCAGCGTGCCAGCGCCTGTTGAAACGAGCTGTCGATGATCCCCGCCGTGGCCAGCGGAGCCGGCAACGCCTTGACCTTGAACAGGAAGTCGGCGGTGCTTTGCAGATCGGCGGCAGCCTGCTGATCCACCGGGCCGACCGTCATGTGCGCCTGGCGCAACCAGTGCCGCGAAACCTGTTGATCGAGGTTGGCCTTCTTCGCCCACAGGTCGGCGTATTCGTCGGTGTGGTTGTCGACCCAGGCCCGGGCCTGCTTCAGGCGCCCGAGGAAATCGGCGATCGCTTCACGCTTGCTGTCGATGGACGGCGCGGACGCCGCAATCGCACTCAGGCCCGGCATCAGGTTTTTCGCCGTGAGAATAGGTCGCGCACCGGAGAACACGATCTGCTGGGAAATGTACGGTTCCCAGACCGGGAACGCATCGATGCTGCCTTGCGGTAGCGCTGCGGCTGCATCGATCGGCATCAGCTTGACGAAGTCGACGTAACTCTCCGGCAAACCGCCCTGCTCCAGCGCCCGCAAGGTCAACTGCTGACTCCAGGCACCCGGCCAGTAGGCGACTTTCTTGCCCTTCAGATCCTCGATGGTTTTTACCGGAGAATCCTTGGGCACCAACAGGGCGATGGTGTCCGGGTTCTGTCGCGACACACCGATCAGCTTCACCGGCGCCTGTTTGGCCGCCAGAAACAGAAATCCCGAATCCCCCAGAAAGCCCAGATCCAGCGACCCGGTCTGCAACGCTTCGGCCAACGGAGCAGCGGCCTGGAAGTGTTTCCAGTCGACCGTGTAAGGCGCGTCCTTCAATACACCGGACGCTTCTATGGAGGCGCGGATGTTGTAGTAATTCTGGTCGCCGACGTGCAGGACCAAGGGTTCGGCAGCGTAGGTCAATGGCGTGGCAAACAGTGCGCTGGTCAACGCGGCGCGTAAGAAACGTGAGAACTTCATGGTGAGTCCTGCAGAAGGGATTTTTATAGACCATAACGCTCTTACAAATCAGATTTGAAATTCGATTAGCGCATAAGCTCAGCACCTATCCGCCGCACTGTTGGCCGAGCAACAGTGGCTCGGCACAGTGTTTTCCCCGCAACACTTCAAACCCGCAAAACCGGTTTAAAGCCCCGTAAATACGGGAAAAGGCGCACATGGCACAGAGCCTGCAATATTCCACTCATGCAGGAAGCATTCGATAAAAATATCTTTTTCGACATAAGAATCCATTGCCTTGCCGGAGCGTGCCCATGAAATCCCTTTTACCGTTTTCCCGTATCAAAACGCTGCTCACGGCCTGCGCAGTAGCCCTGAGCCTGCAACCCCTCGCCCACGCTGCCGAAGCGCCGCCCGCCGAAGTGCACCTGGATTACGCCTATTACTCGCCGGTCAGCCTGGCGCTGAAACATCTGGGCTACCTGGAAAAAGCCCTGCCCCAGAGCAAAGTCAGCTGGGCGCTGAGCCAGGGCAGCAACCGCTCGCTGGAATACCTCAACAGCGGCGGCGTCGATTTCGCCTCTTCGGCCAGCCTCGCTGCCGTGCTCAGCCGCGCCAATGGCAGCCCGATCAAATCGGTCTACGTCTACAGCCGCGCCGAATGGACCGCGCTGGTGGTGCGCAAGGACTCGCCGATCCAGTCCGTCGCCGACCTCAAGGGCAAGAAAATCGCCGCCACCAAGGGCACCGATCCGTATCTGTTCACCCTGCGCACCCTGCAACAGGCAGGGCTGAAAAAGGACGACGTGGAACTGGTGCATCTGCAACACCCGGACGGCCGCACCGCGCTGGAGAAAGGCGACGTTGACGCCTGGGCCGGCCTCGATCCGCACATGGCCGCCAGTCAGGTTCAGGCCGGTTCGCGCCTGCTGTACCGCAATCGCGACTTCAACAGCTACGGCGTGGTCAGCGTCACCGAGCAATACGCCAAGCAACACCCGCAAACCATCGACACCGTGATCAAGGCTTATGAGCAGGCCCGCGAGTGGTCGGTGAAGAACCCCGACGAATTGGCCAAGTTGCTCGCCAGCGAATCCGGCCTGCCGCTGGACGTGGCCAAACTGCAACTGTCGCGCACCGACCTCAGCCGCCCGCAACTGACTGCCAAGGATGTGCTGGCCTCGAAAGCCGCCGCGCCGATTCTGGTCTCCGAAGAACTGGTGCGCCGTGGGGTGAATGTCGATCAGGTCATCGATCAGTTGATCGACACCGGTTTCCAGCAAGTCGCCGCCGCCCAGTAACCAATCAGGCCCATGACAAGTCCGCGCCCGTCGCGGATTTGTCGTGAGCGGAGAACCGTCCATGAGCAACGACTTGCCCGCTCGCCTTGCCTTGTCGGCACCACGGCGAAAACTCCCACGGCTGAATCCGCTCTGGCGTAGGCGCTTCAAAGGCCTGGCCCTGCCACTGCTGATCGTGGTCGTCCTGGAATTCATCGTACGCATCGGCTGGCTGCCGTCCTACCAGATGCCGGCGCCGAGCGAGATTGCCCTGACCCTCACGGATCTGGCCGAAGGCGCCTTGTGGAAACACATCGGCGCCAGCCTGATTCGCGTACTGCTGGGGTTTGCCATCGGTGCGAGCCTGGCGCTGGTGTTTGCCGCGTGGGTCGGTCTTAGCCGGGAAGCCGAGGCTTATCTGGAACCGACTTTCGCCGCGCTGCGTTCGATTCCCAGCCTGGCCTGGGTGCCGTTGTTGCTGCTGTGGCTGGGGATCGACGAGACCTCGAAAATCGTCCTGATCGCCATCGGCGCATTCTTCCCGGTGTACATCAACGTGGTCTCGGCGATCCGCAACATCGACCGCAAACTGGTGGAGGTCGGGCATATCTACGGTTTTAGCCCGCTGCAACTGGTGCGACGGATTCTGCTGCCTGCCGCCCTGCCCGGCCTGTTCACCGGATTGCGCAGCGGCATGAGCCTGGCGTGGATGTTTCTGGTGGCGGCCGAACTGATCGCCGCGACCAAAGGGCTGGGTTACCTGCTCAGTGACGGTCGCGAAACGTCGCGGCCGGACATCGTGCTGGCCGCGATCATCGTTCTGACGCTGCTGGGCAAACTCAGCGACGGATTGCTCGCCGTTCTGGAGCGCCGCTGGCTGGTCTGGCGCGACGCGTTCACCGGTCAGGGCAGCAAGGAGTGAACCGTGCAACTAAGCTCAAATCTTCAGGCAGCTGCCGGAGGGTCGGCCGATGTGCGGAAGACTGTCGCAATACCGCGGCATCCACGATTTCGTCGCGGTGCTGAGCATTCCCGATGCGCTGATCAATCACGTCGGCGACGCGCCGCTGGCGCATTACAACGCCGCGCCCACGACCTCACTGGCGATCCTCCATCAGCACCAACAACGGCTGTACGCCGACAACTTGCGCTGGGGCTGGCGCCCGCACTGGGCCAAGGACCGCGCCGCGCCGATCAATGCGCGAGTGGAAAAAGTCGCCCACGGGCCGTTTTTTCGCGCGATCTGGCGCCATCGGTTGATCGTACCGGTCGACAATTGGTTCGAATGGGTCGATGCACCCGGCAAGGGCCGACAGCCCTGGCTGATTCGTCGGGCTGATCATCAGCCGGTTTTCTGCGCCGCCATCGGCCAGTTTCCGGCACCCGGCGAACCTGCGCGGGATGACGACGGCTTTGTGATCATTACCGCCAACAGCGAAGGTGGCCTGCTCGATGTGCATGACCGGCGCCCGATCGTGCTGCGCGCTGATCGGGTGCACGAATGGCTCGATCCCGCCACACCGCCCGAGCGCGCCGAACAGATGCTGCTGTTCGAAGCCGAACCCAGCGAAGCGTTCCACTGGCACAAAGTCGGCAAAGCGGTGGGCAACTCCCGCAATCAGGGTGCGGAATTGATTGAAGCCGTACTGTAAATAAATGTCGACGCGATGCGTTATCAAAAGCAGGAATTCAGCAATCGAATCCTGCGTGTTACACGCGGTGTTTCAAACGCGAAACATTCAACATAAACAGTCGTTTGATTGAACTAACCGCCCGTCTGACATTTCAACCGTCATACATACATTTACAAACACTACGGATAGCATGCGCGCCGCATTTCCTTTTGGCATACCAGTTGACCAAAGAGTCAGCAAAACCAGGAATCCCCCACAAACTTACAAGCCTTGCAGAGAACTAAGTTGCGCGACGATTTTGCAATCAAACAGGTCACCGGCCTGGAGTGTATTCATCTGTCCACGACAGAACGCTTTCAACTCGACTGTTTTATCGGCCACTACATAAAGACTCGAAACCTGCGTGAGGTACCCGATATCGACCGCATCCTGCGCGCCACTCTCGAAAACTATCCCTGCCACCCGCCGGTGATGGTCAACGAGTTGAATGCCTGGATCGACAAGACTTTGGGTTATCGGGCCGCCCACCCCGATTTCACGCAGCTGGACGATCTTTGATGAACGAAAAAGCCCCGCAATCGCGGGGCTTTTTCGTTGTGGCGTTCAGGGTTTCAGCGGGCGTTCCCGATCGCGGTCGGACAACTCGCGGCTGTCGTCATGCTTCCAGGTCTGCTCCTTGTGTCTCTCCCGCTCGATTTCTTCTTCGCTCGGTTCGTCATCTTCTTCGGGACGTTTCTGCTCGGTTGCCATGTTCACCTCGCTAATGAAATTCATTCCTTAAGCGTAGAACTTAAAGCCACCAGCGCAATAAAAAGAAAAACGTCATGCTCAACAGCATGCTGAGCAACGTGTTGCGCGTGTAAATCACCAGTGCGATTGCCACTAACGAACTCAGCAGATAAGGGTTATCCCACTGCAAATTCAGTTGCTTGTCCGGCATGAACACAATCGGCCCGCAAATCGCGGTCAACATGCCCGGCACGGCAAAACCGAGAAACTGCCGCGCGTTGCTGCTCAGTCGCACCGGCAAACGCGGTTCGAGAAACACATAACGGTTGAGGAACACCAGAATCCCCATGCCGATAATCACTGCCCAGACCATCATGTGCGCTCCCGATACAGCTTGTTGCAGATAAACCCGGCAGTCATGCCGGCCAGGCCCGACAGCACCAGCGCCGAACCCCATTGCCAGTAACTGAACAGCACAGAGCAGAACAGCGACACCGCCACGCAGACCACCGTCGGCACATTGCGCACCACCGGGGTGATCAGAGCAATGAAGGTGGCGGCAATCGAGAAGTCCAGCCCCAGGTGTTCCAGTCCCGGAATACTGCTGCCGAGCACGATGCCGGCCAGGGTGAAGAGATTCCAGGCGATGTAGAACGTCAGGCCGACGCCCAGCGCATACCAGCGGTTGAACTGCTGGCGGTCGTGTTGACTGGTCAGGGCGAACAGTTCATCGGTGAGCAAAAAACCCAGGCCGATGCGCCAACGTCCCGGCAAAGGCGAAATCACATGACGCATGCTCATGCCGTAAAGCAAATGCTGCGAAGTCAGCAGCAGCGTGGTCAGCAGAATAGAGAAAATCCCCGCGCCGCCCTTGAGCATGCCGATCGCCACCAGTTGCGCAGCACCGGCGAACACGATGCTCGACAGGCCCTGCCCTTGCAGCGGCGTGAGGTTGGCTTCGATCGCCATGGATCCGGCCAGCAGCCCCCAGGGTGCGGTGGCCAGGGATAACGGCATGATCGCCGCGGCTCCGCGAAGAAAGGCACTGCGCGGCATTGATGAGTCAGACATAACACGCTTCAACCGTGAGACAAGTCCCCGGACTCTGCCAGCAAACGCCCGTTGGTGGCTTGAACAATCTTGCGCAGTTGGCGCAAATCCTTCCTTCGGTCAGTCGTTTACCGGCGTAACATGGCGACCATTCACCCACGCGTCAGGGAGACGACATGCTGTATCGAATAGCCGCCGACGGGCTGGTGCTGTTTCATTTGCTGTTCATTCTGTTCGTGCTGTTCGGCGGGCTGCTGGTGCTCAAGTGGCCACGGCTGATGTGGCTGCATTTGCCGGCAGCGGCCTGGGGTGTGGCGGTCGAGGTGTTGCACCTGACCTGTCCGCTGACCTATTGGGAAAATCTGATGCGTCACGCTGCCGGGCAGACCGAATACGCCGGCGGGTTCATCGAACATTACGTCTGGCCGATCATCTACCCGACCGGGTTGACGCCGCAGATTCAGCTGGTGCTGGGCAGCGTGGTGCTGGTGGTCAACCTGCTGGTCTACGGGCGTCTGATCCGCCGTTGGAAACGGCGGCGCGCCGCGTGCATTCCGTTTTAGCGCGCTTTCAAGGTTTCCAGCCAGGCCGGATCGAGGCGCTTCTGATCGGTGTCCAGACCGAGCGCCTCCATCCGCGACCTGTGCGCTTCGACTTCGCGATGCAATTGCGCGTGATCGCTGGAGTTGCCGTCCAGTTCATGCATCTGGGTCAGGCCCAGGTGATAGAAACGCAGCACCTTCATCGCCACCGGGTCGCCCTTGTCCACCGCCGCCGTCACCTGATGCATAACGTTGGTGACGCTCATCAGGCTGCGCTTGAGCCGCCAGCCGTACACCGCCGGGGCCATCCAGGTCTGGTTCCAGAATCGCCCGCGCAGCAACACCGCCGTCAGCAGAAATGCGCCAAACACCCCGCCAACATTGAACCGCAGATTATCCCCGCCCGGCTCGCCGAACAGCGCCACCGCCACAGTCGAAAACGCCATCGCCAGCACCAGAAACAGCACTGCGATGATCAGCGTGCTGCGCCGGGTCTGCTGGCGATAAGTGATGGCATCGATTGGTTGAATCTCGAACATCGCGACAGGCTTCCATGGCTTGAGTTAAAAAGAGGCTGCGCATTATCGCCTCTGGGGCGGATTTAGCTATGCTGGAGCGCCTTTTCATCTTTTCTACGTCCAACGGGGACATGGCGATACCACGCAGATCGTGCCATCTTCATTCATGGATACACACTATTCGGATGCCATTGGCCATGCCGGCAATGACATCGTTTTAAGGATCACTGCATGACCCAACGACACGTAATCAATGCCTCGGTCAGCCCGAAAGGCAGTCTCGAAACCCTTTCCCAACGTGAAGTTCAGCAACTGAGCCAGGCCGGAACCGGCAGCACCTACACCCTCTTTCGCCAGTGCGCCCTGGCCATCCTCAATACCGGCGCCCATGTCGACAACGCAAAAACCATTCTGGAAGCCTACAAAGACTTCGAAATCCGCATCCACCAGCAGGATCGCGGTGTGCGCCTGGAACTGCTGAACGCCCCGGCTGACGCCTTCGTCGACGGCGAAATGATCGCCAGCACCCGGGAAATGCTGTTCAGCGCCCTGCGCGACATCGTCTACACCGAAAACGAACTCGATGCCCTGAGCATCGACCTCAGCACCTCCCAGGGCATCAGCGACTACGTCTTCCACCTGCTGCGAAACGCGCGCACCCTGCGTCCGGGCGTCGAGCCGAAAATTGTGGTGTGCTGGGGCGGCCACTCGATCAACACCGAAGAATACAAATACACCAAGAAAGTCGGCCACGAACTGGGCCTGCGCAGCCTCGACATCTGCACCGGCTGCGGCCCTGGCGTGATGAAAGGCCCGATGAAAGGCGCGACCATCGCCCACGCCAAGCAGCGGATTCACGGCGGCCGTTACCTTGGTCTGACCGAACCGGGCATCATCGCCGCCGAAGCGCCGAACCCGATCGTCAACGAGCTGGTGATCCTGCCGGACATCGAAAAGCGCCTGGAGGCCTTCGTCCGTGTAGGCCACGGCATCATCATCTTCCCGGGTGGCGCCGGCACTGCCGAAGAGTTCCTGTATCTGCTGGGCATTCTGATGCACCCGGACAACGCCGGCCTGCCGTTCCCGGTGATCCTGACCGGGCCGAAACATGCCGCGCCGTACCTGGAACAACTGGACGCCTTCGTCACCGCCACCCTCGGCGAGGCGGCGAAGAAGCACTACGAAATCATCATCGACGACCCGGCCGAAGTGGCGCGGCAGATGACCGCGGGCCTCAAGTCCGTGAAGCAATTCCGCCGCGAACGCGCCGACGCGTTCCACTTCAACTGGCTGCTGAAGATCGACGAAGGCTTCCAGCGCCCGTTCGATCCGACCCACGAAAACATGGCCAACCTCAAACTGCACCGCGACCAGCCACCCCATGAACTGGCGGCCAACCTGCGCCGCGCGTTTTCCGGGATCGTGGCCGGCAACGTCAAGGACAAGGGCATCCGCCTGATCGAGGAACACGGGCCGTACCAGATCCGTGGTGACGCCGCGATCATGCAGCCCCTCGATCTGCTGCTCAAAGCCTTCGTCGCCCAGCACCGGATGAAACTGCCGGGCGGCGCGGCGTATGTGCCGTGCTATCGCGTGGTGTCCTGACCCTCAATGCATAAGCCCTGAAAACCCGTTCTTCAGGGCACCCCATAACACTGTGGGAGCGGGCTTGCCCCGCGAAGGGGCCATCGCATTCAGCATCATTGTTGACTGACAGACCGATTTCGCGAGCAAGCTCGCTCCCACAAAAAGAGTGTGAACCATGGATCACATCAACCACATCCTGATCGTCGACGATGACCGCGAGATCCGCGAACTGGTCGGCAATTACCTGACAAAAAACGGCCTGCGCAGCACCGTGGTTGCCGATGGCCGGCAGATGCGCAGCTTTCTGGAAGCCAACACGGTCGACCTGATCGTGCTCGACATCATGCTCCCCGGCGATGACGGGCTGATGCTGTGCCGCGAATTGCGCGCCGGCAAACACAAGGCGATCCCGATCCTGATGCTCACCGCCCGCGACGACCAGACCGACCGGATCCTCGGCCTGGAAATGGGTGCTGACGATTACCTGACCAAACCCTTCGCCGCCCGCGAACTGCTGGCGCGGATCAACGCCGTGCTGCGCCGTACACGAATGCTGCCGCCCAATCTGCTGATCACCGAAACCGGGCGCCTGCTCGCGTTCGGCCGCTGGCGCCTGGACACCACCGCCCGCCACCTGCTCGATGAAGACGACACCATGGTTGCCCTCAGCGGCGCCGAATATCGCTTGCTCCGGGTGTTTCTCGATCATCCGCAACGGGTGCTCAGCCGCGATCAGTTGCTGAATTTGACCCAGGGTCGCGATGCCGACCTGTTCGACCGCTCGATTGATTTGCTGGTCAGTCGCCTGCGTCAGCGTCTGCTGGACGACTCCCGCGAGCCGACTTACATCAAGACCGTGCGCAACGAGGGTTATGTGTTCTCCTTTGCCGTGGAGATGCTCGCCGAATCCTGATGGATTTGTATCGTTCTGTATAAATTCGCCGCGCAGATACGTAACCCGTGTTTTCGCGCCGCATCACCACATATCAGTGATACACCCTCGCGTTTGAATGAACCCACCAGAAAGCACTGGCTCACTCATCATCAAACGCAAGGAGAAACACCATGTTCAAGTCCTCGAAATCCCTGGTACTCGCACTCAGCCTGCTCGGTGGCCTGGCAATGGCCGATCTGGCATCCGCCAGCTCCCAGCCGCTGGTTGCCGAATACGGTTCGGAGAATCTGCAGAAGGATCGCGTTGCCGAAGGTGGCGCTGATCGCTTGCAGGAACTGCGTGAACGCGTGGCTGAAGGCGGCGCCGACCGTTTGCAGGAACTGCGCGAACGCGTGGCTGAAGGCGGTGCGGACCGTTTGCAGGAGCTGCGTGAGCGCGTCGCCGAGGGTGGTGCAGATCGCCTGCAGGAACTGCGCGAGCGTTCGGCCCGCAGCGTGCTGGTCGCCGAGAACCGTCCCGAGTTCGGTTCCAAGTATCAGCGCTACTGATCGGCTGTACCCGTCGTACTCGATTCCTGCCGGGGGTGTCACACCCCCGCAGCGATCACGACTTCCCGGTAACGAGGCACTGTCAGATGCCATGCAATATTGCCGTGCCATTGCACCTCGAGCGTCCGGGCACTGCGCAAGACTTGTTCGCGTAAAACATCGTCGCACTCAAGTCGATCCAGCTCGCGCGGCAAGCGCCGTTGCAGCTTGAAAAACTCACCGGCCCACACATCGATTCGACGGCGAACCTCGCTGGCAGCTTCACGCGGGGAACATTGTCGATGATGAATGAGATGAGTCAGCAGGTTGTACACGTCCTCCATGGGGTTTTTCATGATGGAGAAAGACAACAAGTCATTAACAGCCTTCAGCAGGTTCAAGCTCAGCCTGCGTAGCGCCTGCCAGATGTCGCTGTAATAAACACGAGATGGCAGGTGTACACGATCGGCGAAGTAATTGAATTCCACACACACCTGAAACCCGCCGGCATTGCGCCAGACACTTTCAAAATCCTGTTCGGCCGGCTGCGAACCTTCAAGCCGATGCATCGCTGCGCGCAAACAGGGATAGAGATAACTTTCATATTGCTCAAGCGTTCGTTGTCGCCACTGCGCGGGCATCTGCGCCCCCGCCTGCTGAATGATGTCCGCCAGACCGCCCGCCAGACCGATGCAAAACGGTTGCCCATCGCGGCTTGCCATCTCATGCACGTCACGGATGCTCTGCTCCAGTAACTCAGGTGCCTGACTCAAATCCTCATCGGCCAGATCGTCTTGACAACTGAACCACCCGGTGAGGTGAGCAAACAACAGAAGGTCCTCACAGCCTGCATCGGGCCACATATAACCGGCGTAGAGCCCTGGCTGGTATATATCAAGTTGATGACGCGCATGCGGCCCATCCTCCAGCCCCAGTCGAATCAGCCATTGGCGAGTATGCAGTTCCGCTGCCTGAGCATGGGGGCTTAGCGCAAATGAAAGCCGTTGCAGCCGAGGTGGAAGAGCGAAGTCTTTTCGATGCTGTTTGATTAATGCGTCACGGTCACGAAGCTGCTTGTGCCACCCGCGTACGGTCGAGATGTCGTGCTGCCTGAAAACTAACTGCAGCCAGACGGTGAACTGTGCCGCATCTCGCCTGATTTCGCCAAAAACCGCATGCAGACTTGACCATCTCCAATCCATCGCTTCATCGGAATTCACCTTGGGATCCACTCGACTGAGCCCGACAAAGACGTGGTCATACTCGTTCTCGATCAAACCATTCGAAACCGGTGTCCGATAAACGAAGGCCTCGACCTCGATCAGCGCTGGGCAGTCCAGTCCCATTTCTTCGAACAATCGTCGTCTGGCTGCCGCAAGAATCGGTTCGCCGGCTCGAGGATGACCACAACACGTATTAGTCCATAATCCTTGAGAGTGATATTTGCCCAGCGCCCATTTTTGCAGGAGCAGTCGGCCTTTCAAATCGAAAATGAAGATGGAGAAGGCGCGATGCAAAAGTCCGTCGCGGTGAACCTGCATTTTTTCGGCAGTTCCGGTTTCCCGATCGTATTCATCTACAAGAATCAGCTCTTCCATTCTCGTCACCGTCGCCCTTCAAGACTGGACGATACGTCGGACCAGGCTTCACTTTGCATGTGGGGTTAAAACTTCATTCTAAAACTAGACAAATTTGAGCAAGTGACAAGTTCGGCACTCAACCTCTCTTCAGACAACATCTGGATATAGCTGAAAATTCTACAGTCGATAACCAATCGGTTTTTACTTGAGCATGAATCGCCACAAAAAATACGCTACGTTTCAACTGTCACTCCCGTATAACCCGCCCTTGCCAGAAGTACGCTGTTGGCAACCCGCCCAGAGAATCTTCTGCAATGTTGCAATCAACCAGCTCAACCTACGCGCAAGCCAGAGAACTCTGGACGTTGGCCTTTAACTATCAAGAACAGCACGCCGGCATGAAAGTCAGGACAGCACTGACGCTCGCGCTTGCGGACATTTACCAATTAGCGCCGATGCATGCGCAAACGCTTTGCCAGATTGTCGAGCTCTTCAACACGGCGTCTCTGGTACACGATGACATCATTGACGAAGACGCTACACGTCGCGGTGCCCCGTCCGTCTGGGTGAAATTCGGTATCGCCAGCGCACTGGTATCCGGTATGTATGGCTACATTGAAGGCCTGCAAAAGTTGAACGCTTTGGGGGATCCGAATCTTATTCACGCAGCCCTGGGAAGCCTCGAGGCGTTGCACATCGGTCAGCACCTCGACACGCAGTTGAGTGCAGGCGACAGCCTACCGACGCTGGATCAATATCGTTTTATTGCACAAGCCAATACCGGATGCTTTTTCATGTTTATCCTGGACTCATGCCAAAGCCTCAATCCGATGCCGGTAGCAGTTTATTTGGCATTGCAGGACTTGATGCTGGAACTTGCCGTCTATTACCGCTACATCAATGACTACTGCGATATAAATCACACGCCCCACTTCAAGAAAAAAGGCTTTGCCCCTGATTTGGAGGGAGGTCCGAAAACGTTTCTCATGATCCTGGCCAACAGTCCATTAATCAAAAGTAAAAGAACGGACTTGCAGAAGCGCAGAATCATTTCTGACTGGGGTGATGCCGGAGTTTTCACCCGAGCGATGAACATCATGGAAGACAGTTTCAATACCATTGAGATTCATTTTGAGCAAGCCCGGTGCCTAGCTGGGGAACGAAACTTCAGTTCTCTACACACGTTCCTGCGGAACGTGCACTTTGAGCAAGAACCACAGGATAACTACTATCAGTCATTAATCAGGTAGCCTGGGCCCCTCGCTACTACCGATAAGCCTTGTTCTCTGACACAAAAGCCCCGCTGTTTCCCCACGACAGCCGTCATGGCTCGTACTAAGCTGCGCGATTGATTTGTTCAGGGACGATCCATGAAACGATTTGCCGCCTGTCTGCTGTCCATGCTGGCCCTGACGGCCACTGCGGCGGACCTGCAACTGCTCACCGACAATCACCCGCCCCTGCATTTCATGCAAGGCAATCAGCTCGCAGGATTCGGTGTGGACGTGGTGCACGCCCTGGCGACCCAGACCGGCGACCGTATCCAGCTGCAACAAGTCCCGCTGCTGCGCGCCCTGCGCATCGCCAGCGATACCCCCGACACCGGCGTATTCACCGTGCTGCGTACCGACGAACGCGATGATCGCTATCAATGGGTCGGGCCGCTGATCGAAGTCGAAACCGCGCTGTACGCGCGCGACAATCTCCAGCCCCCCGTGCACAGCCTGCGTGAAGCCGATCATCTGGGCCGGATCACCGTGCCGCGCAAATGGCTGGTCTACAGCTACCTGCAAGGGCAAGACCTGAACAATCTCTACGGCGTGGAAACCCCAGAGCAGATGATGCGACTGTTCAGCCTGGGGCGTACCGATTTCGTGGTCTCCGATACCTGGTCCAAAGCCGCCCTCGCCCGCGAACAAGGCATGGAGCCAGGACGCTTGCAGTACCAGATCCCGTTGATGAAACAGAACACCTACATTGCCTTTTCGCCGCAAACCGATCCGAAACAGGTCGCACGCTGGCAGCAGGCGCTGGATACATTGCGGGCCGATGGCCGTCTGGAGCAGCTGCGCCAGCGCTGGCTGAGCAATACCCTACCGCGCTGATCGCGCATCAACACCTTCGATAACAACTATGCGCAAGGGTGTTTTCACATCAAAACCCTCCAGCACTACAGTGGGCCCCATCTTCTCCCCACTCTCTGGAGCAACATCATGAAAGACCTCATTGCACTCGGCTTCATCGTTTCCCTGATCGGCGCCACCTCCGCGATCGCTGCCCCACACGCCAGCACGCCAGTTGTCGCGGCTGCAACCATCGGCCAGTCCGGCACCCTGAACGTCGACACCGTCAGCGTCGATGCCGAACACCAAGGCAGTCTCAAACTGCAACAGAACGCCGAACAGACCAAACTGTACGTCGCGGAAAACCGCCCGGAATTCGGTTCCAAATATCAGCGCTACTGAGTGATAGGTTTGAGCTGCCAGAAACAAGAAACCCCGCCGAAGCGGGGTTTCTTGCATTTTGCGTCAGCACACCAGTCGCGCGGCCAGTGCCTTGGCCTGCGACGCCACATCCGTGACGGCGGTGCTCTCCCACCACATGCCACGCAACGGCGGGCCCATGGCGAACAGGCGGGGCGAAACCCGGCCCTCGGCATCCAGCACAGCGCCGTCCACCGCAGCTGCGATGCCCAGCGCCAGCGGCCCCGGACGAACCAGACCGCGCGCCAGCAACTGCTGCGGCAAAGGTCGCGCGACACGGCGCCAGTCGTATTCGATGCCGCTGGAATTGATCAAAGCCGCGCCCTGCACCACGCGGGTTTCAGCCTCGCCGCGAGGGCGAATGCGGATACTCACGCCGTCGCCCGGCGCCCGCTCAAGCCCCTTGTAAGACGCCGCGTGAATGCGCAATCGTCCTTCCCGGTGCAGACGCTCGACCAGTTCCGCGCTCAGTGGCGGCGAACGATGGTGATGACTTTCCCACCACGGCCGCACATGCCGCACGAACTGCCGGCGCTGCACATCGCTGGCCTGGCTCCACAACCGACCGATGTGCGCACGCACGGTATCCAGCGGCGCCTGCCAGTCGATGCCTTGGGCGATGGCGTCGCGACAATGCCGGCGCAATTCGCGCAATAACTGGCGTGGCGTGCGGATGCCGTGATCCTCGGCGAGGAAGTCAACCCACGCGGGCGGTTGACGACGCACATGGGGCAACAGCCCGTGCCGGGAAAACACCTCGATCGGCCCGCGATGCCCGGCCTGCTCCAGCGACACCACGGCATCGACCATGGTCAGGCCGGAACCGATAATCAGCACCGTCGAGTGCGGATCGAGCTGGCGCATGGCCGCGACATCCCACGGATCCAGCGCCGCCCCGTTGAGGCCACTGGATTGCTTTTGCGGTGTGCGCGCCGCCGGGAACATCCCGGTCGCCAGCACTGCGAAAGCGCCTTGAAGTTGCTGGCCGTCACTCAAGGTGAGCTGCACGGAATCGCCGCAGTCCTGCAAATCGACCACTTCGGCCCGTACATGCTCGACCGTCGAGCCGTGTTGCGCGCCCACCTGCTGCGCTTCAGTCAGACGCTGCTGCACATACACGCCGAACAGCCCTCGTGGCGGAAACAGTTCGCTGACCGGCACATGTTGCTGATCCGACTCCGGCCAACCGCCATCGGCAATGTGATCAGTAAGCCATTGGGTCAGGTCATCGGCATTGTCCGGATCGACGCTCATCCGTGCCGCATTGCCATTGAGCGTGTGGCCAAGTTCCACCGCGCTATACGCTTCGCCCCGACCCAGTTCAGCCCGGGGCTCGATCACCAGAATCGTTCTGCGCCCCGGCAAACGCAGCAATTGCACCGCCAGCAGCGTGCCGCTGAGGCCGCCGCCGACAATCAGGATGTCGGCGTGACGGATGGCGGTCGTATCGGTTTGAGTCATGCCGTTCTCGCAACTGAGGATGTGCTCGGGCCAGTGTCATTCAGACGCCGCGAAGGCGTCTAGACGGATGCCATTTTTTTATCATGCCGATGCGACTTGCAGCGTGTTTCATTCCGTTGCGACTGTCAGATCACCACATTACGCACAAAACGCGCCGCTACTTCCCCATCATTGCGATAGGCGTGCGGCTGGTTGCTGGCGAACATGAAAAACTCGCCTGCTGAAATGTACTGGGGTTGATCGCCGAGCATCAACGTCAGGCAGCCCTCGAATACGAAAATCTGCTCGCTCCAGCCTTCGGCGTCCGGCTGCGAGGGATAGACCTCGCCCGGTTGCAGGCACCATTCCCACTGCTCCACTGCGCGAGTGGCATTGGCCTTGGACAGTAAAACGGCTTTGCTGCCGGGGATGCTGCCGACCCAGGCCAGTTCGTTGATACGGCCGGGATCACGATTGTCCGGGGCCTGGATCAGATCGCTGAAGGCCACTTCAAGGGCTTCGGCGACGCGGTCGAGGGTGGTCAGGCTGACATTTTTTTCACCGGCCTCGATGGCCACCAGCATCCGCCGACTGACACCGGACTTTTCCGCGAGGGCCGTCTGGCTCATGCCGGCGGCATGGCGCAGGCGCCGGACATTCTGGCTGACGTGTTGCAGGACCGAAGCCCGCTGAACGGAATCTCTGTGCACTATATTGCTCACTGACTGGGGTTGGGCAGTATACTGCGCAACATTTGGCGCATTGTGCGTCTCCTCCTTAAAAGTGCGCAAGGTCATGACGTCAGCCAATCCTTCTCAACCTCCCCTGCGGTTTTCCCGGTACAGCAAAGCCGAGTGCGTGCTGGTGCTGATCACCATGCTTTGGGGCGGCACCTTCCTGCTGGTGCAGCACGCCATGACCGTCAGCGGCCCGATGTTTTTCGTCGGCCTGCGCTTTGCCGCCGCCGCGATCATCGTGGCGCTGTTCTCCTGGAAACACCTACGTGAATTGACCCTGTTCGAACTCAGGGCCGGCGCCTTTATCGGCGTCGCGATCCTGCTCGGTTATGGCTTGCAGACCGTCGGCTTGCAGAGTATTCCCAGCAGTCAGTCGGCGTTCATCACGGCGTTGTACGTGCCGTTTGTGCCACTGCTGCAATGGCTGGTGCTCGGTCGGCGTCCGGGTTTGATGCCGAGCATCGGCATCATGCTGGCGTTTACCGGGCTGATGCTGCTTTCCGGGCCATCCGGCGCTTCGCTGAATTTCAGCCCCGGGGAAATTGCCACGCTGATCAGCGCCATTGCGATAGCGGCCGAAATCATCCTGATCAGTAACTATGCCGGGCAGGTCGATGTGCGCCGGGTAACCGTGGTGCAGCTGGCGACGACTTCGGTGCTGTCGTTCTTGATGGTGGTGCCGACCGGCGAGGCGATTCCGGATTTCTCGTGGTTGTTGCTGAGCACTGCTCTGGGGCTGGGCGCAATGAGTGCGGCGATTCAAGTGGCGATGAACTGGGCGCAGAAAAGCGTTTCGCCAACCCGCGCGACCTTGATCTATGCCGGTGAGCCAGTGTGGGCCGGGATCGTTGGACGCATTGCGGGAGAGCGCCTGCCAGCGATTGCATTGGTGGGTGCGGGACTGATCGTGACGGCAGTGATCGTGAGTGAATTGAAGACCAAAGGCAAAGAGACACAAACAGTCACGGAAGAATTGGAGCACGAGACCGAAGGCTAAACGGGGGTTTTACGGCTACTTTGTAGGATTCAGAGACATCCTCGCGTTTGGCGATCCGGGAGCTGGCACGTATGATGCTTCACAAACTTCCGCAGATTAGAAGCCTATGTCCCTGATAGTTCTACTGCTTCTGCCTTTTCTGGGCAGCTGTCTGGCAGCCGTGCTGCCGCACAACGCACGTAACGCCGAATCTCTGCTGGCAGGCTTGGTCGCACTGATCGGGACTGTCTCGGTCGCGATGCTGTATCCGCAGATCGCCCACGGCGGCGTGATCCGCGAGGAGTTCACGTGGCTTCCCAGTCTGGGCCTGAACTTCGTTCTGCGCATGGACGGCTTCGCCTGGCTGTTCTCGATGCTGGTGCTGGGCATCGGCACCCTCGTTTCCTTATATGCCCGTTATTACATGTCGCCGGACGATCCGGTGCCGCGTTTCTTCGCGTTTTTTCTGGCGTTCATGGGCGCCATGCTCGGGCTGGTGATCTCCGGCAACCTGATCCAGATCGTGTTCTTCTGGGAGCTGACCAGCCTTTTCTCGTTCCTGTTGATCGGCTATTGGCACCACCGCCACGACGCGCGCCGTGGGGCGTATATGGCGTTGATGGTCACCGGTGCCGGAGGTTTGTGCCTGCTGGCGGGGGTCATGATCCTCGGCCATGTGGTCGGCAGCTATGACCTGGACAAGGTCCTGGCCGCCGGCGACCTGATTCGTGCACATGCCCTCTACCCCATCCTGCTTCCCCTCATTCTTATCGGCGCCCTCAGCAAAAGCGCCCAGTTCCCCTTCCACTTCTGGCTGCCCCACGCCATGGCGGCGCCCACACCGGTTTCGGCGTACCTGCACTCGGCGACCATGGTCAAGGCCGGGGTTTTCCTGCTGGCCCGCCTGTGGCCGTCGCTGTCCGGCAGTGAAGAGTGGTTCTACATCGTCAGCGGCGCCGGCCCCGCCACGCTATTGCTCGGCGCGTACTGCGCGATGTTCCAGAACGACCTCAAAGGGCTGCTGGCCTACTCGACCATCAGCCACCTCGGTCTGATCACGCTGCTGCTGGGCCTGAACAGTCCGCTCGCTGCGGTGGCGGCGGTGTTCCACATTCTCAACCACGCGACCTTCAAGGCCTCGCTGTTCATGGCCGCCGGGATCATCGACCACGAAAGCGGTACCCGCGATATCCGCAAGCTCAATGGCCTGTTCAAACTCATTCCATTCACCGCCACCCTGGCAATGGTCGCGAGTGCGTCGATGGCCGGCGTGCCGCTGCTCAACGGTTTTCTGTCGAAAGAGATGTTCTTCGCCGAAACCGTGTTCATCAACGCCACCGCGTGGGTTGAAACCAGCCTGCCGATCGTCGCGACCATTGCCGGTATGTTCAGCGTTGCCTACTCGCTGAGATTCACCGTTGATGTGTTCTTCGGCCCGACCGCCACCGACCTGCCGCACACCCCGCATGAACCACCGCGCTGGATGCGTGCGCCGGTGGAACTGCTGGTGTTCACCTGCCTGCTGGTGGGGATTTTCCCGGCCCAGGTGGTCGGCCCGTTGCTGGCCGCTGCCGCGTTGCCGGTGGTGGGCGGCGTGCTGCCGGAATACAGCCTGGCGATCTGGCACGGCCTCAATGCACCAATGATCATGAGCCTGATCGCCATGTCCGGCGGCATCGTGCTGTATCTGCTGCTGCGCAACCAGCTCAAACGCGGCCGCTTCAAGTATCCGCCACTGGCGGGCCGCCTCAACGGCAAGCGAATGTTCGAACGCAGTCTGGTGGTGATGATGCGCCTGGCTCGACGCCTGGAGCGGCGAATCGGCACCAAGCGCCTTCAGGCGCAATTGTTCCTGATGGTGCTTGCGGCAGTGCTGGCCGGCCTGATCCCGATGCTGCACAGCAGCCTGAGCTGGGGCGACCGGCCGAAGATCCCAGGTTCCATCGTGTTCGTGACCCTGTGGCTGCTGGCAATCGCCTGCGCCCTCGGCGCAGCATGGCAGGCCAAGTATCACCGTCTCGCCGCCCTGACCATGGTCAGCGTCTGCGGGCTGATGACCTGCGTGACGTTCGTCTGGTTCTCGGCGCCGGATCTGGCCCTGACGCAGCTGGTGGTCGAAGTGGTGACCACGGTCCTGATCCTGCTCGGCCTGCGCTGGCTGCCACGGCGGATCGAAGAGGTTTCGCCGCTGCCAGGGAGCCTGCGCAAGGCGCGGGTACGCCGTCTGCGCGACCTGCTGCTGTCGATTGCCGTCGGCGGCGGCATGGCGCTGCTGTCCTACGCCATGCTGACCCGGCAGACGCCGAACGACATTTCCTCGTTCTACCTGAGTCGCGCCCTGCCTGAGGGTGGTGGCAGTAACGTGGTCAACGTGATGCTGGTGGATTTTCGTGGTTTCGACACCCTTGGCGAAATCACGGTGCTCGCCGCCGTGGCGCTGACCGTGTTCGCCCTGCTGCGGCGTTTCCGCCCACCGAAAGAAAGCCTGCAACTGCCGGCCCAGCAACGCTTGCTCGCCCCCGATGTGGTCACCGACCTGGTCAACCCGCGCTCGGCCAGCGACACCGCGCTCGGCTTCATGATGGTGCCGGCGGTGCTGGTGCGCCTGCTGCTGCCGATTGCGCTGGTGGTGTCGTTCTACCTGTTCATGCGCGGGCATAACCAGCCGGGCGGCGGTTTCGTCGCCGGTCTTGTGATGTCGGTGGCGTTCATCCTGCAATACATGGTCGCCGGCACCCAGTGGGTCGAGGCGCAAATGAGCCTGCGCCCACTGCGCTGGATGGGCACCGGCCTGCTGTTCGCCACCGTCACCGGGCTTGGGGCGATGGCGGTCGGGTATCCATTCCTCACCACCCACACCTGGCACTTCAGCCTGCCGCTGCTGGGTGACATCCATATCGCCAGCGCGCTGTTCTTCGATATCGGCGTCTACGCCGTGGTGGTCGGCTCGACCTTGCTGATCCTCACCGCCCTCGCCCACCAATCGGTCCGGGGCCACAAAACCGCTGCCGCCAAAGGAGCCGTCTGATGGAAGAAGTCATCGCAATCGCCATCGGCGTGCTCGCCGCGTCCGGGGTCTGGCTGATCCTGCGGCCACGAACGTTCCAGGTGGTGATGGGCCTGTGCCTGCTGTCCTACGGCGTCAATCTGTTCATCTTCAGCATGGGCAGCCTGTTCATCGGCAAGGAGCCGATCATCAAGGACGGCGTACCGCAGGACCTGCTCAACTACACCGACCCGCTGCCCCAGGCGCTGGTGCTGACGGCCATCGTCATCAGCTTCGCCATGACCGCATTGTTCCTGGTGGTGTTGCTCGCCTCCCGGGGCCTGACCGGTACCGACCACGTTGACGGAAGGGAGCCCAAGGAATGACGGCGATGACTCACCTGATCGCCGCACCGATCCTGCTGCCGCTGCTGACCGCCGCCATCATGCTGATGCTCGGCGAGAAGCACCGTCCGCTGAAGGCGAAAATCAACCTGTTCTCCAGCCTCCTCGGCCTCGGCATCTCGGTAATGCTGCTGCAATGGACCCAGACCACCGGCGTTCCCGGTTCGATTGGGGTTTATCTGCCGGGCAACTGGCAGGTGCCGTTCGGCATCGTGCTGGTGGTCGATCGCCTGTCGGCGCTGATGCTGGTGCTGACCGGTATCATCGGCGTCAGCGCCCTGCTCTTCGCCATGGCCCGCTGGGACGGCGCCGGGTCGAGCTTCCACGCGTTGTTCCAGATTCAGTTGATGGGGCTGTACGGCGCGTTCCTGACGGCTGACCTGTTCAACCTGTTCGTGTTCTTCGAGGTGCTGCTCGCCGCATCCTACGGCCTGTTGCTTCACGGCTCGGGCCGGGCGCGGGTGTCGTCGGGGCTACATTACATCTCGATCAACCTGCTGGCCTCGTCGCTGTTTTTGATCGGCGCGGCATTGATCTACGGCGTGACCGGCACGCTGAATATGGCGGATCTGGCGCTGAAGATCCCGCTGGTGCCGGAAGCCGACCGAGGCCTGCTGCACGCTGGCGCAGGGATTCTGGCCGTGGCGTTCCTGGCCAAGGCCGGCATGTGGCCGCTGAACTTCTGGCTGGTGCCGGCCTACTCGTCGGCCAGTGCGCCGGTAGCAGCGATGTTCGCGATCATGACCAAGGTCGGTGTCTACACCTTGCTGCGCCTATGGACGCTGCTGTTCTCGGGCCAGGCAGGCGCTTCGGCGTATTTCGGCGGCGACTGGCTGATCTACGGCGGCATGGCGACCATGGCCGGCGCGGGCGTGGCGATCATTGCCGCGCAACGCCTGGAACGCATGGCCAGCCTGAGCATTCTGGTGTCGGCGGGTATTCTGCTGTCGGCCGTGGGGTTCGCCCAGCCGAACCTGATCGGTGCGGCGCTGTTCTATCTGGTCAGCTCGACCCTGGCGTTGAGCGCACTGTTTCTGCTGGCCGAGTTGATCGAGCGTTCGCGCACCGCCATCGAAGTGCCGCTGGAAGACGAGAACGAACTGCTGCCGCGTCCGCAAGAGTGGCAACGACCGGTCAAGGGCATCAACCTCGACGACGATCAGAAAGCGCTGGTTGGTCAGGTGATTCCGTGGACCATGGCTTTCCTCGGTCTGAGCTTCATTGCCTGTGCGCTGCTGATCATCGGCATGCCGCCACTGTCCGGGTTCATCGGCAAGCTGAGCCTGATCGGCGCCCTGCTCAACCCGCTGGGACTCGGTGCCGGCGAACCGATCTCGAATGCTGCCTGGGCGTTACTGGCCCTGCTGATCCTTACCGGGCTCGGCTCGTTGATGGCGTTCTCGCGCCTGGGGATCCAGCGCTTCTGGTCGCCAGAGGAGCGCCCGTCGCCCGTGCTGCGCAAACTGGAATGCACGCCGATTTTCCTGCTGCTCGGTCTTAGCATCGCCCTGACCTTCAAGGCTGAACCGCTGCTGCGTTACACCCAGGCAGCGGCCGAGGCTCTGAACAACCCGCAGCAATACGTAATGGCGGTGCTCGGCACCCGTGCCGTACCGAGCCCGGAAGCCAAGGCTGCGCTGCTGGAGGTGCAACCATGAAGCGTCTGTTTCCTGCTCCTTGGCTGTCGCTTGCGCTGTGGTTGCTCTGGCTGGTGCTGAACCTGTCGGTCAGCCCGGGCAACCTGCTGCTGGGTGCCGTACTCGGTTTCTGCGCCCCGCTGATGATGCGCAAACTGCGCCCGCAGCGGATTCACATCCGCCGCCCGGGCACGATCCTGCGATTGTTTCTGCTGGTCGGGCGTGACGTGATCGTCTCGAACCTGCAGGTGGCCTGGGGCGTACTCAACGCCGGTCGTCGGCCGCTTCGTTCACGCTTCATCAAGGTGCCGCTGGACCTGCGCGACGCCAACGGTCTGGCGGCGTTGTCGATGATCTGTACGGTCGTGCCCGGCACGGTGTGGTCGGAGCTGGCGCTGGATCGCAGCATTCTGTTGCTGCACGTCTGGGATCTGGATGACGAGGCGCAGTTCATCCAGCACTTCAAGGTCACTTACGAGCGGCCGTTGATGGAGATTTTCGAATGAGCCCGCTGCTGTCGAACGCGATTCTGCTGACGCTGTTCCTGTTTTCCCTCGCCATGGTCCTTACGCTGGTGCGCCTGTTCAAAGGCCCGTCGGCGCAGGACCGGGTACTGGCGCTGGATTACCTGTACATCGTCGCCATGCTGATGATGCTGACCCTGGGGATTCGTTATGCCAGTGACACCTACTTCGAAGCGGCGCTGCTGATCGCGCTGTTCGGCTTCGTCGGCTCGTTTGCCCTGGCGAAGTTCCTCCTGCGTGGCGAGGTGATCGAATGAACGCTGAACTGTCTCTCTGGGTGGAAATTCCGGTGGCGATCCTTTTGGTGCTCAGCGGCGTGTTCGCACTGATCGGCGCCATCGGCCTGCTACGGATGAAAGATTATTTCCAGCGCATGCACCCGCCGGCGCTGGCCTCGACCCTGGGCGCATGGTGTGTGGCGCTGGCGTCCATCATCTGTTTTTCCGCGCTCAAGTCCGGGCCGGTGCTGCACGCATGGCTGATCCCGATTCTGCTGTCGATCACCGTACCGGTGACTACTCTGCTGCTGGCGCGAGCGGCGTTGTTCCGCAAGCGTATGGCCGGAGATGACGTGCCGGCCGAGGTCAGCAGCCGGCGCACTGAAACCGGCAGTTAAATCCAGGCAACAGCCAACAGCCCGGCTCCCAATATCAGACACAGCGGCGAGTAAACCCAAGTGTCGAGCCGGGCGAACCGCGACCCCTTCACTTCCTTGAAAAAGCCCACCAGCTCTGAATCACCAATCGCCCGTGCAAACATCAGCAGCGCAATCGCGCTGATCACCCATTGCAGCGCCCAGTGATCCACGGCGGGCAGCCACCATCCCACTCGCATGCACACCAGTGCGGCAATCAGTAGCAGGGCTGCCGCCACCACCAGCGTGATCCAGCCTGAAGGTTTGAACGCCGGCCGGAGCGTCAGCCCGCCGTTGTCCACCGGAACCTGCGGCACCACCGCCACGGCTGCCCATTGCCCACCCATCGCCCAATACACATGCATCAGGCTGATCACCGCAAATATCGTCACCAGCCATTGAGCCAACACAAAGGTCATGGTCGAGAATCCTTTAAAGGGATTTGAACAAAACATCCTAGTCGGCATTTTTCCATGTGCACGACCGGTCGGCGGTGCGGTAAAGTGCCGCCCCATGAAATTCACCCGTACCGATCGTTCACTGCTGGCCTGGATGCTCTATTGCTGCGTCCTGTTCAACGTGTTCGCCTGCAGCATCGGTCACGGACAAATGGTCGGCATGCAGCTCAACGGTATCGGTGGCCAGTTCTGCGCCGTCGATCCGAGCACCCAGGCGCCGCTGGCCTCAAATCCCGCCGAAGAAAAACTGCCGACCCTGGCAAAAGCCTTTGGCTGTCCGCTGTGCTCCACCGGCGGCATGGGCCCGGCGTTCAACTCCAGCCTGACCCTGGCGGTCCTGCCGGAACAACACAGCCCGCCACTGCCGGTCATCGTCAGCACTGACCTCCCTGCCCGCTTCATCTGGCCTTCGGCCAATCCCCGCGCCCCGCCGCTCGCCTGAATGCCCTTGCCTTTTTGATCTGTCAGCCCACTGCGCCAACGCGCGGCGTTCGCCTGTGCGCTGACTCCGAGAACAAGCATTCAGGATGCAATCAATGAAACAACTTACCTTGTTGGCGAGCCTCTGCGGCTGCCTGTCCGTCAACGTCTGGGCGCAATCCACCGTGGATCTGGCGCCAATTACCATTGACGGCGAATCCGGCGCCGAGCCTGGCCTGAGCCTCGACCAGTCCAGCGGCATGGCCTCGCGCCTCGGCCTCAGCGTGCGCGACACTCCGGCCTCGGTGGCGATTGCCAACCGCAATGACATCGAACGTCACGGTTCGCAAAACTTTCAGGACGCGGCCAACACCTTGCCGGGGGTGAACGCCAGTGCTCCGCCGGGCTTTGGCGGGTTCGTCTCCTATCGCGGTTTTACCAGCAGCCAGATCACCCAGATGTTTAACGGCGTAAACGTCTCCAGCGGACTGGCGCGTCCCGTGGATTCGTGGATTTATGACCGGGTGGAACTGGTGGGCGGCCCGTCGTCGCTGATCAACGGTGCCGGCTCGGTCGGTGGCTCGCTGAACTACGTGACCAAACTGGCCTCCCGCGACGAGCAAGCCATCGATGGCCGAGTCAGTTATGGCACCTACGACACCAGCGAAACCGCATTTGGCCTCAATCACGCGCTGACCGAACCCGGCGCCGACGTGCAGCATTACGCGCGCCTCGACGTCAGCCACAACACCAGCAACGGCTACATCGACCGTCAGGAACGCGATGCCTGGAGCGTGGCGTTCTCGCTGCTCAGCGATCTGACGCCGAACCTGTCGCACACCCTGGCCCTGGAATATCAGGACGAACACGAAGACAGCCCGTACTGGGGCACGCCGGTGCTCAACCCAAAGGCTGGCGAGTTGAAGATCGACAAACACAACCGCTTCAACAACTACAACGTCGAGGACGGCCGCTACGAGCAACGGACAATCTGGGTGCGCTCGATCATCGATTACCGGATCAACGACAGCACCACCCTGCGCAACACCCTCTATCACCTCGACAGCCAACGCGATTACCGCAACCTGGAAACCTATCAATACAACGCCGACAACAGCGCAGTAAACCGCTCCACTGCCTATCAGGTGCGCCATCAGGGCGAGCAGAACGGCAACCAGTTCGAACTGCGTCACGACAACACCCTGTTCGGCCTCAATACCACTTGGTCCGGCGGTTTCGAGTACAAGGTCAACCAGACCACCAACTCGCCGCTGAACGTCAAAGGCGCCAGCACGGCGGACCCGAACAACTACCGACCCGGGCATTTCTATGACATTCCTGGAACGATGCCCGGTTTTGTCAGTGACAAGACCAACGAAGTCACCACCAAAGCGCTGTTTGCCGAAAATCGCCTGGCACTGACTGACAAGCTTTCGCTGCTCACTGGTCTGCGCTATGACGACATCGACCTCGACGTGACCAACCATCGCACCGTGACTGCAAGCAACCCGCGTCATTTGAAGCGCAGCTGGGAGCCGGTCACCGGGCGCGTCGGCCTGACGTATCAGTTCATTCCGTCAGCCAATGTGTACGTGCAATACAGCACTGCCGCCGAGCAACCCAATGGCACCCAGGACTTTGATGTCTCGACCGGCAAGCAGTGGGAAATCGGCAGCAAGTTCGACTATCTGAACGGACGCGGTTCGGCGACGGTGGCCGCTTACACCATTGAGCGCAAGGACTTCGCCGTGACGGATCCACTGGACCCGACCAGCAGTATTCCGGTCGGCCAGCAGACTTCGAACGGCATCGAGATTGCCAGCTCGTTGCGGATCACCGACAAGTTGCTGGCCGAAGGCAACTTCGCCTGGGTCGATGCGCAATACGATGAGTTCAACGAGAAGAACGCCGCCGGCGTGGTGGTTTCGCGCAAGGGCAACACACCGACCAACGTGCCGGACCGGGTCGGCAATCTGTGGCTGACCTACGATTTCTCGCCAACATGGCAAGGCGGCGTCGATGCACGTTACGTGGCGTCGGTGTTCGCCGACAATGCCAACACCATGACCGTGCCGTCGTACACGCTGTTTGGCAGCTTCCTCAGCTACAAGGTGGATTCGCACACCACCGTGACCGGACGGGTGCGCAACCTGACGAATGAGGTGTACGCCGAGTTCGCCCATGTATCGCCGGCGTATTACCTCGGCACACCGCGCACCTTTGAGCTGGCTGTGCAAACCCGCTTCTAAAGCTTCGCGGGCAAGCCCGCTCCCACAGGAATCGATGTGTTTTCAAAGCTCAGAGCACACCGAAAAACCTGTGGGACCGGGCTTGCCCGCGATGAGGCCCATCGGTACGACCTCTATTTCAAATCAGCTGAAACCTTATCTGCCACATCCTTCGGCAACCACGCCTGCCACACATCCGGATGCGCCTTCATGAACGCTGTCGCCGCATCCCGAGGTGGCGTATGTTTTTCACTCATCTCTGCCAGCGCCTTGTTCAGGTCATCAATCGGAAAATCGACCTTGCTGAAGAACTCGGCAATCTGCGGATACTGTTTCTGGAACGGCGTGGACACCCCGATCGACAGCTTCGAGGCGAGTGAACGGGTCGGTTTCGGATTGGGATTATCGGCGTCGGTCAGGGTCTTCCACGCCTCGGCATCAAACGGCGGCTCTTCCAGCTGGATCAGCTTGAACTTGCCGAGCAACGGTGTCGGCGACCAGTAATAGAACAGCACCGGTTTGCCCCGACGGATCGATGAACTGATCTCGGCATCGAGCGCCGCACCGGAGCCGCTGCGGAAATTGGTGAAGTCATCCTGCAAGCCATAGGCCGTAAGCTTCTGCTTGTTCACCACCTCCGACGTCCAGCCGATCGGGCTGTTGAGGAACCGGCCCTTGCTCGGGGATTCCGGGTCCTTGAACACATCCTTGTACTTCTTCAGATCGCTGACGCTGCGCAGGTCCGGCGCCAGTGGCTTGATGCCCTTGGCCGGGTCGCCCTTGATCACGTATTCCGGCACCCACCAGCCCTCGGTGGCGCCTTTGACCGTGTCACCCAGGCTGGCGACCTTGCCTTCGGCCTCGGCCTTGACCCACACCGGACTGCGCCCGGCCCATTCTTCGCCGATGACCTGTATGTCATTGTTGGCCAATGCGGTCTCCAGCGTGATGGTGGTGCCCGGCAAAGTATCGGTCGGAAGCCCATAGCCCTTCTCGACAATGATCCGCAGGACATCGGTAATCAGGCTGCCGCTTTCCCAGTTCAGATCGGCGAAGTGGATCGGCGCCTGCGCCGCGCTCACCGCAGGCATCACCGTCATCAAACCGAATGTGGTCAACCCGGCGGCAAGCAACCGTCGAAATCCGTTCATGCTTTTGCACCTCGTGCCGTTCACAGCAATAGCAGGATGGCCTGACAGAAGACCGCAAGCCTCTGAATACTCAGTCAACTGACTGTAGACGAGGTTCCTGCTTTTTCAGGGGCATGACACGGACAAGGCTACTTTTCAGACATTTCCTGCAGGCTCTTCAGCTCGCGTCTGACCATGCTGGCGTATTCCGCAGGCTGCAAGGCGTAGATTTGCGAAGCGACCCAACCCAGCCAAGCGCCCTTCAGTTCGGCCTTTGCAACGAACAACCGACGTGCTTCTTCGCGGGCACTGTCGAGGTTCTGCAAATGGAAATCGGCGCGACTCACTCGCTGGCCTTGAAGGTCACCAGTTCGCCCTTGCGCCACTTGGCGGCTTTGGCGGTGACGGCTTTCAGGGTCTTGGTCAGGCCTTCCTGTAACTGCTCGTTGGCGGCGAACACGGTGAACGCGCTGTGGCCTTCCTTGAACACGATGGCATGGCCGTCGGCCGTGGTGACAAACGCATAATCGCCCAGACCGTACACGGTCATTTTGATTTCGCGAAAGCGGATGTCCATCTTGCCGCCTTCACGGCTCGGCAGCACCGACGCGCTGAAATGATCGCCGACCTTGAGCTTGAGGCCAGGTTTGTCATCGACCACCAATGCGCTTTCGGTGTCGATCTCGGCAACGTAAATGCCTTCGGCGTTTTGCTCGGTGATGTAAACAAAACGCGATTGAAACTGCTTGACCAGCTTTGCCCGCAAATCACCCAGCACGAACAAAGCATGCATATCGAGGTTACTGACTGCCAAAGAAACATCCCCACACTTGAAAAGAGTGCCGTAAGCGAAAAGCGCGCACGGCAGAAAAAATCGGCCTGGCCGAAGGTGTTGCGCGATGACTCGAATGTACGCCTGAGCGAACGAAGTGCTTATTCAACGCAAGTTGCACAAGACTACTGGAATGCCCCTCGCGAAACCCGCAAAGACGTTCTCCAAATGTTGAAGAAAAACGCATCACGGCTGGCCAGAGAAAACTGACTACGAACTTTAGGGAAAAAACTCACCAAGAAAAGCACTTTTCCGACATATCGCACGCAAAAAATTGCTTTAGATAGCGCCATGCCGTCAACAGGTGTTGGCGATTCTAGAGCAGCGATGCTGTTCGCGACTACCCGCAACACCCTGTAAATGCGGGCCAATCCATGAAAAGGACTTCACATGTGCACTTTGACGCATTTTGCCGTGACTCACGAACCAGCCTTTGCCTTGAACACTCCCACCTTCGAGACCGTTTCCACAATCGAGTCTTGCACTCACGAACCGCTGTTTCAGGTGATCCCGGCGGGCAATGGCTTTTTCCATATCAGGGAAAAGTCGACGGGGCTTGTCAGAGGTTTCCGGGAGAATCACAACGCCGCCTGCGCCCTCGCCCGTTCACTGGAATCAAGAATCGAACTCCTGGCCAGCGAGCCCCTCAGATAAAGAGAGTGATCGACCCGCCAACCTTCAAGGAGCACACCATGGAACTGCCTGCGTACAACCTGACAACCCTGTTCGACCAATTAGGGCTGCCTTCGGAGGAAACGGCGATTGACGACTTCATCGAAGCCCATCCGCTGGAACCCGATACGAAACTGATTGACGCAGAATTCTGGAGCCCGCAACAGGCGCAGTTGCTCAAGGAATGGCTGCGTGCCGATGGCGAGGAAGCGGTAATGGTCGACGAGCTGAATGTGCGCCTGCACCGGGGCAAATGATTTCGGTCAGTGCAGGCTGTCTCCGGATCTCGCCCCCAATTGCGCGAGCCAGGCAGCCCTGCACTCCTCGGCTTCATCGCGACTGGCGAAAGCCGTGCCGCGCTGCTCGCCATTGAGCAATACCACCCAGCAGACACTTTGCCCCATCGCACGCAGACCGGCGGGTACACCGCTGCCGATCATCACCGCGACATCGACTCTGCATTGCATGCTGACCTCCAAAATTCATTAGCAACCTAACTATGCAGGCATGTTAATGATTTGGATAAAGAGGAAACAGCGACGGTGCTGCACAGCTTAATTGCAATTCCGGCAACAATGCCTCAGCGCGGACTCTCCGGTTTGTAGCCCAGACGCAACCCTCCCCAGTGCCGGCCCTTGACCATGATCGGCACCGACAGGTCGTGCATGAGCTCGCCGGTATCGCGGGTGTAGGTCTGCAACAGCACGGGTTGCTGATGGCTGCCGCAGCGAATCCCGGTACGGTCGGCGAATTTGCGTTTGGTGCGATTGTTGACGGTATCGACCTGCACATCTCCGGTCAGCGGCCGGCTGAACGCCTGATTGTGCGTCGGCACATAACCGTGCTGTGTGCAGGCGATGGCGAACACCAGACCTTCGTGACGCGGCAGTAACGGCTCCTGAATGGCCGGCAGCACCTGATCGGTGTAGCGGTCGAAACGGGTCTGGAACTTGGCCGGCTGGGTGTCCGGAATCGGCTGATACTGGCGGTCGAAGAGGTCTTCAAGGCTGATACGACCTTGCTCGACATCGGCTTCGAACCGCACGGCAATCTGACTGGCTCCTTCACGGGCAAGGTCGTAGATGCGTTGGTGATAGTCATCCAGCCCGACTTCGGCCAGGCGTTCGCTGATGGTTTCCGCCTGCCCTTCCATCTGTACGGCCGCGTCGGCCAGACGACGTGTCTGCTGGTCGCTGATAGCCAGATCGCTGCGCATCTGCTCGATGGCAGCGAACAGACTGTCGAGCTGTTCGCGATTGGTTTCCGCGCCCCTGGCGATTTCGCCCACCTGGCTTTCGACCCCGGCCGCCAGTCGTGCGATGTTTTCCAGGTGCTGACCGGTGTGCTCAACCTGCTCGACACCCGTGTGTAAATCGTCGGAGAGCTGGCGGATCTGCTCCACCACCTGCGCCGTGCGTTGCTGAATGTCGGCGACCATTTCCCCCACCTCACCGGTGGCCGTCGCGGTACGAGCCGCCAGGCCGCGCACTTCGTCCGCCACCACTGCAAATCCACGACCGTGCTCGCCGGCCCGAGCTGCTTCAATCGCGGCGTTCAATGCAAGAAGGTTGGTCTGGCTGGCGATGGACTGAATCACCAGCGTCACGCGCTGAATGTCATCACTGCGCTGACTCAAGGCTTCGATCAGTTCACGGCTGGCATTGGCGCGCTGGCTGAGCTGATGCATACGCGAAATCGAGTCCACCAGTTCGGTGCGCCCCGCCGCGCTGCTGTGATGGGCTTCGCTGGCTGCGCCCAAGGCTTCACGGCTGAGCTGCGAAGTGGCCTGTTCAGTGGCGATCATGACTTCAGCGTTATTGACGATCTGCGCGGCGGCGTCGAGTTGCGATTGCAACTTGCCGGCCAGCTCCTTGACGGAAAACGCCACGCCAGCGGCTGACAGCGCGTTATGGCTGGTGGTGTAGGAAAGGTCGCGAGTCAGCTCGGACATCGCGCTGCTGCTGTCGACCGGTTGAGCATCGGGGACCGCCCGAGAACGCAGGCGCGGCAGCCAGACGATCAGCACCGCCAGCGGCATGCTGACGTACAAGGGCCATTCGCCCAGGCTCATCCCGGCCAGCAACAGCATCAGGGCGATGCTTTGCAGGGTCGGCGTCAGCCAGCGATTCTTCGGCAAAACAACTGGTGCAGGCAGAGCCGCAACCAGAGATCCATCTCTCGTCATTTCGTTACCCCACGCTTGTTCTCATTGTTGTGGCTGCATTAAACGCCACTACAACGCCATTATCCATGGTCCGTTAGTCGTGGGTCTGTGGCAGGTCAATGGAATTGTGCGGGAGCTTTCCGGCAGACGAGAAAAAGCAAAGATCGCAGCCTTTTGCAGTTCCCGATGGAGCTGCAAAAGGCTGCGATCTTTTCGCGACGACCCGTATTGAAGGGGTCGCCTCAGGAATCAGGCCTGACGCTGGTGCTTGTCGATCTGCTCGTGCCGCTCTTGAGCTTCGATGCAGTACTTGGTGGTCGGGCTGATCAGCAGGCGTTTCAGGCCGATAGGCTCGCCGCTGTCGTCGCACCAGCCGAAGCTGTCTTCCTTGATACGCTCAAGGGCCTGCTCGAGTTGCGGCAGCATGCGCTGGTCGCGATCGATCGCGTTTACCAGCCAGGTGCGCTCTTCTTCCACCGATGCGGCGTCCGCCGGGTCAGCCGGGGTGTCCAGGCTTTCGATGGCAATACGGTTCTGCTCAATGCGCTCATGGGTTTCGACTTTCATGTTCTGCAACAGCTCTTGAAAGAAAGCTTGTTGCTCGGCATTCATGTAGTCATCTGCCGGCATGGCCAGCAACTTGTCCTTTGTCATTGATATCTCTATAAAAAACGTGCATTAAGGCGAATTAGGGAGCGTTCCGGCGAACCGTCTGCGTTCATCGGAAAGGCATCGTTTATTGCAAACGCCACCCGGCACTCAATTTACGAAGGGGCGGCAGTCTAAGGCTCGTTTGAGGCCTCAGCAACTGTAAATACCGGGAATTTGTCCGACAAGGCCCGGAAACTGCTCTGACACAGGCTTCACAGCGCTCATCGGAGTGCGTTTATAGCAAGAAATTCAGTCGAGCGGCTGTATATAGAAGACAAACGTCGGACGAGCGGCGCTTTGTCGCAATTCGTTACGGTCTTTCACCGCAAAACCCACCCCCTCGCAAAGACTGACAAATCCCCCCTACCTCAGCTACGTTATGCCCTCCCCGGTTCGACTTGAAGGAACGCGTCATGAAACTGATCGGCATGCTGGACTCCCCTTACGTGCGCCGCGTGGCGATCTCCGCCAAGTGCCTGGGCATCGAACTGGAACACGATCCGATCTCGGTGTTCCGTCACTTCGAGCGCTTCCAGCAGATCAACCCGGTGGTCAAGGCGCCGACCCTGGTCCTTGACGATGGCGAAGTGCTGATCGACTCGACGCTGATCCTCGACTACCTCGAAGCCCTGTCCGGCAAAACCCTGCTGCCGTCCGACTTATCGCAACGGGTCAAAGCCCTGCGCCTGATCGGCCTGGGTCTTGCCGCCTGCGAAAAAGCCGTGCAGCTCTACTACGAACGCAACCTGCGCCCGGCCGACATTCAATACCAGCCGTGGGTCGAGCGCGTCGAAGGCCAACTCGCCGCCGCCTTCACCGCCCTCGAACACGAACTCGAAAAACACCCGCTGCCCACCGACGGCTCTCTCCAGCAGGACGGTATCACCCTGGCCGTCGCCTGGAGCTTCACCGGCCTCGTCGTCCCCGACCAGATCGACGCGGACCGCTTCCCGCGCATCGCCCAATACACCGCGTACGCCGAAAGCACCCAGGCGTTCATCAGCACCCCGATGACCTGACCATGAGCACAACCGAAACCGGCGCCCCGGCCCTGAAGGAAATCTTCAACGCCGAACGCCTGCAACACATCGCCACTGAAATGAGCGCCGTGTACCCGGCGTTCAAGGCCAAGGCCTTTCTCAAGCACGCCAACGACGGCCTGGCCGACCTCTCCGTCATGCAACGCATGGCCCGCGTCAGCGAAAGCCTGCACCACGTACTGCCGCTGGACTACGAAGATTCCCTCGCCGTACTACGCGAACTCGCCCCACGCCTGAACAGCGGCTTCGTCAGCATGTGCCTGCCGCACTACGTCGCGAGCTACGGCGCGCACGCGTTCGACACTTCGATGGAAGCCCTGAAGTACTTCACCACCTTCGGCTCCTCCGAATTCGCCATCCGCCACTTCCTGCGCAGCGACCTGGAACGCTCGCTGGAGTTGATGCACGACTGGGCGCGAGACGAAAACCACCACGTCCGAAGACTAGCAAGCGAAGGCAGCCGTCCGCGCCTGCCGTGGTCGTTTCGACTGGAACCAGTGCAGGCTGATCCGCTGTTGGCTGCCGGGATACTTGATCGGTTGAAGGCCGATGAAAGTTTGTACGTGCGCAAGTCCGTGGCGAATCATTTGAATGACGTGACGAAAGAGCATCCGGAGTGGGTGCTGGATACGGTTGAGGGGTGGTCGCTGGACAACAGGCACACGGCGTGGATTGCCAAACATGCGTTGCGGAGTTTGATCAAACAGGGGAATTCTCGGGCGCTTACGGTTATAGGCGCTGGGGCGAAGGCTGAGGTTGAGTTGCTGGATGTGAAGGTGGAGCCGGCGGTTGTGCGGCTTGGGGAGACGATTACCTTGTCGTTTACGGTGCGATCGTTGGTGCCAGTTGAACAGCGGTTGGTGATTGATTATGCGATTGACTATGTGAAGGCGAATGGCGGGACTTCGGCCAAGGTTTTCAAATTGAAGACGTTGGTGTTGGCGGAGTTTGGGAGTGAGGTTGTGACCCGGCGGCAGGTGATCAAGGATTTCACTACGCGGAAGCATTATGCGGGGGTGCATGCGGTGCATGTGGTGGTAAATGGGGAGCGGTTGGGGAGTACAGCGGTTGACATCGATTTTTGACGGACTGAAAGATTCTCTCTGACGTTGCTCTCGTACGTGGACTAGCCAACAAAAAAATCCAAGGACCTGGCCATGAAGCTTAAACAAATAGTCGATTGCTTTTTTAAATATGCGATTGAACGGAGAAATCCGTACAGCAGCTTCCCCCTTACCACTGAAATCGATGAGTTTGGCGGGCCGTATGTTGAAATTTCCGACTCAGGAAAACTGGCTATCGTTGCGCGAGATCGCGGTTATGAAGTGTTGAGAAAAGAGACAACATCACCAGAGGAGCTGGCTAAATGGGTGTATGAAATGTTCAACAAGAGATAAAACTTCACACCTATGCGTCATTCCGACTAATCCAACTCGACGCTTTCAACTCTTCGCAACCGATCAAAAATTTACGACTTTACTTTCTGACTGATTTTGACCAAAAGTATCTAAACACGCTTGGCACCCCTTCACAGCCGGCTTCAGGCGGGAAGGAAGGTCAAACTGTCAAGATTGATCTCGGCGTAAGAACCTATATCCCCCTTGTAAAGCGAGACCTTGGACACGCCCAGCTCGGACTGTAAAAGCTCGACTAACGTTCTTAGCTTTTTGTTTTTAGACATCGACGTCGGACGCACTACCGCTGCCTGTCCGGGTTCGTCATCGTAAATCCTGATCAGAAACAAATCCTCTTCGCTCTGTATTTCGTAGTTATAACCACGATACTCATACCCGAGGTCGTGGTCGACGTCATCAAAGCGAGTAGCTTTTATTATCTTCAAAGTGGCATCCAGTATTCGATCACTATAGAAGGATCATTTCAAAAAATAAAAATGGGGACGCATCTATTTATCAAAAGACCCACCCTGTATTTTTCCGACTCGCCTCCATTTTCAAGAATTACCAACTGCCATACGGAATGCCAAATTTCTCGATGTAGCGCTTGGACTTTTCACTTACCGGATAAGCGTAACGTCCTTCATTCTTCCCCTGACTAGGCCCTAACGGTTCGATCTCTGCTTGCGCCCGAGCGACCTTGATCGCCTTGTGACACGCGTCTTTAACCCAAGCCTGCACCACCCCTCCGGGCGCCAGCCCCAAGTAAACCGACGCCATAAACCGCGCCTCTCGTTCAGGTGTTTGCGGGCAACGTTTGCTGGTGGATTCCACCATCAATTGTCTGGCGTGTTCTGGAATATCCACCCAGGCTTGCCAGGTTTTCTTTTCAACGATTGACTGCCATCGAACATATATCCGCACGGGAAGATCGGCACCCACCACTCGTTTTCCGCTGCCGTCCACGATGGACCAGCCGCGAGCCGACTCGGTGCCGTCCTCAGGTTCACCACCGGCTGCGGAGCCGCCATTGGCCTTGAAGTAGACCTTGCCGGTAACGTCCTGCACAGAACTGTCCTCCACCCAAACCTGCATGTAATCAGGTTCGATGAATGCCAATTCCCACCATTCGGATTTGGGGTCGTTTTTACCTGATAGCGGGTCAGCAGACTGGCAGCCCGCCATGAACAACGCGCAAAACAGGGTGACAAGTAATTTCATTACCAGAGCGTCCAGTCAGGTACGTGAGGATGTTGTACGCGAATTGAGTCTGCGGTAGGAGCATTGATGTAGACCGCTCTCATTCCGCTGCCATCTCTGCGGCCAAGGGGATGGTTCCAGTTTGCGGACGTGTGAATGTACTTCAGTTTCAACAGCTTTTCTTCTTGCGGAGTAGCGCTGTAGTCGCCTGCCAAGTACCGATCACACAATGGTTGAAGCTCTGAAGGAACAGCCAGCTCAGGTGTATCCGGGATGTCTTTAAAGCGAACGCCCTTCTCTTTCGCCAATTGGTGCATCAAGCGCAGGTACACCCGGGAGAGCATGCCACTCACCGGACGTTTTAGTTGGACGGCGACGTACACGCGCTTTAGGCGTGGACTGAGCCGATCTTGTAACGCATGAGGCAAGGGCAACGCAGCTGGCGTGACAATCTCCAGCATTTCCGCAGGCCAACCTTTGGCAAGCAACTGATCCTTCACTATCTCTGCATCACGATAAATCGAGGTTGTCACAACATCAGTATTCTGCGACACGTCCAAGCTTTGCATTGGACTGACGAGTACATTCTCTTGTGCTTCTTCGAGGTAACCACCCCCAAGGTCGGAATGAACTCCCGGTAAAACGATTTCTAAATGATCGGGCTTGACGCGACTCAAAGCGAAATTCGCCCGACATTCATCGCGCGCAGTCAGTTGGACGACATCGCTGAAATAACGACGATCCAAGTACAACCTGATGCCAGTGGCAACAGGGCTTTTGATATTGCCCAAATTCGACCATCCAGCAATCGAGGGTACGGTGTCGAACAGACCAATGAAGCCCATGTTGATGCTGCTTTTGTATTGATCATTGAAAGTAGAACTGAATCCTCTCGCATTACTGCGCATCACATCCCCAAGAGGGCCCTGCTTTCCGCGTGCAATTTCATTGGCAAAATGCCGAGCGGCAGCAGCTCCACGACTGAAACCGAACGTATCGAATGTCAGAGAAGTAATTTCGCTCTCAGGATGGCTAGCCAGTACCCCTTCGATACGCAGTTTGATCTCTGAAAACGAAAGCTGAACACGACCGGCAACCCCCGTCTCACCTCGACCAGTGCCGGCCCCAAGCGTGCTGTCCTCCATGCCTGAGCGAGTACCGATCCCCTCGACATACACCATGCGAAAGGCTTGCTTCTGCGCCCCCTCTCCTTCGGCTTTCTGAGGTGCGTAATATCAAGTCACTCAGTTTCTGCACATTGCTGGTGTCATTGCCGTAGCTGCTGTCCGGATCTTTCATGAACGGCTTGCAACTGGCATCAATGTCTTGAGCAGCAATGGGATGATGGGCACCGCAAAGTAACCCCGCCGCAGCATTATTGGCATTATTCCCCGTCCCATCGAAGAACACTCCGATCCGCAGGGCAATGCCGATTTTTTCACGTGCCGATGCCGGTTCCTTCCCGTGTTTCTCGTATTCAGCCCAACGCTGGGCATGAATGTCGACGGGGTCGGTTCCTTTGTTGCGATAGTTTTTAGGCGGGTTGGGAATGTAGCCACTCAATCCTTGATTCCTCGTTCTGATCCTTGAGAACGGGCCGAAGGGTGACAGTCGATGCGGGGTGGCGCAAGCCGTGGCCCAGTGCCAGCGCTTGGCTTCATGCGGAGAAGAACGGCTCCTCTTCTCACCGCAGAATTGGGTTTATGCCTTGAGATACAAGTAATCCAGCGCCTGACTCACAGCCAACCTCACAACAAGCGCTGGTGCGCACTCGCCACGCAAGTCACGCACCAGGCCTATCTGAACAGTTACCACTGGCCGCTTACGAGACAGCCGACGATTTCCCAACCGCTGTATTCCCACCAGGAATATCGATCATCGGAGCAACTTCTGGCCAGACTGGCCATATGGATTTCGCCCGCTGTTTGTTGGGTACCGAAAGGCGTGCCAATAGAAGCTGTTACTTGATTGACAGTTTGAGGAGCCTTAAGGGTGGTCGGATGTACGGAAGCATTCGCAACGGTGGCGGTGAAAGCGAGCGTTGCGGATACGGCCAGAGCAGTGATGGACTTTTTCATTTTCGAATCCTTTCAGTTATCTGACATGCGGCTTGTGCATTGGCCTGACCTGCCTTAATCAATAATCTGAACAGATCGGGCGCTCGTAAAAAGCCTACCACCGCGCTACCGGCTGCACAGTCGCTCAACTGTGCTATTGACAAGCTGATGGAGTGAGGGGAGAGATTTTTTCGAAAGCTCAAGACTCGGGCAACGCGCCGGGTTCTTTTCCTGTCTATCACCCTGTGTGCAATGGTGGCGCCACGCCCCGAATGATAAGGTTCAGCCTCAAAACCAGGGACGAAACCTCGTGCACAAACAATCTCTTGCAGCCGCCGCGATAACCTTCACCATCAGCCTTTCCGCTCTCGCCTCTCCTGTGCCGCAGGAAGAGCTCGAAGAATGCCAACGAATAGAAAACTCGGCCAAACAGGTCATGAAAACCAGGCAGCAAGGCGTACCCATGGATTCGGTGTGGGAATTGGCCGAAGCGGCAGGTAAGCAGAACGAGTATGTGGGTGAAGTGTTCAAGTCGTTGATCCGCGAGGCGTACGAGATTCCTCAATACTCAAGCGAGAGCTTGCAGCAGAAAGCGATCAGCGATTTCCATTCCAATTTCTACAAGGCTTGCATCGTGACGGCGGAAAAGAGAGCAAACGCAAACGGCTGAGCTCAAACAAACAAAAAAGGGAGCAGATTCAGGTAATGAATCTGCTCCCTTTTTACTGAAGTACAGCCTTAAGTCTTCGGTTCGACGTTATCCAACGCCTGATTTACCGCCAATTCCCCGAGCATCACAATCTGCGAAATCCCTATCGCAGTCTTACGGTGAGAGGGCTCCAGCGTGGCCGCAAAGTTGTTGAGCATTTCGCTGGCCGAACCGAGAGATTCACTGGCGTTGGCGAGCAGGGATTCAGTGTCGTACGCCGGATTGGCCATATACATCGGATCGTGTTTGTGATGACTCCCCATAACCCGTTGCTGGGGAGTGAGGTAATGGTCGAGCGCGCGTTCGGCTGCCTCGTTCAGGGTTCGGGAGTCGGGGAATTTGTAGGGTGAAACCGGATCGGTTTCCGGGGGATTCGGTGTGGGTTTGATCATGGTGAAACTCCTGATTTTCAATAGGAGCTACCAGCATCACTTGCAGATGATGGGTGGCAGCCATGTGCGGGTCTGCAAGACCGGGAAACCAGGCACCCGGCAGACCCGAGGGTCTCCCGCACAAAGCCGCCATTGAGCGGACGCAAACGAGCGCCCTGTTAGCAGGCTGTGCGACTGGTTTTCCGGCGGGCTTGCAGACCCGATCACTGATGGGCAGTGACGGGAATCAAGTTACGGTCGGGGGTCCAGACGCACAAGCCGGCGGATTCTGTCTTAGGTGTAGGGCATGGCGCAAGGCGCTGTGGGCATCCGGGTGTGGCTGCATGGCTGATTTAAACAAACCAATGCACCTAGCGTTTAACTGCGGACAAAAGCCGGACTGTCACCGAGTCCGGCTCGCTCGTCACAAAAGCATGTTTCAGTTTCCGGGCCAAAGCGCCCCATCACCTTGGCCAGCCGTAAAAGCCGCCCCCTCAATGTGATAAACCTGCGGCTCCTCCGAAAAATACCCCTCCAGCCCCAGCATAAAGACCCTGTGATCTTCACCTGCCTCAAAATCCGTATGAGCCTCAAGCGACTCCCACCGCACGATCAAGTTGAACCGCTCCGGCGTTTCAATCCCCTGCGCAAGCATGTGCCCGCCGTACCCGTTCGCGCGGCGGAGTAAAGGTGCAACCTCGGCAAATGCACGTCTGAACTCATCAATGCCTTCTGCGTGAACAGGCAACAAAGCGACCTCATAAATCATGACGCATCCCCCACAGAACCCGAACGAGGCGCCGGCACAACCGCAATCGCGATCTTCCCTTGAAGACCATTATTAGGACTTTCCAACCGCGCATGGGCCAGCGAAATCTCCGCAAGCGAATACACCGCGCCAACATGTGGCCGCAGTTGACCGCGTTCCACCAGGGCACTCAATTCATCGAGCTTGCCGCGGTTCTGGCGGGTGAAAACGAAGTGATAGCTCGCGTTCTTGCCCCACGCCTGAACGAGGTTTTGTGGCCGGGCGATGTCGACGATCGAGACCACGCGGCCAAGTTGCGCGAGTGCGTCGGGGCTGCGCGACAGGGTGTCGCCGCCGATGGTGTCGAACACCACGTCCACTCCGAGGCCATTGGTTTCCCGCAGGATGGCGTCGACGTAGTCGTCCTTTTCGTAGTCGATGATCACATCGGCGCCCATGCGGCGGACGAACTCGGCATTTGCTTCACGCGCGGTCGTGAACACTTTGGCGCCCATCGCTTTGGCGAGCTGGATGGCGACGTGTCCGACGCCGCCTGCGCCACCATGGATCAAGATGCTCTCCCCCACTCTGAGCGCTGCCCGCACGATCAAGGCTTCCCATGCTGTCCCACCGACCAGGCTCAAGCTGGCAGCTTCGAGGTGGCTCAGCGAGGAAGGCTTTTTGCCGATGATGCTGGCGGACGCCACGTGGTAGTCGGCATAGCTGCCGGGGCCGTCGAAGATTTGCGGCGTGTACCAGACGTCGTCGCCCGGCGCGAAAGCCGTCACGCCGGGGCCAACCGCCTCGACTACGCCGGAGACGTCATGTCCGGTGATGGCCGGCAGTTGCACCAGATCCTGATAGTCGCCGCGTCGGACTTGATAATCCAATGGATTGATCGAGGTGGCGTGTACCCGGACCAGCACCTGCCCCGCTTCCGGCACGGGCTTGGGTATGTCGCAGAGTTGGAACGATTCAGAGTTGCCAAATGATTCAAGCAGCATCGCTTTCATGGTGAATCCTCGTATCGACAATAAGGGATATCGAGATATCTCGATATCATGCGGTAAATTTTTTTACAGCTCTTTCCCTATAACCTCGGCCAAGGCGCTGATGTTGGCTTCATTGCGCTTGTAGTAGGTCCACTGACCGATGCGCCTGACTTCAACCAGGCCCACACGCTGCAGCGTTGCAAGATAACCGGACACCGTTGACTGCGAGAGTCCGATGCCCTCTTGAATACTGCTCACACACACGCCCACCGTGTGAACGTCGCCCTCGTCCTGCGGGGGGAAGTTCTTTACGGGGTCTTTCAAGCCTTTCAGGATTTCAAGCCGTACCGGGTTTGAGAGTGCTTTGAATACTTCGATCAGGTCCATGCGGCGAGAATATCGAGATTACTCGATATGTCAATACGCTGTTTGACCAACGGAAAGCATCTCGCCTGCCGAGAGCTTGGCAACGCTCGTCAAACCGCCAGAACGCAGCAAGGTACCTGGTAAAGAATGTGCTCGGTGGTACTGCCCAACCATTTGCTCAAGCCCCGGTTGCGAACTCTTCCCATCACGATGACATCGACATGCTGCTCGTCGGCGAACTCGCTCAGCACAGTGACTGGCCGGCCTTCAACGAAGTGGCGCTGACTGGAGGCCACACCGAAATGCCCGGCCAGTCGAAGAAACGATTTTTGCAGGTCCTCGCGCAGTGACCGAGTCAGCTCGGTCAAGGGCGATCCTCCCATGTCCGCCAGGTACGCGGCGGAAATATCGCAGGCATAGAGCAAGTGCAACTCGGCGTCGCACTGAATGGCCAGGGCACTGGCCTGCCGGATGATCTGCTCGTTCAACGAGTTGTCGGCGGACTCGATATCCGACACCTCGACCGCCGCCAGCACTTTACGAGGCAATACATAGCCGCTTCCGCCCACCAGATACACAGGTACCGGACAATCGCGCAGCAATTGCCAGTCCAGCGGCGTGTAAAACGCGCGCCTGAGGGCCGACACCTGTTCGATTTCCTTGATCAGCAGATCGGGCCCATACGCTTTGACATGATCAAGGATGCGCTGCTCCACATCAGCGGCCCATTCCACTTCGGTGGTCACCTCGATCCGCCTGCCGCGCAGATTGACCGCCCGGGCTTCCAGCGTCTGCCGGTGTTCCTCAAGAAATGCTTCGCGTGCCTGTGACCGGTTGCCTGTTTCAAGCAGTGACAAACCGTCGAGCGATGGAATCAGCGCCAATATGTGCAAGCGCGCGCCACTGGCCTTTGCCAGCGCCGCGGCATGGTTGATCGCAGCGGACTCGCGCAGGAGCGGATTGATGATCAGCAACAACCGTTGATACTGGCTCATAGAGACCTCTCGTGAGATCCAGGACTTTGCACTTCGGTTCGAACGACCGGCCCCACCGCCAGGATGCTGCCGGGTACCGAATACAGCGCCCGCTCGGTATTGCTACCCATCAACCGGTCAATACCTGCGCGGTGCATCGTACCCATCACGACCACATCCGCCAGGTATTGCTCGACAAACTCGCTGATGACTGGCACCGGCAACCCCATCACAAAATGGCGTCGCTCGGGCGGGATCCCGTAGCGATCGGCGAGGTTGATGAAAGCCTGGTGCAGGGACTGCCGCAGCTCCTCGACAAAATCCACTCCCCATCCGGCACCGACCAGCGGCGCGTCGCCATTGAAGGCCGGTGACAGGTCATAGGCGTAGAGCAGGTGCATGGGCGCGTCACATTGCGCGGCGAGCGCGTTGGCGGTCTGAATGATGGTGTCATTCAGACCGCTGATCTGGGTCTCGGGATCGAACGGATCCACGGCCGCCACGATCCGATGCGGCAGGCTGTAACGGACCTCGTTGACCAGATGCACGGGCACCGGACATTCGCGCAGCAAATGGCAATCCAGCGGCGTTATGAAAACCCGCTTCAGGAGGGGTTCGAGCGTCACATCCTTGATCAGCAAATCAGGTTTGAGGTCTGCGACAGCCCGCAGGATATCCAGCAGCGCGTGGGTGGTGAACACCACGTTCACCGTCACCTTCAGTCCCTGTTCCGAGAGTTGCTCAAGCTGATCGGCTACCCAGCGACGGTGGTGGCGCAGATAGCGCTGATACCCGACCTCATCGATTTTGTCCTCCCACAGGCGAACCACGGGTGCCGGTTCAGCGAAGACCCGAACGTCCAGCGCCGCCCCGCTCGCCTTGGCCAGCGCCACCGCGCGCAGCATGGCGGGCGTCTGATGCAGGGTCTGGTCGGCGACCAGCAGCAAACGTTGATATTGCCCCATCACACACCTCCGCAAGACAACCGCAGGCTTTGAGACTGAGCCTGCGCCACTGGCACGCAGTTGATTTACATCAACTTCGGACCATTCAACATCGCCGGTCTCTGACCCAGATCAGATTCCTGCCCATTGAGCGGCGTAGAAAGAAAGCGACTGCAGGGCGTTGTGTCCCGCACCCGTCTTTAGAACCGCAAGGAGGGTCTCCTCATGCTCACCGTCAAAGACCACAACGAACGAGCCGCCAATGCCTATGCCTCGATCGCCGGGCAACACTGGATCGAAGCACTCAGGGACGGTCGCCATGTGCTGATCCGGCCCCTTTCGGAAAAGGATCGGGAACGCGAGTATGCGTTCATCCAACGCTTGTCTCCCGAGTCGCGACACATGCGTTTTCTGGCGCAGATCAACGAACCGTCGGGCACGATGCTGGATCAATTGATGGATACCTATAGTCGCCTGCGCCTGGCCTACGTGGCGCTGGTGCACGACAACGGCCAATTGATCGAGATCGGCGTAAGCCGCTATGCCGCCACGGGTGAACACGAGTGCGAATGCGCCGTTACCGTTGCCGATGAATGGACGCATCTGGGGCTGGGGACCTTGTTGATGGAGCACTTGATCACCGCGGCGCGCAAGAATGGAATGCATCGGATGTATTCGGTCGATGCCGCCAGCAATGCTGCCATGCGCGATCTGGCGCGGGCGCTGGGATTCGAACGGCACAATGACCCCGACGATCCCCGCCAGGTCATTCACAGCCTGTACTTGTAGCCTCTGTCGCCGGCGAACGTCCGTACGGGCGATCGCCGGTGCTCCGACGCTAGAGCCCCCTGCCCGGCTTGATCGCCAACACACTGCACGGTGCCCGGTGCAAGAGCTGTTCGGCCGTGGTGCCCAAGAGTTTGCTCATCCCTTTGTTCTGCACCGTCCCCGCCACGATCACGTCGACGTTTTGCTCTTCGACAAATCGGCAAATGGCCGGCACCGGCACACCTTCGATGAAATGACGACACGCCTTCGACACGCCATGACGCTCGGCCATCGCGGCAAACGCCTCATGCTGTGCTGTGCCCAGTGCCTCGTAGATACCGGTGGCCAGCGGCAACGCACCAAACCCGAAGTCTTGCGCATAGGCGGCGGTCCAATCGTAGACGTGCAACAACTGCAGCCGGGCATTGCACACCTCGGCCAGCTTTGATGCGGCATCGATAATCTGGTCGTTGAACACCAGATCCTGATCTTCGCTGCGCAGTACGTCGATGATCGCCAGAACATGCCGGGGATGAGGGTTCAAGGCGTTGGTCACGAGGTGTACCGGGATCGGGCAATCGCGCAGCAGTTGCCAGTCCAGCGGGGTAAAAAACACTCGTTTCAGGACCGACTCTTCGTGGGCATCCCTGATGATCATCACCAGCGGTATTTCATTGATGAATTGCAGAATCTCCGCGTAAGGGTCCTGAACCCAGACCACTTCGCTCGTGACAACGATCCCGTGTCCACGCATCCGTGTTGCCTGTTCTTCAAGCCAGTGGCGATGCTTCTCCAGGTAGGCGTCACGGGCCACGGCCACCTGCTCGGGGGCAAACAGCCCGGCCACGGCCAGCGCCTGTAAATAATCGAATGCCACGATATGCAGCGGTCTTTGCAGCGCCTGCGCCAATGCCAAGGCACGATCGAATGCCGGCGTGTGGTGCATGGCGGGCGGAGCGATCAGCAGCAGGCGGGGTTCCTGTGACATGGTGCACCTCGGCATTGAGCGATGGCAGGGAATGAGTATCAGGCTGCCCCTTTTACCGACGACCACTTTGATTTTTGTCAGTGTCCGGTCAAATCGTCGCTCGTTCCACCAGCAGACCGGCCCACATGGCAGCGGTCAGCAGAATCTGACCGGGTATGACATACGCGGCAAAACGGCGCCCGCCACTGATCCAGGCCACCAGGCATTTGCTCAATGCGTTACTGCTGACCGCCAGCAGCACGGGCGGCGCAATGGCGGCGTAATCCAACAGTCCACCCTTGGCGAGGGTGGCAATCGACGCCGTGGAAGAATGAGCATCGGCGAATCCGCTGAGTACGGCAGTCAGCATCACGCCCGCCTCGCCAAATTGGTCGAGCATCAGCGAAGACAAAAACGTCACGCCGGCCATGGTCAACGTGACCGCCAGCGCGAGCTTGAGATTGAATGCCCCGCCGACCTTGATCGGCTGGTGCGCAGCGACCGCAGGCCTGGGGAACAGCAGGCCCAGGCTGAACAGCAGCGTAACGCCGAATCCGGCCAGCAATGGCCCCCACAGGTGCGGCAACAGCGCAGTGTCGACCGCGCCGAGGATCAGCGCGACCTGCGCCGCCGTGGCCAGGTTCGACAGCAGGGCCGCCGCACTCAATACCTTGAGGTGCTCCGGGTCTTTGCGGGCGATATGCCCCATCGCCGCAATCGTCATGGTGCTGGAGGCGAAACCGGACGCGATGGCGCTGACCGCGTAGCCATAGCGCACACCCAGCGTGCGCACGGCGATATGCCCGATGGCGCCGACGGCCATCAGCAACACGGTCAATGTACAAAGGGTGCGCAGGTTGAGTGCCGAGTAGGGACCGATGAACCGGTCAGGCGTCAGCGGCAACACCACCAATGCTGCGATCAGCAGCACCAACCCATCGCGCATCTCCGCTTCGCTCAACTGGCTGCGGGCGAAGTGATGGAGTTTCTGCCGGTAAGCCAGCAGCCCCGCCATGACCACGCCAATGGCGATCGCCAATTCCGGCGCTGTGCCGCATAGCGCGCCCAGTGTCAGCACCGTGAGCAAGGCCACTTCGCTGGTCAGCCCCGGATCACTGCTCAGGCTGCGCCAGTAAGCCACGCTGATCAGCACCGCCAGACAGCCGCCCACGATGCCCAACAGCAGTGCGCCGCCCACTTGCATCGCGACGTAACCCAGCAGCGCCGTGATCGCGAACGTGCGCAACCCGGCACAGGCACGGCTGTCGCCGCGCCCTTTGTGCCGCTCGCGCTCCAGACCGACCAGCATGCCGATACCCAGCGCCGCGGCGGCCCCCGCCAGACCCAGTGCGTCACTCATAAAGGGATCGGACCATCGGCATACGTGATCCCGGGACGCTTATTGACCGGCGCCTTTTCGGCAATCGCTGGCCACACGTGGGCCGCATCGATCCGTGACTTGAGTTGATCGATAACATCATTGAAATACCTCCTCCGGCCGCAACCACCGTTGTTTCTCATCCAGTGCAAACTCGGCAGTACCCCGCATTCACTCGCAGGGCTGCGGCGGTTTGACGATCATCAGACTGCAGGGAGCCTGGTTCAACACGCTTTCGACGGTACTGCCGATGAATCGGTGTGTACCGTCGGGATACAGCGTGCCCAGCACCACCATGTCGAAAGCGTGCTGCCGGGCAAACAGGCCGATGACCTTTTGCGGGATGCCGGTCAGCAAGTGTCTGCATGAACTCTGGATGCCATAGCGTTCAGCGAGTGCTTCGAAAGCTTCTTGCTGGGCGTCCTCGATGGCGTCTTTCAGACTGCCATCCAGGCTGCCTGTCGGCACGCTGATGGCCCCGTCGTCGATGACCGCCCAGCAACCGACATTGAGCAGATGCAGCGCCGCGCCGCAACCGGCCGCCAGCGTGCAGGCAAGGTCAAGTATCCGGTCGTTCAACCCTTGCGTCAGTTCTTCCAGATGCGACAGATCGACCGCCGCAAGAATTTTCATTGGCCTGGCATGCCCGGCGCTTGTCACCAGGTGCAGGTGTGCCGGACATTCGCGCAGCAAGCGCCAGTCCAGCGGGCGATGGAAAGCCCGGTCGAGTGCAGGGACGTAATGGGTATCCTTGATGACCAGGTCCGGATGAAAGTCTTTCACGTACTCAAGCACGTGCGCCAGGTTCGATCTGGCCCAGACCACTTCAGTGGTCACGTTCAGGCCAATGCATCGTTTGAAGCGGGCCTGCTGCTCCAGCCAGTGCCGATGCACTTGCAGATACCCTTCCCGCGCCTGGGCCATTGCCTCGGGTGCAAACAGCCCGGCCGCTGCCAGCACCGGGACATAATCGAACGCGACGATATGCAACAGTGCTCCGTTTGCAAGAGCCAGCGCACAGGCGCGTTCAAAAGCCGGGGTCTGGGTCATTTCGCCAGGGGCTATCAATAGAATGCGTTTGAGTTTGAGCACCACGTGCCTCTCCCTGAAACGTTTACCTGGATGATTGAAAAGCTGATTTCCTGAAGAGCGACATGAGCGGGGATTTTCCTCTCAGCCTGATCACGATCAGGAATTCTGCTGCTCAAGTATCGGCAGGCATTCTTCTGGCTCACTGATTTTTATCAACTTGATCGCAGTGATGTGCCCCCAGTCACTCACAACTTGTTTCTGATGCGCGAGGACGTTTTGACTGACTCGGATCCATTCGTCGTTTAACGGCGGCCGACAAGGCTTTTTCCGTGTCAATGGCGTCCCGAGAACTATGATCAACAATTCATGGTGAGGGCTTTGCGGTGGCAGAAACTCGCTCGTATCGCGATCAATACCTCAAAACGGCGTGCTCCCGGTGCAGCGTGCTGGAGCTGTGTCTACCGCTCGGCTTGAACGGTGGAGAAATCGAGCGTCTGGACACGCTGATCGCCCAGCGACTGAAGGTCAAAAAAGGCGCGGCACTCTACCGGGCCGGTGATCCTTTGCGTTCCCTCTATGCCGTGCGGCTGGGGTCATTCAAGACCAGCGTGCTGTCGATCGATGGCCGCGAGCAAGTCACCGGGTTCCAGATTGCCGGTGAAATGCTCGGTCTGGATGCCATCAGTTCGGATCTGCACACCTGCGACGCGGTCGCGCTGGAGGACAGCGAAGTCTGCCCCATCCCTTTTGGCCAGCTGGAAAAACTGGCCCGGGAGCTGCCGTCACTGCAGCACAACCTGAACAGGATCCTCAGCCGGGAGATCGTTCGCGATCACGACATGCTGATGATGCTGGGCAACATGAGCTCGGATGAACGCCTGGCAGCGTTTCTGTTGAACCTGTCGCAACGCTTGAGCGCTCGTGGTTATTCGTCGCGCAGCTTTGTGTTGAAGATGCGTCGTGAGGAAATCGGCTCCTACCTGGGCCTGCGTCTCGAAACCATCTGTCGCGGCATCGCCCACCTGCGCGACCAAAAACTGGTGGAGATTACCGGCCGCGACGTCACCATTCAGAACATGGAGGGGCTCAAGCAGTTGATCGTCGGCTGCCATCGTCACCCGCAGTGAGCGTGCCGACGGGCCGGATGCGCCTTCACGGGGTAATCGCCACCTTCATCACACCGTCACGCTGGTGTGCAAACAAATCGTAGGCCGCTTCAATGTCATCCAGTTTGAACCGGTGGGTCACCAACGGTGAAAGGTCAACCATGCCGCTCTGCACGACCGCCATCAAACGCCGCATACGCTCCTTCCCGCCAGGGCACAGGGTGGTGACGATGCTGTAATCGCCCAACCCGGCCGCAAAGGCGTCGAGCGGAATGCGCAGGTCGCTCGAATACACGCCCAGGCTCGACAAGCGGCCGCCCGGACGCAGCACGCGCAACGCAGATTCAAAGGTACCTTGTGTGCCCAGTGCCTCGATCGCGACATCGACACCGCGCCCATCGGTGAGGGCCATGATCTGCTCGACCACATAGCCGTCCCGGAAATTGACAACATGGGTTGCCCCCAGTCGATGTGCCACTGTCATGCGCTCGGCCACCGCATCGACACCGATGATCGTGCTGGCGCCTTTGAGCCGGGCACCGGCGACTGCACACAGACCAATGGGGCCGAGGGCAAATACAGCGACGCTGTCGCCGATGCTCACCTCGCCCCGTTCGGCACCGGAAAAACCGGTGGACATGATGTCCGGACACATGAGTACCTGCTCATCACTGAGGCCATCAGGAATCGGACAAAGATTGGCCAAGGCATCGGGCACCAGTACGTATTCGGCCTGGCAGCCATCGATGGTGTTGCCGAACTTCCACCCGCCGATGGCCCGGAAACCATGGCGAGTGTCCGGCCCGTCCTGGGAACCACAGCCACATAGGCACGCATAACTTTGCCCGCTGGGAGTGATGGCGCCGGCAATCACGCGCTGCCCTTCAGTGAACCCGCGCACCTGCGACCCCAGACGTTCGATGATCCCCACCGGCTCGTGACCGACCGTCAAACCCTGCGCCACCGGGTATTCGCCGCGCAGGATGTGCACATCCGTACCGCAAATTGTCGTGGTGGTTATCCGGATCAAAGCGTCCAGCGGGCCAACTTCCGGGATCGGTTTGTCATCCAGCACGATGCGATTTTTTTCGACAAAAATGGCAGCTTTCATGGTGGCCATGAGCATTCTCCTGAAGGATTCGACTCGTGGTCAGCCTGCGCCGGGCTGCCAGACCGGCACTTGATAATGATCAACAATCGACGACATCCGCGACGATTGACCACCCGTCTGACCGCGTTCTGCCGACCACCGGTTGTTTGACAAAGATCAAACGTCCACCGCACGCCGGGCGCAGCCTGTAACCATCGGTTCAACGCTTCCTGCCCCAAGGAGAGTCGTCATGTCAGAACAACCGCGTTACATGCTGGTCGCCTCACCCCTGATGGAAAACAACCCTGCCTTCGATCGTGCGGCGGCACTGGCCAAGGCGGCGGGCGCGGCCCTGCACATCGTGGCTTTCGATTATCTGGAAGGTCTGGCGACCGCCAGCATGGTCAACGAGCAAGCACTGGAACAGATGCGAATCGGCTATATCGAGCGTCATCGTCAGTGGCTCGAAGAACGGGCGCATTCGATGCGCAAGCTCGGGGTCACCGTCACCACGGAAGTGGTGTGGGTGGAACGACCCTTACAGGAAATCCTCATTCACCTCAAAGAACAGCCCATGGCGGCGCTGATCAAGGCGCTGGAGCCGGAATCGTTCCTGTCACGGTTGATGTTCACCCCGCTGGATATTCACCTGCTGCGCGAATGCCCGGTGCCGCTGCATTTCGTCAGCCACGTCGGGCATGCCCTGCCGCGCAAGATCCTGGCCGCCGTGGACCCGTTCCACCGTGACGGGCAGTACGCCGGCTTCAACGACCGGATCCTGCGCGAGGCCGCCAAACTGGCCAGCCTGTGCAATGCCGAACTCGATGTGCTGTATGCCCATGATCTGTCATCGATCAGCGCCGACGAATTCGGCTTCGACAATGCCTCGGCGTTTTTCTCCTCCAGCGCCGCCAAGTCCCTGTTCGATGCCCAGGCCGAGGCGTTCCGCGAACTGGCCGAACGCAATGGCATTCCGGACGAGCGCCAGCACATGGTCATGGGCAACCCGGCCAAGGTGCTCTGCAGTTACGCAGGCGGGTATGACATCGACATGATCGTAATGGGCCGCGTCGGCCATCGTGGCGCAGGCCGGCTGGTCGGCAGCACGGTAGAACACCTGCTGTACAAGATTCCGTGCAGCGTATGGGTGGTAGCGCCGGAGAACCTGCCTGACTGAGCAGGCTCCCGCGCCTCAGGAGCGATTGCGCCCGCCCAGCATCCGGTCAAGGGTATCGTCACCGACCCAGTAATTATGGAACAGCCCGGCAGCGGCGTGCAGGCCGATCAGCCAATAGCCCGCACTGCCCAGCAGTTCATGCCAGTACTTGATCTGCTTGGCCAGGTCCGGATCGACCGCCACCGGCGCCGGCACATGAAAGCCAAAGTACGGAAACGGTTTGTCGCCGGCCGCGAGCATCAGCCAGGCCAGCACCGGAGTGGCGATCATCAGCCCATACAGGGCCAGGTGCATCAGGTGCGCGATTGCCGTCTGCCAGGCAGGCGGTTTCGGGGTGATCGGCGGACGCGGCGTCAGGCGGCCAAACAGGCGCACCCACACCAGGACGAAAATGCTCGCGCCGAAAATCCCGTGCAATCCCATTAACAGGCCTCGCGCTTCGCTGCCTCGGGGCATGAAGCCTTTGATTTCAACGCAGGCATACACGCCGACGAACAGCGCCAGCATCAGCCAGTGCAAGGTGATCGACAGTTTTCCATAACGGGGTGCGGCCATGTCGCGGGTCATAAGTGCCTCGTGATTGTTGTGAGCGACAGCCGACTCGTTCGGCTGTCTCGATCCGGTTGCCGGGCGAACCGACGATGTCACCCTGCCGGGGAAGTCTTAAGACAATCTGAAGATTCGGTATTCGCTAAGCTTTTTTCACCTTCAGACTTCGTTAAGAAATGGCTCGGATACTCCACTCAAACCTATTGAGGGAGGCGTTCAGCCCATGCCCGATTCTGACTGGAATATTCCCCTGCCCCTGCGTTTTGGCCAAGGCGAAACACCGCAGATGCAACTGTCGAGCGCCCAACCCGGCGACGCTCAACGGGAAGCGTTCGAAGCGTTCATTCAACAACGCTTTCGCAAGGCCCACGGCGCCGATATCCGCCATTTCATGCCCGAACTGTTTGGTGTGCACAACGACGGCGGCGAACTGTGCGCGGTGGCCGGGGTACGTCGTGCGCACCTTGAACCGCTGTTTCTTGAACGCTACCTGGATGAGCCGATCGAGCCGTTGATCAGCGCAGCCGCCGAGCGTCCGGTGGAGCGCAGCGCGATTGTCGAAGTCGGCAACCTTGCGGCCAACGACACCGGCAGCGCACGTCTGAGCATCATTGCCATCACTTACCTGTTGGCCATGGGCGGTCTGGAATGGGTGACCTTCACCGGCAATATCGGACTGGTCAACAGCTTCCATCGCCTGGGTCTGAAACCCGTGACACTGTGCGCCGCCGACCCGGAACGCCTGGGCGATGACCGGCACCACTGGGGCAGTTACTACGAAAGCAAACCCTGGGTGCACGTGGGCAATATCCGCGCCGGTTTCATCCATCTGCGCAACATCGGTCTGTTCAGCCGGCTGAAATTGCCGACGTCTATCGAAGGAGCCTGCCATGTCGCTTGAACGGCAACGATTCCAGGAAACCCTGCGCAGCCATGCAGGACGCAATGACAACGCTTTGGCATTGTGGGGCGACACCCTGAAAGTCAGTTACACGACGCTGTACGCCGAGGTGATGTACCGCCAGCAACGCTTGCGCGATGAAAACGTGAAGGTCATTGCCCTGGCACTGGACAACGGTGTCGAGACCATACTCTGGGATCTGGCGGCGTTGTTTGAAGGCTTGACGTGCGTGACCCTGCCGCCGTTCTTCAGTCCGGCACAACGTGCCCATTGCCTGGAGCAAAGCCAGGCCGAACGGGTGATCGCTGAACCAGAGTTGGAGAGCGAACTGCTCGCCGCCGGTTATGAACAACGCGGTGAATTCTGGTGCCGCGCTTTTGAAGCCCCGAACCGTCTGCCCGTCGGCACCGCCAAACTGACGTTTACCTCCGGCACCACCGGTACACCGAAGGGCGTGTGCCTGAGCGCCGACAGTCTGCTGCGGGTTGCTCGGGAGCTGGAAGAGGCCAGCAAACCCACGGCACCCCAACATCACGTGGCGTTGCTGCCGCTGGCGATCCTGCTGGAGAACCTCGGCTGTTACGCGGCGCTGTACGCCGGTGCGACGCTGAGCGTGCCAAGCCAGAAAACCCTGGGCATCCAGGGCGCCAGCGGCGTCGACCTGCCGCGCTTGCTGGGCTGCCTGGCCCACCGGGCACCCGAGAGCCTGATCCTGGTGCCGCAATTGCTTTTGCTGTTGGTCAGCGCTGCCGAACAGAAAGCCTTCGATCCGCAATCGCTGCGTTTTGCCGCCGTCGGTGGCGCACGGGTTTCCGAGGATCTGCTGCACCGCGCGCAACGAATCGGCCTGCCGGTCTACGAAGGCTACGGCCTATCCGAGTGCGCCTCGGTGGTTTGTCTCAACCGGCCCGGGGCTCGGCGTCCGGGGAGCGTCGGGCGGCCCCTGCCCCATGTCGACGTGCGCCTGGCCGAAGACGGTGAGGTGTTGATCAAAGGCTCGACCCTGCTCGGCTACCTTGGCGAACCAGCGTACAGCGATGAGTGGTGGCCCAGCGGCGATCTGGGCGAGTTCGACCCGGAAGGTTTTCTCTACCTCAAGGGCCGCAAGAAGCATCAGTTCGTCACCAGTTTCGGCCGCAACGTCAACCCGGAATGGGTCGAGTCCGAACTGACCCAGCGTCAACACATCGCCCAGGCCTTTGTGTATGGCGAAGCCTTGCCGCACAACCACGCCCTGCTCTGGCCGCACCGTCCGGACTGCACCGATGCTCAACTGGCGGCCGCCGTCGCCGCTGCCAACGAGGCCTTGCCCGATTACGCCCAGGTGCATCACTGGACACGCCTCAAACAACCTTTCACGGCCGCCAACGGCCTGCTCACCGCCAACGGTCGCCCGCGCCGCGAGGCAATCGTCGCGCAGTACCGCGCCGTGCTTATCGAATCCGCCCTTTCCGAGGAATCCGCACCATGAGTTTTTTCGACACCCTGCAAGAAGCCACGCACCAGGAACGCCACGAGCTGTTCAATCTGCCGATCATCCTCGATGCGCTGCAAGGCAAGGTCAGCCTTGAAAGCTATCGCGCGTTTCTCGCCCAGGCCTACTACCACGTGCGCCACACCGTACCGCTGATGATGGCCTGTGGTGCACGCCTGCCGACGCACCTTGAATGGCTGCGCAAAGCCGTGTGCGAATACATCGAGGACGAATACGGCCACGAGCAATGGGTGCTCAACGACATCGAGGCCTGTGGCGGTGACCGTAACGCGGTGCGTGATGGCCAGCCGTCGCTGCCGATCGAGCTGATGGTCAGCTTTCTCTACGACCTGATCGCCCGGGGCAATCCGGTGGGTCTGTTTGGCATGGTCAACGTGCTCGAGGGCACCAGCATCGCCCTGGCCACCCATGCGGCGGGCAGCATCCGCGAACGTCTGGCCCTGCCGGAAACGGCATTCAGCTACCTCAGCTCCCACGGTTCGCTGGACATCGAGCACATGCAAACCTATCGCCGGCTGATGAATCAGCTGGAACATCCGGCCGATCAGGCGGCGGTGATCCATGCCTCGAAAGTCGTCTATCGGCTCTACGCCGACATGTTCCGCGGCCTGCCCCGTGACGCGGAGGCTCAACATGCAGCTGCATGAAGCCCGTGTGGTGTTGACCGGCGCCAGTGGTGGCATCGGACTGTCCATCACCCGTGCCCTGTGCGTAGCCGGTGCGCAGGTCCTGGCGGTCGCGCGGCATCAGGAATCGCTGCGCCCGTTGCTCGACCTTTACCCGCAGAACCTGTGCTGGGTCGCCGCCGATCTGACGTTCCTCAGCGACCGGCGCAAGGTGTTGGCCGCCGCCGAGGCCATCGGCGGCATCAACCTGCTGATCAACGCCGCCGGGGTCAATCACTTCGCAATGCTGGAACAGCTCGACGACAGCGACATCAACGCCATGCTGGCGGTGAACATCAGTGCGCCGATCTGCCTGACCAAACTGTTGCTGCCGCTGCTCAAGCAGGCCGACAGTGCCATGGTAGTCAACGTCGGCTCGACCTACGGGTCGATCGGCTATCCCGGTTATGCCAGTTACTGCGCGACCAAGTTTGCCTTGCGCGGATTTTCCGAGGCCTTGCGCCGAGAGTTGGCGGATACCCGGGTCGGTGTGTTGTACGTGGCGCCCCGCGCCACACGCACCGCCATGAACAGCCCCGCCGCCCAAGCCTTGAATGACGCACTCAAATCCAGCGTCGACGACCCGCAAGCCGTCGCGAATGCCGTGATCCATGCGATTGCCGGCGATCGCCGCGACCTCTATCTGGGCTGGCCGGAGCGCTTTTTCGTACGCCTCAACAGCTTGCTGCCGAATCTGGTGGATCGCGGTCTGCGCAAGCAATTGCCATTGATCCGTCGCCTGAGTGAAAAACCCGAGAACGAGACGCCAAAACCATGAATAAACTTCTCGCCTGTGTGCTGCTGGGCGCCCTCAGTCAAAGTGTCTGGGCGCTGGACGCCGCCGATCAGCAACGTCTCAGCAGCATCCAGCAGAGCTGGGCGCACATCCAATACGAGACCCCGGAAAAACAGCGGGCCGCTGCGTTTGAACAGTTGGCCGCCCAGGCAACGCACTTCGCCACCGAACGGCCGGCCGTCGCCGAGGCCTGGATCTGGAAAGGCATCGTCACCAGCAGTTGGGCCGGTGCCGAAGGCGGGCTCGGGGCCTTGGGCAAAGCCAAGGACGCCAAAGCCGATCTGGAAAAATCCCTGACCCTCGACCCCAAGGCATTGCAAGGTTCGGCCTACACCAGCCTTGCCGCGCTGTACGACCGGGTACCGGGCTGGCCGATCGGTTTCGGCGACAGCGACAAGGCCGAACAACTGCTCAAACAAGCCCTGCAACTCAACCCGGACGGCATCGACAGTCTGTACTTCTGGGGCGATCACCTTTACCGTCAAAAACGCTACGCTGAAGCCAAAGCAGCGCTGCTCAAGGCCCTGCAAGCCGCTCCTCGCCCAGGCCGGGAAAGTGCCGATGCCGGACGCCGCAAAGAGATCGCCGCGTTGCTGGTGGACGTGAACAAGAAACTCGACTGACAGGAGTCCGTGTGCGTTTATTACTGATCGAGGATGACGTGGCCCTCGGCGAGGGCATTCATCAGGCGCTGGGGCGCGAGGGCTACACCGTCGACTGGCTCAAGGACGGCAGCAGCGCCCTGCACGCCCTGCTCAGCGAAACCTTTGATCTGGCGGTTCTCGATCTCGGCCTGCCGCGCATGGATGGGCTCGAAGTCCTGCGTCGTCTGCGTGGCAGCGGTTCGAACCTGCCGGTGCTGATCCTCACCGCCCGTGATGCCACCGAAGACCGCATCGCGGGGCTGGACGCCGGCGCCGACGACTACCTGATCAAGCCCTTCGACCTGGCCGAGCTCAAGGCCCGTCTGCGCGCCCTGCTGCGACGCAGTGCCGGTCGCGCGCAGATGCTGATCGAACATGCCGGCATCAGCCTCAACCCCGGCACCCAGCAAGTCAGCTATCTGGGCCAACCGGTGGTGCTCACGCCCAAGGAATATCAGTTGCTGCACGAACTGCTCTCGCCGCCGGGTCGGGTCATGACCCGCGACCACCTGACACAACTGCTCTACGGCTGGAACGAAGAAGCCGAGAGCAACACGCTGGAAGTGCACATTCATCACCTGCGCAAGAAATTCTCCACCGACCTGATCCGCACCATTCGCGGCGTGGGTTATCTGGTGGAGGAGCGCCGATGACCTCGATCCGGCGCCGCACCCTGACCCTGATCATCGGCCTGATGCTCGCCGGTCTGACCGTGCTCAGCCTGTTCAACCTGCACGACAGCAATCACGAAATCGCCGAGGTCTACGACGCGCAACTGGCGCAGAACGCGCGCCTGCTGCAAGGCGTGATGCGCATGCCGTTGCCAGGGCAGGAACACGCGGATCTCTATCGGGCGTTCAACTCGGCATTGGCCGAGGCCGTGCCCAAAGGGGACGGCCATCCCTACGAAAGAAAACTCGCCTTTCAGGTCTGGAATGCCAAGGGCGAGGTCCTGGTGCACACCACCAGCGCGCCCTCCTTCAGCACGCCGCCAATCCAGCCAGGCTTCAGCGATGTGGTGGATTTGAACAAGCGCAACTGGCGGGCTTTTGTCCTGGAAGACAAACAGAACGGTTTGCGCATCTGGGTGGGTGAACGCGGTGACGTGCGAGCGGACCTGGTTGACCGGATTGTCCGCCATACCCTGTGGCCGAACGTGATCGGCAGCCTGATTCTTGCGGCAATGATCTGGCTGGCCATCGGCTGGGGGCTCAAGCCCCTGGCCAACATGGCGGCGACCCTGCGCGCCCGCCACAGCGGCGCCCTCGAACCGCTGCAACTGACGCCGCTGCCCAGCGAACTGGAACCGATGCAGGCAGCGCTCAACCGCATGCTTGCGCAAATCCAGGAAGTGCTCGGTCGCGAGCGCCGGTTCATCGCCGACGCAGCCCACGAAATGCGCACGCCGTTGGCGGTTCTACGGGTACATGCGCAAAACCTGCTGGAGGCCGGCACCGAGCAGGAGCGTCGCGAGTCACTCGAATTTCTGATCGCCGGGGTGGATCGCACCAGCCGGCTGGTCAATCAGCTATTGACCATGGCCCGCCTCGAACCCAAGGCCAACGCGCCTGCCAAACAACGCATCGACCTTGGCGACACTGTGCGCAACAGTCTGGTGCAACTCACGCCATGGCTGCTGAGCAAGCATCTGGAACTGGCCTTCGACGTCAACGACCAACCGTTCCCTGTGCTCGCCGATGCCGCCACCATCGACATTGCTCTGAACAACCTCATCACCAACGCCGCCAACTTCTCCCCGGAGCAAGGCGTGATCAGCGTGCAATTGACTCAGACCGACGGGTTTTACCATTTGAGCGTTGAGGATCAGGGGCCGGGTATCGATGAAGCGGATCGGGCTCGATTGTTCGAGCGGTTCTACAGCCGGGGCAATCCTCAGGGTGCCGGGCTGGGCCTGACCATCGTCAATACCATCGCTACCCGTCTGGGTGGGCGGATCACACTGGAAAACCGGGTCGAAGGTGGCCTGCGGGCGACGTTGTCGATTCCCGCCAGTTGAACAGGTCTTGCGCGCGTTGAGTCAGGACGCAACCATCGGCGGCGCCTTGCCTTGCAGGGCGATCGAGTCGGCATCGGAGCGCTGCACCGTCTCCGGCACTGCCAACCAAAGCAGCACCAGCGCCGCCATTGCCACCGCCGCCAGGGTCAGGAACGCAGCGCTGTAACCGGCCTCCTGAACCACAATCCCCGCCAGGCTGTTGCTCAATGCCGCGCCCAGACCGAACACCGTTGAAATCGCTCCGAGGCTGACATTGAAATGTCCGGTGCCCAGCGTCAGGTCTTTCACCACCACCGGAAACAGCGCGCCGAAAATCCCCGCGCCGATGCCATCGAGCAACTGCACCGAAACCAGCCACCACGGATCATTCGACAGCACATACAACACGCCGCGCAATGGCAGGATCAGAAACCCCGCCAGCAGCAACGGCTTGCGCCCCCACAGATCGGCCTTCGCCCCCACCAGCAGCGCGACCGGCACCATCACCAGTTGTGCCGCGACGATGCAGGCGGACGTGAGCGGCGTGGCCATCTGCAGATTGGCCTGCGCCAGCTTCTGACTCACCAGCGGCAACATCGCCGCGTTCGCCAGATGAAACAGCGCACAACAAATCGCGAACATCAGCAACGGTCGGTTGGTGAGCAATACGGAAAAGCCCGAAGGCTGCTTGCCCTGCCCCGTTTCGCTGGGTGAAAGACCTCGGGCGAGATCGTGGTCAATCGCATCTGCCGACACAAAGGAGACGGCAATCACGCTGGCCAGCGCCATGACCGCCATCAGATAAAACACGGCGACCGGGCCGAACAGGTACGCGGACAAACCGGCTAACAACGCAGCGCAGGCGTTGCCGGCATGGTTGAAGGTTTCGTTGCGCCCGGTCCTTCGCGTGAAGGCGCGCGGCCCGGTGATACCAAGCGTGATCGCGCAGATGGCGGGCGCGAAGATCGAAGCGGCAGCGGCACTGATCGCCTGTGTCAGGGCCACCAGACTGAATGACGTCACGAACGGCAGCAGCAGACAGCTTGCGGTGACCACCAGCGCGGCAATCGCAATGAGCGACCGTTTGAACCGCGTGCTGTCGACCAGCGCCCCTGCCGGGGTCTGCGTGATGAGCGCGGCGATCCCGGCAATGGTCATGACCAGACCAATGCTCGCCGGCTCCCAGTGGTGAACCGCCAGCAGGTAAATCGCCAAATAAGGCCCCAGGCCGTCACGCACGTCGGCGAGGAAAAAATTCAGGCTGTCGAGAGACAGGTTATTACGGCGATCGAGGTGAGTGGCCACGGGTAACGTCTTCGTTGTCGAGGTTCTGCGAGATGACTCAACCTCCGCAAATCGAATGACCTTTTGCCAAGCGTTTTAGTTGCATGAAACAGCCGTCTTTACTGGCCCATCAACAACTCGCGCTCGCCTTCGCACAACCCCACCACGTAATCCCAGACCACCCGCAACCGCACCGACTTGTGCAACTCGCGCCGCGTGCTGATCCAGTAGCTGCGCTCGATGCTCTCATCCGGCAACAGCGCCACCAGATCCGGATCCGACGCCGCCATGTAACAAGGCAGCACCGCAATCCCCAGCCCCGAGCGCGCCGCCTGCTGCTGCGCGATCACGCTGGTGCTGTGAAACACCACCCGTGGGTTGCGGCAGAAGCTGTTGAGGAACATCAGCTCCTGACTGAACAGCAGATCATCGACATAGCCGATCCACGCATGCCGGCCAAGATCCTCGCGGCTGCGCAATGGCGGCGCGTTGTCCAGGTAGGCGCGGCTGGCATAGAGCGCGAGTCGGTAGTCGGTGAGTTTGCGGGTGACCAGCATGTCCGCCGCCGGCCGTTCAAGGTGAATGCTGATTTCCGCCTCGCGGTTGAGGATGCTGACGAAGCGCGGCACCGCCACCAGTTCCACTTCCAGTCCCGGATAGCGTTCGAACAACCCGATCATGCGGCTGGCGAGAAACATGATGCCCAGGCCTTCGGTGACCCCGACGCGGATCTTGCCCAGCGGCGCCGTGGACTGGGTGATTTCCTCCTGGGCCAGCAGCGCGACGTTTTCCATGGCTTCGGCGTGTTTGAGCAGCGCCTCTCCCGCCGGGGTCATTTCGTAGCCTTGGGCGTGCTGGACGAACAGCGCGGTGCCGAGGCTTTTTTCAATGGCCTCGATGTGCCGGGCCACGGTGGCGTGAGTGGTGTTCAGGCGGCGGGCGGCAGTGAGCAAGCGCCCGCTGCGTTGCAACTCGAGAAAGAACCGCAGGTCGTTCCAGTCGAACATGGCTTGTCCTTGTCGGCTATCGTCAGGAAGCGCTGTTTGAAAACGCACAGCGGCTGCGCAAAAACTAACATTCTTTTGACGAAAGCTAACAACTAGGATGACCGACAACAAAAACAATAAGCGAGGTCAGGGAATGCAGACTTCCCTTGATGAATTCGATTACATCGTGGTCGGCGCCGGGCCGGCCGGGTGTTTGCTGGCCAATCGGCTGTCGGCCGATCCACAGCAGCGCGTGCTGTTGCTGGAAGCCGGCGGGCGAGACAACTATCCGTGGATTCACATCCCCGTGGGTTACCTGTTCTGCATCGGCAACCCGCGCACCGACTGGTGCTTCAAGACCGAAGAACAACCGGGCCTCAACGGCCGCGCGCTGAGTTATCCGCGCGGCAAGGTGCTGGGCGGCTGTTCGTCGATCAACGGCATGATCTACATGCGCGGCCAGGCCAACGACTACGACGGCTGGGCTGCCGAGGGCAATCCGGGCTGGGCCTGGAACGACGTGCTGCCGCTGTTCAAGCAGAGCGAAAACCACTTTGCCGGCGCAGCGGAATTCCATGGCGACAAGGGTGAATGGAGGGTCGAACGCCAGCGCCTGTCGTGGCCGATTCTCGATGCGTTCCGCAGCGCTGCCGAACAGAGCGGCATCGCCAGCATCGATGACTTCAACCAGGGCGACAACGCGGGATGCGGCTACTTTCAGGTCAATCAGAAGGCCGGTGTGCGCTGGAATGCGGCAAAGGCGTTTCTGAAGCCGATTCGCGATCGGGCCAATCTCACGGTGTTGACCGACATCGAGGTGGATCGAGTGCTGTTCGAGGACGGTCGCGCCTCGAAAGTCAGTGCCCGTTGGCAGGGTCAACAGAAGAATTTCAAGGCGCGCAAGGAAATCGTGTTGTGCGCCGGCTCCGTGGGCTCGCCGAGCATTCTGCAACGCTCCGGAATCGGGCCGCGTCCGCTGCTGGAAAAGCTCGGCATCGGCGTGGTGCATGAATTGCCGGGCGTCGGCGGCAACCTGCAGGATCACCTGCAACTGCGCCTGATCTACAAACTGGAAAACGCCCGCACCCTCAACCAGATCGCCGGCAGCGTGTGGGGCAAGATGGGCATGGGCCTGCGCTATCTGTATGACCGCAGCGGGCCGTTGTCGATGGCGCCGAGTCAGTTGGGCGCGTTTGCCCGCTCGGGGCCCGAACAGACTTCGGCCAATCTCGAATATCACGTGCAGCCGCTGTCGCTGGAGCGCTTTGGCGAACCGTTGCACAGCTTCCCCGCGTTCACCGCGTCGGTGTGTGATTTGCGGCCGCAGAGCCGGGGGCGGGTCGAGATTCGCTCCGCCGATCCACAAACCGCGCCGCTGATTCAACCCAATTACCTCAGCCATCCCGAAGACCTGCGCGTGGCCGCCGATGCGATTCGCCTGACCCGGCGCATCGTCAGCGCCCCGGCCCTGCAAGCTTTCAACCCGGTGGAGTACCTGCCGGGCGCCAGCCTGCAGACCGAAGAACAGCTGCACGAAGCGGCGGCGAAGATCGGCACGACGATTTTCCATCCGGTCGGCACTTGTCGGATGGGCAACGATGCGGACGCGGTGGTCGACGCACAGTTGCGCGTGCACGGCGTACCGGGGCTGCGGATTGCCGATGCGTCGATCATGCCGCGCATTACCTCGGGCAACACCTGTTCGCCTACGCTGATGATTGCCGAGAAAGCGGCACAGCTGATTCTCAACCCCGCAACTGTAAACACAACCCCTGTGGGAGCTGGCTTGCCAGCGATGACGGAGTGACATTCAACAATGATGTCGGCTGATTAACCGCCATTGCCAGCAGGCTGGCTCCCACAAGGGGCATATTTGATTCAAGGACATCGCGCATCACCCGGACACGCAACACCAGTGGAAACAACAAAAACAATCACTGTGAGGGATACCGATATGTCAGAACACGTTCAGCCACTGGATGCCGTGCGCAGCACGGACGCCAGCCCCGATACTCGAAAGGTCATCTTCGCCTCGTCCCTGGGGACGGTGTTCGAGTGGTATGACTTCTTTCTCTACGGCGCCCTGGCGGCGGTCATCAGCAAGCAGTTTTTCGCCGGGGTCAACGACACCACGGCGTTCATCTTCGCGCTGATGGCGTTCGCCGCAGGCTTCATCGTGCGGCCGTTCGGGGCGTTGGTGTTCGGTCGGTTGGGGGACATGATCGGGCGCAAATACACATTCCTGGCGACCATCATCCTGATGGGCGTTGCGACGTTCGCCGTGGGCCTGCTGCCGACCTACGCCAGCATCGGCATCGCCGCACCGATCATTCTGGTGGTGCTGCGCATGCTTCAGGGCCTGGCCCTCGGCGGCGAGTACGGCGGCGCCGCGACTTACGTGGCAGAACATGCGCCGATCGGCAAACGCGGTTTCCACACCAGCTGGATTCAATCCACCGCGACCCTCGGTCTGCTGCTGTCGCTGCTGGTTGTGCTCGGTTGCCGCTACTTCACCGGCGATCAATTCGAAGTCTGGGGCTGGCGCATTCCGTTCCTGCTGTCGATCGTGCTGCTGGGCATTTCCACCTGGATTCGCCTGAGCCTGCACGAGTCGCCGGCCTATCTGAAAATGAAAGAGGAAGGCAAGGCCAGCAAGGCGCCGATTCGCGAATCCTTCGGCAAGTGGGAAAACCTCAAGGTCGTGCTGATCGCGCTGTTCAGCATCAACGCCGGCCAGGCGGTGACTTTTTACGCGGCGCAGTTCTACGTGCTGTTCTTCCTCACCCAGTTCCTGAAAATGGACCCGGCGGTGGCCAACAGTCTGCTGATCATCAGCGTGGTGATCGGCGCGCCGTTCTTCATCATTTTCGGCTGGCTGTCGGACAAGGTCGGACGCAAACCGGTGCTGATGCTCGGCCTGCTGCTGGCCACGGCGCTGTACTTCCCGATCTTCAAGTCCCTGGCCCATTACGCCAACCCGGCCATCGACCACGCCAGCCGTCAGGCACCGATCACCGTGGTGGCTGACCCGGCGACCTGCACCTTCCAGTTCGACCCGGTGGGCAAGGCCAAATTCGACAGCCCGTGCGACAAGGTCAAGACCTTCCTGGTCAAGCAAGGCCTGCCCTACTCCAGTGTCGCCGCCCCGGCGGGAAGCACGGTGCAAGTAAGCGTCGGCGATGTGAAACTCGACGGCTTCGACGAAGCAGCCTTACGCGGCGCCATCACCCTCGCCGGTTATCCGCAACAGGCTGACATGCAGCAGATCAACAAACCGATGATCGTGGCCCTGATCGTCGGCCTGATCATCATCTCCGCCATGTGCTACGGCCCGCTCGCGGCGCTGATGGTCGAACTGTTCCCGACCCGCATCCGCTACACCTCGATGTCCCTGCCGTACCACATCGGCAACGGCTGGTTCGGTGGTTTCCTGCCGACCGTGTCGTTTGCGCTGGTGGTGTACACCGGGGATATTTTCTACGGGTTGTGGTACCCGGTGCTGATTACCGGGGTGAGCCTGGTGGTGGGGATGATCTGTCTGCGTGAGACGAAGAATATCGATCTGGACAAGAACTGATTGGTAGACGTGTGGCGGGGGCGCAATGCCCTCGCCACCCTGCGGAATTTCAGACCTCCGCCTCCAGCAACTCAAACTTCACCTGATCGGGATAAAACGCCACATAGTCCTTGATCTGGCTGACCGAAATCTTCGGATTTTCGTACGTCCACACCGCATTCGCCCCCTCATGCCCCGGCACTTGCAGACTGAAATAGTTGGCATCGCCCTTGTACGGGCAGTAGGTGGTGTGGTCGGTGCGGGCGAAGTATTTTTCGTCGATATCCTCGCGCGGGATGTAGTAGACCGGCGGGTAATTGGCTTCGAGCAGCACCAGCGCCCGGGCTGAGGCGGCGACCTGTATGCCGTGGAATTTCACAAGCAGACAGCCTGGTTGCTCGGCGATGGTGATGACGGGACTGGGACCGGACGTTTTCATCGGTTTCTCCTGACGGCGGCGAAGACACCGGTTCAGGTATAACCCATGCGGAGGAATCTCGTCGGGTTCGCAGCCGAACGGCTTTTCCGTTCACAAAAAAACCGCAGCCTGCGAAGGACTGCGGTTTTTTCGTTTCAGATTTTCCGTTTTCAGATCAAGCGACGATATCGGTCGCCACGGCCTGCCCCACCACACCCACGGCGAAGTCCACCGAACCCTGGCCCGTGAGGTCGATCATCAGGCTGGTCTGGTTGGTCTGTTCGAAGTAGGTGAGGATCGCATCGCCCGCGTGCCCGGTAAAACCACTGACGAAGTTCAGCGTGGCCGCGCCAGTGGCAAATCCTGCGGTACCGGACAGGTCAATCTTGTCCAGGCCGCTGGTGAAATCCATGATCCAGTCCGGCGCAGTCATGGTCGAGTCGCTGGCCGCGCCGAACACGAAGGTGTCTGCGCCTTCACCGCCCCATAACGAATCACCGCCGCCACCGCCGTAAATGATGTCGTTGCCGGCACCGCCGATCAGATCGTTGGCCGCCGCGTTGCCGATCAGCAGGTCATTGCCCGAACCGCCCATGGCGTTTTCCACGGTCACGCCGTGGGCGATGGACACGTTGCCCACCAGACCGCCGACGTCGGAGAACGAACCTTCGTTGAGGTTGATCTTCTGGTTCTGGCTGAAGCCGGAGAAATCCAGGGTGTCGTTACCACCGCCATCCCACACCGAGAACACCACTTTGGAGGTGTTCGAGGTGGCGCTGTAGAAATCGCGATCGGCGTTGGAGTTGAAGCCGTAAACGGTGTTGTCGGCACGGGTTTCGAAGTTGGCGCCGTAGAGTTTCTGCACCGCGACGATATCGTCCATCAACGGTGCCGAGGCGTAGGCGCCGCTGCCGTCCTTGCTGAAGTTCTGGTCGGTGTTGGCTTCGCTCCAGTAGCTCATCAGGCTGTAGCCACGGGTGTCTTCGGCGTATTTGGCGTCGCCGTAGGTCGGGTTGCCGTTGCCGGCGTTGTAGGCGCCCGGGTGCGACAGGCCGAGGGTGTGGCCGATTTCGTGGGTCAGGGTCTGACGTCCGTAGTTGTTGGTGTCGGGGGTCTTGTTGACCTGATATTGATCGTTGATCAGGTACCACGACTGGCCGTCGTAGCTGCTGCCCTGCGGCAGGTAGGCGAACGCCGCGCCACCCGTGCTGACGTCGTAGTTGCCGAAGGTCATGTGACCGTCGCCGCCCTTGCCCTCGGTGAAGGTCACGTTGGCCACGTCCGACCACGACTGCATCGCCAGCACGGCCTGGGCTTTCTGCTGGGCGCTGAACTCGCTGAAGTTGCCGAGCTTCGGGTTGTAATTCGACGGTTTGTCGGTCAGGAACGTGTAGGTCAGATCAATCTTGCCGTCGGCATTCTTGTCCTGCCACGACATGCCCTTTCGCAGGATTTCGTCAGCGGCCTGGTCGGCGGTGAACGACGGTTTGCCATTGACGCTGCCGGTGCCCCGGTCGTACAGGTGGCTGAAAGTGTCGACGGCGGTGAAGGCGCTGCTGGCCTGGGAGGAAGGTTGAGACATGGTGTACGTCCTTGTTTCTGAAGAGTCAGTGTCAGACAGAAAAACGGCGATCTTCTGGCGAGATCGTCCTGTCACTCGCCTTGTCAGGCAGATTGAACCTGCCACAGCCGCCAACGGGGGCGCTAATCAATTTCTCGATAGCGTCCCGGATTGCCCCGACGTGGCTGTCATGACCGGCAATCTTTTTATCTGTATATCCATACAGATAAAAGTTGCCCGAATGCCCGAGTCAGGCCATCCTGTGCGCCTCTTCGGGCAATAATCGACGACGGTGGTTATGCGGCTGTACCTCTGTGAAAAACCCTCCCAGGCCAAGGACATTGCGGCCGTGCTCGGCGCAAAGCGTCGGGGCGACGGCTGCTGGCTGGGAACGGATGTCACGGTGACCTGGTGCATCGGCCACTTGCTGGAAACCGCCCCGCCGGACGCCTACGACGCCAGATACAAGCGCTGGGTGCTGGCCGATCTGCCGATCATTCCGGACAAATGGAAAATGACCGTCAAGCCGCGTACCGCCAGCCAGTACAAGGCGGTCAAGCGCCTGCTCGGCGAGGCCAGCGAACTGATCATCGCCACCGACGCCGACCGTGAAGGCGAGATGATCGCCCGTGAGCTGGTCGAGCATTGCCGCTATCGCGGGCCGATCCGCCGCTTGTGGCTCTCGGCGCTGGACGAGGCGTCGATTCGCAAGGCGTTGGCGGCACTTAAACCGGGCGCCGAAACCTTCAGCCTGTACCACTCGGCATTGGGGCGCTCGAGGGCGGACTGGCTGATCGGGATGAACATGAGTCGCCTGTTCACCCTGCTCGGCCGGCAATCGGGCTATCAAGGCGTATTGCCGGTGGGCCGGGTGCAGACACCGACTCTGCGACTGGTGGTGGATCGCGACCGCAGCATCGCCGATTTCGTGCCGGTCGCGTACTGGGCCATCGACGTGCAACTGCTGCAGAACCGCACGCCGTTCACGGCGCAATGGCGTGCGCCAAACGATGCCTGTGACGATCAGGACCGCTGCCTCAATCAAGCCCTCGCTCAGCAAGCAGCCGCCGCAATCAGCAGCGCTGCCAGCGCCCGGGTGATCAAGCTGCGCACCGAACGCATGCGCGAAGTGGCGCCCCTGCCCTTCGATCTGGGCACCTTGCAGGAAGTCTGCTCGAAGAAGCTCGGCCTCGGCGCCCAGGAAACCCTCGACATCGCCCAGGCCCTCTACGAAACCTACAAAGTCATCACCTACCCGCGCAGCGACTGCGGCTATCTGCCCCTGAGCCAGCACAGCGAGGCGCCGGGGATTCTCGCGGCGTTGCGCCAGGCCGACCCGAGCCTCGAAGCGCTGCGCGAGCATCTGGAGCCACAGCGCCGCTCCCGCGCCTGGAACGACGCCAAGGTCAGCGCTCACCACGGCATCATTCCGACCGCTGCCGCGAAAAACCTGGAGCGCCTGACCGGCAAGCACCGCGCGGTCTACACGCTGATTCGCGCGCGGTATCTGGCGCAGTTCCTGCCCAATCACGAATACGACCGCACCCAGGCCGATTTCGATTGCGCCGGGGAAGCCTTGCGCGCCGTCGGCAAGCAGATCATCGAGCCGGGCTGGAAACGCGCGTTGCCAGAAGCGCTGGCCCCGGCCAAGGGCCGTGAAGCCCCCGCGCCACAAACACTACCGACACTGACCCAGGGTGCCGAATGCGCCGTGGCAGACGTGAAGCTCAAGGACCTGTGGACGCAACCGCCCAAGCCCTACACCGAAGGTGATCTGATCAAGGCGATGAAGAACGTCGCCAAACTGGTGGAGGATCCGCTGCTCAAGCAGAAACTCAAGGACACCACCGGCATCGGCACCGAAGCTACCCGCGCGTCGATCATTCAAGGGTTGCTGGATCGCGGCTATCTGGTGAAGAACGGCAAGGCGCTGTCCGCCACGCCCGCCGCGTTCAGCCTGATCGACGCCGTTCCGCGCGCGATTGCCGACCCCGGCACCACGGCGATCTGGGAGCAGGCGCTGGACATGGTGCAGAGCGGCGAAATGAGTCTTGAAGAGTTCGTTACCAAACAGGCCGCGTGGATGAGCAAGCAAGTCACCCGATGTGCCGGGCTGAGTCTGACCATCAGCGGCCCGCCACCTGCCGGCAAGGCCGCTGCGCCATGGAAGAACAAACGCAAGTCCACTCGGCGCAAAGCCACCGGTACCAGTAAACGCTCAGCGAAACCGGCGGCCAAATAGCCCGTTGCACGCTACTGTTTCAGCAGTGATGGTCAGGAGGCAGCGGCATGTCGGTCATCGAACTGCGCGTCGCCCGGCGCGACGAACTGGACACCCTCGAAAACCTGATGCAGTTCTACACCTACGACTTCAGCGAGTGGTTGCCGCTGAAGCTGGGCGGGCATGGTTTCTTCCCGATCCAGTTGAAGGACGATTACTGGCGCCAGCCGGCGACCCGGCCATTCCTGATCCACGTCGACGGTGAACTGGCGGGGTTCGTGACCGTGGATGACCACCTACTCATCGAAGGCGCCGACTACAACATCGGCTATTTCTTCGTCAGCCGGCGCTGGCGTGGCCAAGGCGTCGCGCAGTTTGTCGCCTCTGCCCTCTTGAGCCACCTGCCCGGTCGATGGCAGATTTTCCATGTCGATGCCAACCTGCCTGCACAGCGGTTCTGGGCCCGGCTCATCCCCGAGCTGAGCGGCGGCGACTTTACCCGCCAGACCAGAACCGTGGACGGCTATCCCTGCACGTTCTACTGCCTGCGCAGCCTTTCTCCCGCTGCCTGAAGACCTCCTTTTTCATTCCAGAATGACTTTGTCCGACAATATGTAGTGACCAAAAATAATCACTACAAAACCGTTGACGGCGTCGTTTGGCTTTTGCATGATGCAGACGTCTCCCCGATCGGGAGCACTGGCAACACGCTTGAGCAAGCTCGTCTGACCGCCGAGCTGTTTTTTCCGGATACACGCTGCCCACAAGGCAGATTGAAGAAGCTGACCTGGCCTGAACGTCCAGTACAAGGACGAGAAGCGCTGGCGAAAATTCTCAAGACGCTTGTGGTCGACCCTGAAAACGTCGTCAAGGAGCCTCCCGGTTTTCGCTGCTTCTCCTCGTTGTGACGCTATTGCGTAGCAGTTATTCAACACGACTACATGCAACAGACGCATGACCCCGTACTTCACACGGGCGACCGCTGACGTCCTGGTTTCGGTGCCAGGGATCAACTAACCGATGGGCTACCTGTATTAGCGAATCAACTTTGAAAGATCACCAGACTGGTCAAGGGGCAATATCATGAATCTGAACAATCAACCTACTATCGAAGAACTGGCTCGTATGTTCGCTGCGCAAAAAGACAGCCACGACAGCCATATTCTGTGGATCAGCAAGTCGGGTCAGGTCCATATCGACTGCCTGTCGCCCCATGCTGGTGAAGAAGAGTTCGACCGGAACAACCAGAACCTGCTGGCCCGCCTGAAGATGTACCGCCGCGGCCACGGCTACGTTGGCAAGAAAGCCGCGGCCGACAAGGACTTCATCGGTAATGTTCTGCAAACGCTGAAACAGGCGTGGGACTCGATGCAGAACAACAACGAAGTTCGGGTGATTGATCGGTTCTGCTAAGTTAAAACTTCAATAAACAAAGGGCCTGCTTCGAAAACGAAGCAGGCCCTTTTTATTGCTCGCAAAAAAAGCTCATGAACGAGTTTCCAGCACGAGCTTCATGAACGCCTCAGCCGCCGCACTGTGATAGTTATTCTTGCGCCGCAATAACGCGGCTCCCCGCTGCGGCGCCTCGCTTTCGACATGCAACCGGCGCAACGCCCGGTCCTCGGTCGCAATCGCCTCCGGCAATATGGTCGCAATCGGCGCATGCCGGATTACTTCCAGCAACGTACTCACCGAATTCACCTCGATCTGCACCTTGGGCGTGATGCCGTGCTGACGGAAATACTCGTCAATCGATAGCCGCGTGATGAAATCCGGCGCCAGCAAGGCGAAATCCAGCTGCGCAATGTCATCCGGGGTCAGCACCGATGAGCTGTCGTACAGCGGATGCTCGCGCCCGACCATCACCCCCAACGTCTCGACAAATGCCGGAATGCATTCAATGTCCGGATTGCGCACCGGCGTGAAGGCAATCGCGATATCCAGCGAGTCATCCGCCAGCCCGGCCTCGATGTCGTCCATCGACAACTCGAAAATCTCCAGGTGAATCCCCGGATACCGCGCCACGTAATCGCGCACCAGCGGCCCAACCAGATACGCCATGAACGTCGGGGTCATGGCCAGGCGCAGTGAGCCTCGGGACAGGTCCTTCACGTCATGCAACGCGCGCTTGCCCGCCTCCAGCTCCACCAGTACCCGTCGTGCGCATTCGATATAGGCCTGGCCGGCGTCAGTGGGTTTGACCGAGCGCGAGGTGCGGTCGAACAGATCCACCCCGAGGCTTTCTTCCAGTTGGCGGATCTGTTGCGACAAGGTCGGCTGCGACACGTGCAGCGCCTCGGCCGCCCGGGTGAAGCCGCCGTGATCGGCCACGGCCAGCAGGTATCGCAAATGTCGCAGCAGCATGGGACGCTCCATCTATAGGCAGTACTTATGCTTGGCATTGTATATCGGTCTTGGACGCTATGGATCAATCGGCAGAAGATGAATCCCACACAGCAAGCCAACCCCGAAAGGAGAAGCACCATGCAATCCCAAGCCTACAATGATAGCCGCATCGCCCTGACCACCCGCGTCCTGGATGCCAAGGCACAGAAGAACCTGTCGTGGCAGGATCTGGCCGACGGCACCGGCCTGAGCCTGGCCTACGTCACCGCCGCCCTCCTCGGCCAGCATCCACTGCCAAAAGCTGCTGCCGAAGTGGTCGGCGACAAGCTTGAGCTGAGCGCCGCAGACGTCGCCGCCCTGCAAATCATCCCGCTGCGCGGCAGCCTCGACGGTGTGCCGACCGACCCGACCATCTACCGCTTCCACGAGATGATCCAGATCTACGGCACCACCCTGAAGGCGCTGGTTCACGAGCAGTTCGGCGACGGCATCATCAGCGCGATCAACTTCAAGCTCGACATCAAGAAAGTCGAAGACCCTGAAGGTGGTTCCCGCGCCGTGGTCACCCTCGACGGCAAGTTCCTGCCACTGCGTCCGTTCTGATCCCTCCGGGCCCGTACACCGCGTACGGGCCTTACCAAACCTGAATTGCCATGTCATCACCACACCTGTCTGGAGGCTGCCCCATGCAAAAAATTCTGTTGACCCTGGCCCTGCTCGCCGGTCTTGCCGCCCAGGCCCAGGCTGATGAAGAGGCCGTCGCCTACCGCTACGGCATGTCTTTGGATATCGCTGAAGTCGTGAGCATCACCCCGGTCGCTGACGTCTGCGGCGTAGTACCGGTCGAGATGACTTACCTCGACAGCCACGGCGCAAAACACATTCTTCAATACAGCGAATTCGGCACCGGCTGTTCGAACTGAGAGGACTACACCATGAAAAACCTGATCGAAGGCTTCCTGAAGTTCCAGAACGAAGCGTTTCCACAACGCACCGAGCTGTTCAAACACCTGGCGACGACTCAAACCCCGGGCACCTTGTTCATCACCTGCTCCGACAGCCGCGTCGTCCCGGAACTGCTGACCCAGCAAGAGCCCGGCGAGCTGTTCGTGATCCGTAACGCCGGCAATATCGTGCCGTCCTACAGCCCGCATCCGGGCGGGGTCTCGGCAACGGTGGAATACGCGGTAGCCGTGCTCGGCGTGACCGACATCGTGATCTGCGGCCACTCCGATTGCGGCGCGATGACCGCCATCGCCCAGTGCAAATGCATGGATCACCTGCCCGCCGTCAGCGGCTGGCTGCAACACGCCGAGTCGGCGAAAGTGGTCAACGAATCGCGGCCGCACGCCAATGACGCCGCCAAACTGAGTTCGATGGTGCGGGAAAACGTGATCGCGCAGCTGGCGAACATCCAGACTCACCCGAGCGTGCGCCTGGCCCAGGAGAAAGGCCTGCTGAATCTGCATGGCTGGGTGTACGACATCGAGACCGGCTCGATCGACGCGCTGAGTGCCGACCGTCGCACTTTCGTCTCGCTGGCCGAGCAACCGTCGACGTGCGCGGTGTACGGTCAGGCAGTCGATGCGGCTTGAAAACACAACGCCGCGCCCGTCATTGCGACGGGCGCGGCGTTGTTCTGTTCAGCGTTTTACGCCCAGATCGATTTGCGTCATGCGGCTGCGAACGGTGAACACACCGTCGCCGGAGAGGATCGCGCTGCGGGCAAACAACCGGCCGCTTTCCCAGTTCGAAAGACCCAGTTCCGGCTTGTTCAGCGCGTACTGGCCATCGACCCAACGGGTGATCCCGTTGCCCACGAACGGCGCATTGACCGCGCTGTAGAAACGTTCCTGAACCGCTGCATCTTCGCTGATCAACGACACCGTGAATTGCGGGCTGTAGCGATTGAACAACGCGATGGCCTGATCCAGATCGTCGACGATCATCAGGCTGGTTTCCGGGGTTTCTTCCCATTCCCACTCGCGGCCCAGTTGCGCTTCCGGCAGCGGCTCGGCCAGGGCTTCGGTCTGGTAACCCTCGGCGCGATAGACCTCGACCGTCGCGTTCTGCCATTCGCTCGGCAGGTAGCGTTCGCTGCCTTCGACGATATGCAATTTGCAGCCCTGACCACGCGCGGTGCCGGCCTGCTGCAAGGCGTCGAGGAACAGCGGCACCAGTTCGGCGGCACGGTCGCGCTGGATCAGGCAGACGTTCAACGTGTTGCAGACTTTGCGGTCCAGCGAGTTGCGCACCACAGCAGCGAAGCGTTTGGCGTCGGCATCGCGGTCGGCGATCAGCCACGCGCCACCGGTACCGTGCAGGCTGACAGCGGTGCCGGCCTGCTGGGCGATGCTGCCCAATTGGCTGACCGCACGGCCCGAACCACGGGCCACCGCCAGCGACAGACGCCGGTCGGCGAACATCGCCCAACCGGCGGCGTGGTTGACGCTCTCCACCAGCGACACCGCACCCGCCGGCAAACCGGCATCGGCCAGCGCCGGGTTCAGGGCGTGGGTGACGATGGCTTGCGCGGTGCCCAGCGCATCGCTGCCAATCCGCAGCACGGCGGTGTTGCCGGTACGCAGAACGCCAGCGGCGTCAGCGAAGACGTTCGGCCGACCTTCGAACACGAACGCGACGATGCCCAATGGCGACACCACCTGCTCGACCTTCCAGCCGTCGTGCTCGACGCTGCTGATTACCTTGCCGCGTGTGGCCGGCGCATCACGCCAGGCGCGCAGGCCGGCGATCATGTCGCGGCGCATGCGCTCGTCGGCGAGCAACCGGGTAGTGGAACGACCGCGCGCCTTGGCCCGTTCGATGTCGGCGAGGTTGGCGATTTCGATCAGTGCCCAGGCGTCCGGGTTTTCCAGACGTTGGGCAAACAGATCGAAGAAGCGACTGATGGCCTCATCCGGCACAGCGGACAAAGCGGTAAACGCCGCCGCTGCACGCTCGATCGCCACCGATGCAGCCTGCTGATCCACCACCGGAATCAGCAACAGCTCGCCGCTCACCTGCTCCACCAGCAGGTGGTCGCCGGGTCGGAAACGCTCGGCCAGTTCGGGGCTGACCACGGTGACGCGGTTACCGGCGAAAGGGATAGGCGTGCCAGCGACGAGACGTTCGAGCGCGAGAGACATGGAGCGGATTCACCATATTGAGGGCGGCCGGAAAATGTATAGGTTGGCCTCCCTCAAAGCAACACGGCCTCAGAACACCGACCAGCCAATCCGCGAGCTGAGCATTTCCAGCGCCGCCATCCCCGCCAGCGAGTTGCCCGCCGTGTTCAGCTCCGGCGACCACACGCACACCGTGAACTGCCCCGGCACCACTGCAACGATGCCGCCACCGACGCCGCTCTTGCCCGGCAGGCCGACACGATAGGCGAAGTTGCCGGCCTCGTCGTAAAGGCCGCTGGTGGCCATGATCGAGTTGACTTGCTGGGTCTGGCGTCGGCTGAGGATCTGCTCGCCGCTGTGTTTGCAGAAACCGTCGTTGGCCAGGAAGCAGAATGCCCGGGCCAGGTCGATGCAGCTCATGCGCAACGCGCAGTGGCTGAAATAGCTGCGCAACACCGCCTCAACGTCATTGTGGAAATTGCCGAAGGATTGCATCAGGTACGCCATCGCCGCGTTGCGCGCGCGGTGCTGGTATTCGGAGTCGGCGACCTTGCCGTCGACCATCACCTGCGGGTTGCCCGACAGCCGCCGCACGAAGTCGCGCATCGACAAGGCCGGTGCGGCAAAGCGTGACTGGTTGATGTCGCAGATCACCAGCGCCCCGGCATTGATGAACGGATTGCGCGGACGACCGCGTTCGAACTCCAGCTGCACCAGCGAGTTGAACGGCTGGCCGGACGGCTCGTGGCCCAGGCGTTCCCAGATCGCCTCGCCGGAATGTTCGATGGCCTGCACCAGGCTGAACACCTTGGAAATACTCTGCACCGAGAACGGCGTCTCGGCATCGCCGGCGCAATACATCTCGCCGTCATTGCCATATACGGCAATGCCCAATTGATTGGCCGGCACAGTGCCGAGGGCAGGAATGTAGTCAGCCACTTTGCCCTGCCCGATCAGGGGCCGAACCGCGTCAAGGATCTCGTTCAACAGCGCTTGCATGCCGGGTCTCGAAGTCTCGCCCCATGGGATTGCGGGGACACCGTGGCTAGACGCTGCGCCCGGCGATCGAATCACACCGGCGCTGTGTATCGCACTGTGTACGGCCCGACGCCCGACACATCCCGCGCACAAATCCGGCCCTTCGCGACACATCCGCGATACAGCCCGACGTTCAAATGAACCTGTCGATCGGCAGCCCCGATCAAGCCTTTGAACTCACCTATCGCATCGGAGATTCACCATGACCAAGCTCTCGAAAACCTCCCTGACTCTCGGCCTGCTGCTTGCCGGTGGCCTGGCCCTGTCCAACGCGGCTTCGGCTTCTGAAGCGTTCAGCGTCAAGCAACTGGATCACGGCTACAGCCAGACCCAGGCCAAGGCCGACTCGGCGGAAAAAACTTCGGAAGGCAAATGCGGCGAAGGCAAGTGCGGCGCCGGCGAATAAGCCTTTTCGCGGGGCACGTCGGTGCCCCGTTTTCTTTTGAATGAATGGAGCCTTGCCATGACCACAGCTCTCTCGTCGGCCGTCAAAGGCCTGCATGTGAACCTTGACCGCGCCGGCCAGTGGCTCGCGCCGCTGACCTTGCGCCTGTTCATCGCCTGGGAATTTTTCGAATCGGGGCTGGAGAAATTCAACGGCCAGAACTGGTTCGAAGACATTCAGGAGCGGTTCCCGTTTCCCTTCGACCACTTGCCCGCCACGCTGAACTGGGAACTGTCGATGTGGGCCGAGCTGATCTGCGCGCTGGCGATCCTCATCGGATTCGGCACGCGGATTTCGGCGATTTCGCTGATTGTCGTGACCGTCGTCGCCACCGCTGCCGTGCACTGGCCAGCGGACTGGTCATCGTTGAGTGAGCTGGCCCAGGGCTACGCGATCACCAACAAGGGCTTCGGCAACTTCAAGCTGCCGGCGATCTACCTCGCTGCGCTGGTGCCGCTGGTATTCGCCGGTGCCGGCAAGTTGAGCGTGGATGCGTGGCTGGCGCGGTTTTTCTGGAAACGCGCCAGCCGCTGAGGATCAATGCGCCCGGTCGAGTCCCGCCAACAGCGCGCTGTCCCGGCTGTAGATGTCCGGTGCGTAAAGCACGCGACCATGACCGTCGACCTGGGCCGTCCAGTACGTCATGAGAATCGGCACCGGATTGCTCAACCGGAACTCGTGAGTCGTGCCGGTGGCGAGCAAGGTGTCGGTGCGCGCCTTCTCCGCCGGACTGAGCAGCAAATCGCGCAGCTTCATCGGATGCTCGACCCGCACGCAGCCGGAGCTGAACGCCCGTGGTCCCTTGTCGAACAGCGCCTTGCTCGGCGTGTCATGCAGGTACACCGAGAACGGATTAGGGAAACGGATGACCATCTGCCCCAGCGGGTTGCGCGGCCCGGCGTCCTGGCGCAGAAGGATGTTGCCGGGGTTATCCCAGTCGATGTCGGCGGCGGCCAGCGGCTGACCGTTGGCGTCGAGCACTTGCAGGTTCTGGCGGCTGAGGAAGGTCTGGTCCTTGCGGATTTCCGGCAGCTTGTCTTCCTTCCAGATGGTCGGCGGCACGGTCCAGGTCGGGTTCAGGGTCAGGCGCGTGACCCGGGACTTGAGCAGCGGGGTCTGGCGTTCGGCGCGCCCGACCTGGGTGCGGGTCTGCCACACCGGCAGGCCACCCTGATAAAGCGTCAACTCGGCAGCGGCGACGTTGACCAGCAGACCGTCCGGTTCCATGTCCTGGGCCATCCAGCGGAAACGTTCAAGGTTGACCCGCAACTGTTCGCGGCGGGTCAGCGGACTGATGTTGAGTTCGGCAATCGTTCCCGGCCCGACCACCCCGTCGGCCTGCAACGAATGGTTGGCCTGAAAGCTCTTCACCGCCTCCACCAATACGCCGTGATAAGCGTTGTCCGGCGTGCCGACCACACTGCTCAGATAACCTTCGCTGTACAGCCGGCGGGCCAGTTCCGGCACGCGTTTGTCTTCCATGTCCGGACGCAGCAACGGCCCATTGCCCACCGACGTCCACTGAGGCAGGGCTTGCAGGCGCTGCGCGGCATACAGATGACGCAGGTTCCGGTACTGCGCCAACTGCGGCCGGGCCAGATCGAAGGCGGCGGGAACGTTGTGCACGCCTGGCACGGCGATCGCCAGCAATTCGGCCTGCCGGTCGCGAGGCGTTTCGTCGGAATGCCACAGCGGTTCGAAGTGCGATTGCAGCAGGCGGCCGTAATGCAGATCCTGCAGGGCTTGCAGGTAGTAACGGCTGATCTCGATGTCGGCGCACAGTTCGCCATCCTGCGGTGCGGTAAGTGCGACCGGATAGCGTTTCGGGTTCAGGCCATCGTCGGCCAACAGCTGCAATTGCGCATGCAAGGCCGGCAATTGCCCGCCATCGGCCCACACCGGCAGCCAGTCCTGCTGCTGGTAGAACGCGCGCAACTGATCCAGCGCCGGGCCGTTGAGACTGGTGCCGATCGTCGGGCACGCCTGGGGCAGGCTGATCAGCGCAGCCTGCAACGGGCTCTGCGGTTCGATGGGCATTTCCGTCGGCACGGGCGGCAGCGTCGGGAGTCCCGGCAACGGCTCTTCGGCACAAGCGACAAACGGCGCAGCGAGCAAACAAATGCTCAAGTAGCATGCGTACTTTTTGAACAACTGCTTTACTCCAATCCATGGCCGTCCTGATTGACGGTCAACCTTACCTCAGGTGCGGTGAACAGTCAGGCCCGATTCGCGGGCCTGCCGGGGACGACTGGACGTCAGGAGCCTAAGTGCCGAACAAGTAGCAAGTGGAGACTCACGTTAAATGTTGACGTTTTTGCGCCGACTTCTGCTGACTGCCACCGCCCTTGGCGTGCTGACCAGTCCAGCCTTTGCCGCCGGCACCTCTTCGCCGGTTCTGTACACCAGCCTCGCGCACGCCGCGCCGGAACTCAATCCCCAGGCGCTGAAAGGTGCCTTGAACGCCATGCAATGTGCGATCAACAACGGCGCGAAGCAGTCCCGTCATCTGGCGATCATCGACTATTCGCAGCCGTCCACCGAGCGCCGGTTGTGGATCTTCGACCTGACCCGGAAAAAACTGGTGCTGCGCGACCTGGTCGCCCACGGTTCGAACTCCGGGGAAAACTTCGCCACCCGGTTCTCCAACCGCGAAGGCAGTTTCCAGTCCAGCCTCGGCCTGTTTCGCACCCAGGAAAGTTACCAGGGCACCCACGGCTACTCGCTGCGCATGGACGGTCTGGAGCCGGGCATCAACGACATGGCCCGCGACCGCGCCATCGTGATCCACGCCGCCGATTACGTGAACCCGTTCTGGAGCAAACGCACCGGCCGCCTGGGCCGCAGCCAGGGTTGCCCGGCCGTGCGACCGCAGGTTGCCAAACGGGTGATCGACAGCCTGAAGAATGGCCAATTCATGTTCTCCTGGTACCCGGATCAGCAGTGGCTGAAATCCTCGCCGTACCTCAACTGCCAGCCACAACAGATCGCGAGCATTCTCAGCACCCACGCCAGCTGAATACTCTGTGGGAGTGCGCTGGCTCCCACAGGTTCGGTTTATTACAGATTTGTCATCGAGTTGTCGGTTTGCCGAGCGGATCGCCCGGTAGCTTGAAGTTGTCCCGGCCAGAACGCCGATCAACTTCAACGACTCGAGTGACCCATCATGAAAACCCTGATTCTCGCCTTCACCGCCCTCCTCGCTACCGGTTCCGTGTTCGCCGCTGAAATGCCTGAGCACACGGTCATTCACGACACCAACGGCTTCTACGTGCACCTGGATGTCGACAAAGTCCTCTCCAGCACCGATATTTCCCAGGCTTGCGGCGTGATCCCCGCGCAGCTCGACTACCTCGACCACCAGGGCCGTGAACATGTGCTGGACTATCAAGTGCAAGGCAGCGGCTGCACCAATGACCATTGAGGCGCAGTGCCCATGAATATCCTTGTTGTCGAAGACGAACCCAAGGCCGGCAATTACTTGCTCAACGGCTTGCAGGAACTGGGCTACAGCGTGAGCCTGGCCCGGGACGGCGCCGACGGTCTGCACCTGGCGCTGGAGTTCGACTTCGACGTGATCGTGCTGGACGTGATGATGCCGAAAATGGATGGCTGGGAAGTCCTGCGCCGGCTGCGCAAGGAAACCGACACGCCGGTGCTGTTCCTCACCGCCCGCGATGACATCGCCGACCGGGTCAAGGGTCTGGAACTGGGCGCCGACGACTACCTGATCAAGCCGTTTTCCTTCGCCGAACTGGTCGCGCGCCTGCGCACCCTGACCCGGCGCGGGCCGATCCATGAGGAAGAGCAATTGCAGGTGGCCGATCTGCAGATCGATGTGCTCAAGCGTCGGGTCAGCCGCGCCGGCAACCGGATCACCCTGACCAACAAGGAGTTCGCCCTGCTGCAACTGTTTGCCGCCCACACCGGGCAAGTGCTGTCACGTTCGCTGATCGCCTCGCGAGTGTGGGACATGAATTTCGACAGTGACACCAATGTGGTCGATGTCGCCGTGCGCCGCCTGCGGGCGAAGATCGACGATCCGTTCCCGCTCAAGCTGATCCACAGCGTGCGCGGCATCGGCTACCGCTTCGATACCCAGCCATGAAAATCGCCGGCACTTACTCCCTGACATTGCGTCTGGCGCTGGTCTTCGCCGTGCTCGCCTTCGCCGCGCTGGCGGGCCTCGGCGCGGCGCTTTACAACCAGCTGGAAGAGCAACTGACCCGCCGCGACGACATCCAGTTGGTCAGCCGCATCGATCAGTTGCGCACCATCCTCAACGACAGCAACACGCTGGAGTTGATCAAGACCAAACCGGCGCTGTTTCAGAACATGCTGGGCAACCGCGAAGCGCTGTTGACCATCGGCGCGCCAGGGAAACCGCCCTTGTTCGTGGTCAACCCCAGCGACCTGGCACTCCCTAGCGTGCCCGCCGTGCCGGTCGACCATGTCATGGCCCTCAACGACGTGCAGCATCTGCCGAGCCTCAACGGCGTGCCGTTTTCGGCGGTGGCGGCCAGTATCGACTCCGGCGACCAGGGCAATCTGCAGGTACTCATCGCCAAGGTGATGAGCGAGCGCACGGCGATGCTCGCCAATTACCGGCTCAGCGTGTACGGCCTCGCGTCATTGGCCGCGATTGTGCTGGCGCTGGTGGGCTGTCTGCTGGTGTATCGCGGCCTGCTGCCGTTGCGGCGGATGGCCCGACATGCCCACGGGATCGGCATCGCCAACCTTGGCGAACGCCTCGACCGCCAAGGCACGCCTCGGGAATTGCAGCCGATGATCGAAGCCTTCAACGCGATGCTGGACCGGCTCGACCGAGGGGTTGCGCAACTGAGTCAGGTCTCCACCGACATGGCCCACGAACTGCGCACGCCGATCAACAACCTGCTCGGCGAAACCCAGGTTGCCCTGCAGCAGAACCGCAGCATCGACGCTTATCAGCAGTTGCTCGCCTCCAACGTCGAAGAACTCGAACGGCTGGCGCGGATGCTCGACAACATGCTGTTTCTCGCCCGCACCGACCCGGCCAGCGCGCTGAGCCAGCGGCAGGAGCTGGACGCCGGCGATGAGATGCAACGTATCGCTGATTACTTCGAAGGCCTTGCCGCCGACGTCGGCATCAGCATCGAGGCCAGTGGCAGCGGCGTGATCTGGGCCGAGCCGATGCTGCTGCGGCGGGCCCTGGCCAACCTGTGCGCCAACGCGATCAAGTACGGCGCGGCGGATTCGACGTTGCAGGTCGAGGCCATCGCCGAAACGGACGGCAGCTACCTGCGGGTGCGCAACCAGGGCACGACCATTCCTGCCGAACACCTGTCGCGACTGTTCGAACGCTTCTACCGCGTCGATCCGTCACGCGAACGCTCCGCCCAGTCCAACGGACTGGGCCTGTCGATAGTCGCGACCATCATGCAGTTGCATCAGGGCCGCTACAGCGTCAGCAGCGCCGACGGCATTACCTGCTTTGAACTGTTCTTTCCGGCACGGGAGACGCGAGACGCAGGTGCGTGAAGGCGCCGAGCGCAAACGCCGCGAACATCAACGCTGTGGCCACGCCGAAGGTCATGTGCAAGCCGGCCGCAATAACTTCGGCCGGTGCCTGAGTCGGATCGTCCGTGGCCAGTGCAAACACCGCGCCCATCGCCGCCGCCCCGGTGATCAAGCCCAGATTGCGCGACAGCCCGAGCATGGCCGAAACAACGCCGCGCTGATCCTGAGCAACGCCGGACATCAACCCGGTGTTGTTGGCGGCCTGGAACAGCGCATAACTCAAGGCCACCACCGTGATCGGCAGTACATACGCAAGAAGTCCGACACTCATTGGCAACAGCGCCAACAGACCACACCCGCAAGCCAGGCCGAACAACGCACCCGGCACCATCCGCCGCGCGCCGAAACGATCCACCAGACGCCCGGCCGGCACGCCGCTGAACGCCGCCAGCAACGGCCCGATCGACAACACCAGACCGACCTGAGTGCTGGAAAGACCCAAACCTCGACTCAGGTAAAACGGCCCGACCACCAGCGTGGTCATCATCACCGTCGTGACCAATAAGGTCAGCGCCAGACTGCTGCTGATTCGCGTGTCGGTGAACAATGACAGATGAATCAGCGGCGCCTTGCTCCGCTTCTCGACCAGGATGAACACCCCCACGCCCAACAGGCTGAGCAACAGCAACGTCGGGGTGAATCCATCAACCGTCATCGCCAGTGCATAGGCCGCCAGCGTCAGCATCAATACGGCGGTGCCGGGATAATCAAATGCAACACCCGAGCGCACGATTCGATCCTTCGGCAAATAGCGGTACACCAGCCACGCATTGAGCAAGCCCAACGGCACGTTGATCTCAAAGATCGACTGCCAGCCGACATGCGCCATCAACAGCCCGCCGAGCGACGGCCCGAGGGTGGTGCCGGTGGCCGACATCGTGGCCAGCAATCCCATCGCACTGCCGGCCCGGGATTTGGGTACCGCATCGGCCACCAGCGCCACCGTCAGCGCAAACATGATTGCCGCGCCAAGACCTTGCACCGCCCGCGCACCGATCAGCCAGGCCAGACTCGGCGCCAGTGCGCAAGCCAGCGAAGCGGCGGTAAAGATGCCGATGCCGATCAACAACAAGCGCCGCCGACCGAAGCCGTCACCGAGCCGCCCGACGCTGACAATCAACGTGGTGATCGCCAGCAGGTAGGCCAGCACGATCCACTGCACTTGTTGAAACGTCGCATCGAACGCCGCCGCCAGCGTGGGCAATCCGGCGTTGGCGATGCTGGTATCGAGCGATGGCATCAGCATCGACAGCGCCAGACTGGTCAGCGCCCAGCGGGCTGAAGGGCTCAGGGGTTCTCGGTGCATGGAGGGCTCACAGGGCAGATGTCATGCGGCATAGCCTGAGCCTCGACAATACAGGGCGCAAGACGCATGCTTTGCACTTGATACCTGCATGGAACGCCATGTCATGAATGCACCGGATCTGAACCTGTTGATCACTCTCGACGTGCTGCTGAGCGAAGGCAGCGTCGCCCGTGCCGCCGAGCGCCTGCGTCTGAGCCCTTCCGCCATGAGCCGCGCGTTGGCCCGGCTGCGCGAAACCACCGGGGATCCGCTGCTGGTGCGCGCCGGTCGCGGGCTGGTGCCGACCCCGCGTGCGCTGGAGCTGCGCGACCGGGTCAGTTATCTGGTGCAGGAAGCCGAAGCGGTTTTGCGCCCGGCAGAAGTGCTCGATCCAGCCCAGTTGCGGCGCACCTTCACCCTGCGCAACACCGACGGTTTTGTCGAAACCTTCGCTGCCGCCCTGCTCGCCCGCATCGCCGAAGAGGCGCCCGGCGTGCGCCTGCGCTTTGTGCAAAAGGCTGACAAGGACAGCACGCTGCTGCGCGTAGGCCGAGTGGATCTGGAAACCGGCGTGGTCGACGACAGCACCGACCCGACGCTGCACAGCCGCATCCTGTTCCGCGATCAGTGGATCGGTGTGGTGCGTGAGGGGCATCCATTGAGCAGCGGCAAGGTCAGCGCCAAACGCTTTGCTGCAGGCCAGCACATTCTGGTGTCACGGCGCGGACGCAGCAGCGGATCAGTGGACGAAGCGCTGCTCGCCTTAGGCCTGACGCGGGACATCGTCACTTCATTTGGCGGATTTTCGGCAGCGCTGACGCTGGTCCGTGAATCGGACCTGATCGCCACCGTTCCGGAACGTCACACCAGCAAACTGCGCACGGGCCTGCACAGTTTCGCCCTGCCCTTGCGGATGCCGGACATCAGCGTGTCGATGCTTTGGCACCCGCGCATGGACGCCGACCCGGCGCATCGCTGGTTGCGCAATTGCGTGCGGGAAGTCTGCGCCTAACGCGCATCCCCGCCCGCGGGTTTATAGAACAGGAATTTCCTGGTCTCGGCGGTTTTCCTGTATTCCTTGGCCCAACTCGGATGTACGTTGCGGTCGTGGAAATACAGCGCGCCGTGAGTGCGATCGGTGAGTTGACGGTTCAGCGCCTTGCCGGCGATTTCCTTGGCCAGCGCGTATTCGGCATCTTCCTTGACCTGATCCGGACGCCCGTCGCACCACCAGGAAAACTGGCAACTCTTGCTTTCCGAGCCCTGCTTGACCACCTCGCAGACTGTGCCTGGAAAGCCGTCATGCCCGAGGCGATTCATCACCACACTGGCCACACCTTCCATGTCGGCATTGTCCTTGCCCTTGGCTTCCCAATAGATACTGCGCGCCAGACAGGTGATCGGATCGTCCAGCGGTGCGGCACCTGCGGGGTCGACCGCCTGCGCTTCGGTCGGGGTGATGGCTTCGGATTTGGGTGCCGGAGGCGCGTCGGGTTTGTCGGCGGCCTTCGCTTCCAGAACCTCGGCTTTGGCCTCGGCTTTTTCCTTGATCGGCGCCTGATCGGTGGCCAGTGCAGCACCGCTCAGCAGGGTCAACGCAAGACAGCAAAGCAACCCGTTCAATCCCATGATCATTCTTCCGGCAGGGCCCGATGCGGGCGAAGTGTTACGTGGTTGAGACGCCCGGTTTCCGGGGCCTTGGCGAAGTGTAGACGGCAATTTTCACGGCATCGTTCCGCAGAAAAAACCGCGTTATGAAGAAAAAGACATTGCACGAACCGGGGCCCTTTCGCGCATGATGTGCGCACTCAGCCCAAGGGAGATTTCCATGCGCTTCATGCCATCCGTTCTGCGACTCGCCGCGTTGTCCACGGGCCTGGCGCTGGCCACTTCGGCCATGGCCACCGACGAGTCGCAATTGATCGAATCGATCAACAGCTACCGCAGCCAGCCGCAGCGTTGTGGCAGCCAGGCGTCCAGCGAATTGCCGCCGCTGTCGGCCGATCCGCGTCTGATTCTGCCGGCCAGCGGCGTGGTGGATTTGCAGCAGGCGATGTCCAGCGCGCGCTACCCGATGGTCAACGTGCAGGCGATCACCCTGAACGGGCCACGGGATGCCGCGTCGGCGATGAAGGCGATTCAGGAAAGTTTCTGTCAGGTGGTGCTGGATCCGCAGTTCGTCGATATCGGCGTCAGTCGCGCCGACCGTGACTGGCGCATCACCCTCGCCCGGCCACTGCTGTCCGCCCGCCTCGGCGACGGTCAGGCTGAAGGCCAGAAACTCCTCGAACAACTCAATGCCGCCCGCGCCCAGCCGCGCCAGTGCGGCGGTCAGGCCTTCGCAGCGACTGCGCCGCTGGCGTGGAACGCGGTGCTCGGCGGCGTTGCCCAGGAGCACAGCCGCGAGATGGCCAACAACAATTATTTCGACCACAAGGACCGCAACGGCGGTACTCCCGGCGACCGCGCGGAACTGGCCGGTTACAGCGGTCAGCAGGTCGGCGAGAACATCGCCGCCGGGCAGGACACGGTGCAGAAAGTCGTCGCCGGCTGGCTCGCCAGCCCCGGCCATTGCGCCAACCTGATGAACCCGCAGTACCGCGAGCTGGGCGCTGCTTACGCAGTCGATCCGAAGAGCAATGCCGGGATTTACTGGACGGCGATGTTTGGCGGCGAATGATGACTTGAATACATCGCGGCCCCTGTGGGAGCTGCGGTGCGACGATTCGACTTGCCAGCGATTAGGCCAGCACAGTCAACATTTTCATTGACTGATCCGCCGTCATCGCTGGCAAGCCAGCTCCCACAAGTTATGCGGTGTACTCAGGACGCAAAAAAACCGGAGCCAGGCTCCGGTTTTTTTATGGTCAGTGGGTTCTCATCCCCGCCGCATACATCGCCAGTTTCAACAGGCTTGCCACCACCGCCAACGAGGCCACGCTGCCGGACCAGATCAGCAACAGCCAGCCCAGGCGTTTGTACCAGCGACTTTTCACTTCACGCATTTCAATGGTAGCCATCGCCAATCCTCACTTTGCCGCGGAAGACGTAGTAGTTCCAGAAGGTGTACATCAGGATCACCGGCAGGATGAACAGCGCACCGATCAGGGCGAACAACTGGCTGGTGGCCGGTGATGCCGCCGCCCAAAGGCTGACCGAGGGCGGGATGATGTTCGGCCAGATGCTCAGCGCCAGGCCGATGTAACCGAGGAACATCAGCACCAGGGTGAACACGAACGGCCAGTGGGTGTGGCGCTGACGCAGCGAGCGCAATAGACCGAACAGCGACAGAACCGCCAACAATACCAGCCCGGCGAACACGGTCAGGTGCGCATGGTTGAACCAGCGGCTGGCCAGTTCCGGATGCAGTTGCAGCGTCCACGCGCCGATCACCACCACCATCGCCAGCAACAGCCACGCCAGCGGACGGCTGTAGTGACGCATCCGCGACTCCAGCATGCCTTCGGTCTTGACCAGCAGCCAGGTACTGCCGAGCAAGGCGTAAGCAATCACCAGACCGACGCCGCAGACCAAAGGGAACGGCGCCAGCCAGTCGAGACCGCCACCGGCGAACTGACGATCTACCACCGGAATCCCGGCCACATACGCGCCGATCACCACGCCCTGAGAGAACGTCGCCAGCAGCGAACCGCCAATGAACGCCCAGTCCCACAGATGACGTTTTTCAGCCGGCGCCTTGAAGCGAAACTCGAACGCCACCCCACGGAAAATCAACCCCGCCAGCATGAAGATCAGCGGCAGATACAGCGCCTCCAGAATCACTCCGTAAGCCAGCGGAAACGCGCCGTACAACGCCGCGCCGCCGAGCACCAGCCAGGTTTCGTTGCCGTCCCAGACCGGTGCGACGGTGTTCATCATCACGTCGCGTTCCTGCCCGTCGCTGATCATCGGGAACAGGATCCCGAGGCCCAGATCGAAGCCGTCCATGATCACGTACATCATCACCCCGAAGGCAATAATCACGCCCCAGATCAACGAGAGATCGATACCTTGAATACCCATGACTCAGCGCTCCTTTTTCAGTGGATCCGGGTCGCGGATTCGAGGTTGTCGGTGACCGCCGAAAGTGGCCGGCGCGGAGTCTGCAACGGGGTGCCTTCGGGCGGATGTTCATGGTGCGGCTGCGGGCCCTTGCTCACCAGTTTCATCATGTAGCCGATGCCCACGGTGAACACTGAGCAGTAGATGACGACGAACAGCGCCAGCGAGGTGCTCATCTGCGCCACCGAGTGATGGGACGCGGCGTCATGGGTGCGCATCAGGCCATACACCACCCACGGCTGACGGCCGACTTCGGTGGTGATCCAGCCTGCCAGCAGCGCGATCAGACCGCTCGGCCCCATCAGCAGCACCAGTCGCTGGAAGCCGCGATGCCGGTAGACCTTGCCATTGCGTCGCAACACCAGACCCAGCACACCGACGAGGATCATCAACATGCCCAGCCCCGCCATCACGCGGAAGCTCCAGAAAATCACGGTCGAGTTCGGCCGGTCTTCTTTCGGGAAGCTCTTGAGCGCCGGGATCTGCTTGTCGAGGCTGTGGGTGAGGATCAGGCTGCCGAGGTACGGAATCTCGATCGCGTATTTGGTTTTTTCCGCCTGCATGTCCGGGATGCCGAACAGCACCAGCGGGGTCGGCCCGTTGTCGGCGTTTTCCCAGTGACCTTCGATGGCGGCGATTTTTGCCGGTTGATGCTCCAGGGTGTTCAAGCCATGGGCGTCACCGACCACCGCTTGAATCGGCGCGACGATCAGCGCCATCCACAGCGCCATGGAAAACATCTTGCGCACCGGTCGGGTGTCATTGCCGCGCAGCAAATGCCAGGCTGCCGAAGCACCAACGAAGAACGCCGTGGCGACGAACGCGGCAATCGCCATGTGCGCCAGCCGGAACGGGAACGACGGGTTGAACACGATCGCCAGCCAGTCAATCGGCATCACCCGGCCGTCGACGATTTCGAAACCCTGCGGGGTCTGCATCCAGCTGTTGGAGGCAAGAATCCAGAAGGTCGAAATCAGCGTGCCGATGGCGACCATCACTGTGGCGAAGAAGTGCAAGCCACGGCCCACACGGTTCCAGCCGAACAGCATCACCCCGAGGAACCCGGCCTCGAGGAAGAACGCGGTCAGCACTTCATAGGTCAGCAACGGCCCGGTGACGCTGCCGGCAAAATCAGAGAACCCGCTCCAGTTGGTGCCGAACTGGTACGCCATGACAAGGCCGGAAACCACGCCCATGCCGAAGTTGACGGCGAAGATCTTCGACCAGAAGTGGTAGAGATCGCGGTAAGTGTCGTTACCGGTTTTCAGCCACAGGCCTTCGAGTACCGCCAGGAAACTCGCGAGACCAATGGTGATCGCCGGGAAAATGATGTGGAACGAAACCGTGAACGCGAATTGAATTCGTGCCAGGTCCAGTGCCTCCGGGTTGAACATGATGATGTCCTCATCCAGGCTGAAAAGCGACAGCACACGGCCGGGCCACCGCCAGGCGTAAACGCCTGCAGCCAGTCAAATTGCAAAAGGGTTGGATCGAGTGGGTCGGCTACGCCACCGACGACGGGATCAGGTTGCTCGCCTCGGCCGCTTCGAGACGGATCGCCACGAATTTGGAGGTCGGCGTGCAAGTGCGATCACCGTAGCTTTCCAACGGCACCAGCGGATTGGTTTCCGGGTAATACGCGGCAGCCTGCCCGGCGGGAATGTCGTAGGCGATCAGGGTAAAACCGCTGACCCGACGTTCGCGCTCGTCGCCCCACAGCGCCACCAGATCGACCTTTTGCCCCGGTTCGAAACCGAGCCGGCGGATGTCCTGTTCGTTGGCGAACACCACGTCGCGCATGCCGTAGACCCCGCGATAACGGTCGTCGAGGCCGTACAGCGTGGTGTTGTACTGATCGTGAGAACGCATGGTTTGCAGGATCAGATGCGGTTTGACCGGCAGGTTGCGCACGCCTTCGCTGATCAGATGCTCCGGCAGCACGCACGGGGTGAACTGGGCCTTGCCGGATTCGGTTTTCCAGACCCGGTCGGAAGCGTTGTTGCCGAGGTGGAAACCACCGGGGGTCAGCAGCTTCTCATTGAAATTCTCGAAGCCCGGAATCACGTCGGCGATCAGGTTGCGGATACGCCCGTAGTCGCCCACCGCCCATTCCCAGTCGATCGGGTGTTTGCCCAGCGTGGCGGCGGCGATCCCGGCAATGATTGCCGGCTCGGATTTCAGGTGCGCCGACTTCGGCTTCAGTTGGCCGAACGACAAGTGCACCATGCTGAAAGTGTCTTCCACGGTCACGCCTTGCGGGCCTTCGGCCTGGACGTCGATGTCGGTACGGCCCAGGCACGGCAGGATGAGCGCATCACGCCCGGTCACCAGATGGCTGCGGTTGAGTTTGGTCGAGATGTGCACGGTCAGCTCGAGTTTGCGCATCGCTTCATGGGTGCGCGGGGTATCCGGCGTGGCTTGGGCGAAGTTGCCACCCAGACCGATGAACACCTTGGCTTCGCCCCGCTCCATGGCACCAATCGCCATCACCGTGTTGTGGCCGTGCATGCGTGGCACTTTGAAGTTGAAGCGTTTTTCCAGGGCGTCCATCAGCTCGGTCGGGGCCAGTTCGTTGATACCCATGGTGCGGTCGCCCTGCACGTTACTGTGGCCGCGCACCGGCGACAGCCCGGCGCCCGGACGGCCGACGTTGCCGCGCAGCAGTTGCAGGTTGATGACTTCCTGAAGGGTCGGCACCGAGTGCACGTGTTGGGTCAGGCCCATCGCCCAGCACATGATCACGCGCTTGGCGCGGGCGTACATGCGCGCTGCCAGTTCGATGTCATGCAGCGGCACGCCGGACTGCTCGACGATGTGCTCCCAACTCGTGGCATCGACTTCAGCGAGATAGCTGTCGAGACCCGACGTGTGCTCGGCAATGAAGGCGTGATCGAACACCGGTTCGCCGCCGGTAGCCTGGGCTTCGCGCTCCCACTCCAGCAGGAACTTGGCCATGCCGCGAATCATCGCCATGTCGCCGCCCAGTGCCGGGCGGAAGTATGCGGTGTTGGTCGCTTCCCAGCCGTTGCTGAGCATTTCGATCGGGTTCTGCGGATTCTGGAATCGCTCCAGCCCACGCTCCTTCAGCGGGTTGATGCACACCACCTGCGCGCCGCGCTTCACCGCTTCTCGCAGCGGTTCAAGCATGCGCGGGTGGTTGGTGCCGGGGTTCTGGCCGATGACGAAAATCGCGTCGGCGTGGTGCAGGTCTTCATAGACCACCGTGCCTTTGCCGACGCCCAGGCTCTCGCCCATGCTCACCGCACTGGCCTCGTGGCACATGTTCGAGCAGTCCGGGAAGTTGTTGGTGCCGTAGGCGCGGACGAACAACTGATAGAGAAACGCCGCTTCGTTGCTGGCGCGACCCGAGGTGTAGAACTCGGCCTCGTGGGGCGATTTCAGGCCGTTGAGGTGTTTGGCGATCAGCGCGAAGGCATCGTCCCAGGTAGTTTCCACATAGCGGTCGACCCGCGCGTCGTAACGCATCGGATGGGTGATCCGGCCCTGATACTCAAGCCAGTAATCGCTTTGCTCGGCCAGGGTCGAGACTGTGTACTTGTTGAAGAACGCCGGATCGACCAGGCGCCCGGTGGCTTCCCAGTTCACTGCTTTGGCGCCGTTCTCACAGAACTTCAGCATGCTCGCGCCGGGTGCTTCACCCCAGGCACAACCGGGGCAGTCGAAGCCGCCGTTCTGGTTGGTCTTGAGCATGGCGCGGATGTTTTTCAGGGCGTTTTCACTGCCCAGCCAGTTCTTGGTGAGGCTGATCACAGCGCCCCAACCCGCAGCGGCGCCCTTGTAGGGTTTGTAACGGTCGACTTGTGACATGGGACTTCTCCATGACGATGCACACAGGCAAAAACCTGATCGGGTTTAAACAGCGACGACTGACTTTCAAGTTAAAAAAGCGGTCGTTTCGTTTGACGGGGCCAAGGATAGGAACCGCTGCAAAAACTTGTCTAATCGCTATTAATGACTGCGTTATCGAAAGCATCTATCACGGACTTAAACCCTTTAAATTCGGGCACTTGCAAAATCAGGAAGCGATAAATCCGCAATAATTATTTCATCATCGACAGCATCAATCGGCCGGTCATTAAGAGTGATTGGACGCTGTCTCAAGTTGCTCATAACCTGCACCGACCCGACCCCTTCAATAGCGGATCTCACCCAAGCGAGGCTGTCATGTCAGAGCGCGTCTTGATCGATGGTTACAACCGCCGCGTCGACTATCTGCGCATGTCGGTCACCGACCGCTGCGACTTTCGCTGCGTGTATTGCATGGCTGAAGACATGCAGTTCCTGCCGCGCCAACGGGTGCTGACGCTGGAGGAAATCTATCAACTGGCGCAGAGCTTCGTTGCATTGGGCACCCGCAAGATTCGCCTGACTGGCGGCGAGCCGCTGATTCGTCCCGGCGTCGTCGGCTTGTGCAAGCAGATCGCCGCCCTGCCCGGCCTGCGCGAACTGTGCCTGACCACCAACGGCTCGCAGCTCGGCAAACTCGCCAGTCCGCTGTTCGACGCCGGGGTCAAACGCCTCAACGTCAGCCTCGACAGCCTTGATGCCGAGCGCTTCAAGCAGATGACCCGCACCGGTGACCTGGCCCAGGTGATCGACGGCATCGACGCCGCACGCGCCGCCGGATTTACCCGCACTAAACTCAACTGCGTGGTGATGCAGGGCCGCAACGATCACGAGATCAACGATCTGGTGCAGTTCGCCATCGAGCGCGATCTGGACATTTCCTTTATCGAGGAAATGCCGCTGGGGATCATCAGTGAACACAGCCGCGCCGAGTCGTTCTTCGCAAGCCACCAGGTGCGCGAAAAGATCGCCGAGCGCTACACCCTGATCGACTCCGCCGAATCGACCCAGGGCCCGTCGCGCTACTGGCGGCTGGCCGAAGCGCCGCACATTCGGTTGGGGTTCATTTCGCCCCACAGCCACAACTTCTGCGGCACCTGCAATCGGGTGCGGCTGACCGTCGAGGGGCGTTTGCTACTGTGTCTGGGGAACGAGCATTCGGTGGATCTGAAAGCGGTGCTGCGCGCTCATCCAGGCCAACCGGAACGGCTGGAGAAAGCCATCATCGAAGCGATGAAACTCAAGCCTTACCGGCACAATTTTGAAGTGAACGACGACGTGCAAGTGGTGCGCTTCATGAACATGACCGGCGGTTGATCCGCCACGTTTGCAAGGCAGAGAGCCGCATGATCATCCGACCCAAGGTCAATCAATTCGCCATTCTCTTCACCCTCAAGGGCTCGATTGCCAAGCGCATCGCCCTGCGCGCCCTGATGGTGACGCTGCTGGCGTCGGCCATCGTGCTGGTGGAAATGCTCCACCCGAGCAACTTCACCAAGGTCAACGCCACGCCGTTCACCTTGCTTGGTCTGTCGCTGTCGATCTTCATGAATTTTCGCAACAACGCCTGCTACGACCGCTGGTACGAGGCGCGCAAGGCCTGGGGCGAAGTGATCGTGCATGTGCGTTCGGTGATCCGCGAAACCCATGTGATCCGCGAATCGGCCCAGCGTCGGTTATTGCTGCTCAACCTCGCTGGTTTCGCCCACGCGCTGAATGCGCGCTTGCGCCGGGAAGACGAAGCCGCCGCCAGCGCCGAGTGGATCACCCCGCAGCACGATGCGCAGGTGCCGGACTACAGCGGGCGGATCCTGCAGACGGTGGGTCAGCAATGTTCCGATCTGCATGAGGCGGGCGATCTCAGTGAATGGCGCTACATGCTGCTGGCCAATCACCTGACCAGCCTGACCCAGGCGCAGGCGGTGTGCGAGCGGATCAAGAACACGCCGCTGCCCTTCCCTTACACCCTGCTGCTGCACCGCACGATTTACCTGTTCTGCATCCTGCTGCCGTTCGCCATGGCCGAACCGCTGGGGTGGCTGACGCCGCTGTTCACGGCGATTGTCAGCTACACCTTCTTCGGCCTGGATGCGATTGCCGATGAACTGGAAGACCCGTTCGGCCGGGATGAAAACGATTTGCCGACCGATGCGCTGGTGCGGGGTATCGAGCGGGATATTCTCTCGGAGCTGGGCACCGAGCCTTTGCCGCCGGCGCTGAAACCGGTGGACTACGTGCTGAGTTGATCCGACGCCTCCCCCTTAGGGGGAGGAAATTCAATTAATCCAGATGCGCCCAGGTCATGCGAAACGACGCCCCGCCCCACGGCGAGTCGCCGACCTCGACCTGCCCGCCATGGGATTGCGACACCCGTCGCACCAGCGCCAGGCCCAGGCCGAAGCCGCCCGTGCGGCGGTCGCGGCTGGCGTCCAGACGCGAGAACGGTTCGAAGATTTTCTCCCGCCCTGCCAGTGGCACACCCGGCCCGTCGTCGTTGACCTGAACTTCGTATTGATCGCCGATGCGCACCAGCGACACCTCGACCCGCTGCTCGGCATATCGGATGGCATTGCGCAGCAGATTGATCACCGCCCGCGCCATGAAACGCGGTTCGATCCGCACTTCGTCGACCCGGCAATCTACGATCAACAGCTGCACCCCGACCGCCTCGGCTTCCAGCGCCACGCTGCCGACCACGCTGTCCAGCCAGTTGGCGGCCTGGATGTTTTCGCGGGTGATCACTGTCGCGCCGCGTTCGAGGCTGGCGTAGGTCAGCAGTTCGGAGACCATTTCTTCCAGCTCGCCGAGGTCGGCGTACATATCGGCGATCAGTTCGCGGTTCTGGCTGGCGTCCGGTTGCTGCTTGAGCTGGTCGAGCTCGAACGACAACCGGGCAATCGGCGTGCGCAGTTCGTGGGAGACGGCGTTGGTGAGTTCGCGCTGATTGGCGATCAGCCCTTCGATGCGCGCCGCCATCAGGTTGAAGTGGCCGGCCAGGTCGCGGATGTTCGAGCGTTTGGACAGCTGGATCCGTACCGAGAGGTCGTTGTCGCCGAAACGCTCGGCGGCGAGGCGCAGTTTTTCCAGATCGCGCCAGTGCGGGCGAACCCAGAAGTACAGGACGATGCCCAGCAACACGGCCAGCATCAGGTAGGCCCCGGCAATGTAGAACGGCATCAGGCTCGGCTCGGGCGGCAGCTTGATGCTGAGCAACTGCGAACCACCGTCGATGTTGCTGATGAACTGGGTGTAGTCGTCGCGGATCACCAACAGATCCTGAGCCAGCTCGGCTTTTTCCTGATCGTTGAGGTTCAGTTGATCAGCCTCGACCAGGCTCAACGTCAGCCCGTAGTGCGGCCGCAAGGCCTCCAGTTGCGCCTCGCGCGCCGCCCCCTGCTGGTCGCGCATGTGTTCGATCAGCGACCAGGCCTGACCGCGCACCGCCTCGCGGTTGTAGGCCTGCATCTGGTTGTCGAGCAACGCGTTGAAGGTGTGTTCGACGGTTTGCAGCGCCGCTACCAGCCCGACGGTCATCACCAGAAACAGCCCGAGAAATAACCGCAGCATCTACAACTCCCACGCGAACGGATTGAACAGGTAACCCTTGCCCCACACGGTCTTGATGCACACCGGTTCGCGAGGGTTGTCCTTGAGTTTGTTGCGCAATTTACTGATGTACACGTCGACGCTGCGGTTGAGGCCATCGAAGGCGATGCCGCGCATGCGGTTGAGAATGTCATCGCGCGACAGGATCTTGCCGGCAGCGCTGGCCAGCAGCCACAGCAGTTCGAATTCCATGGTGGTCAGTTCGATCAGCTCGCCCGCCAGACGCACTTCGCGGCAACTGCGGTCGATGAGCAGATTGCCGAATTCCAGCGAGCTGACCACACCGCTGTCCGGCACCTGCCGACGTTGCAGCGCGCGCAGGCGTGCGAGCAGAACAGGCGGCTTGATCGGTTTGATCACGTAGTCGTCGGCGCCGGACTCCAGGCCCAGAATATGGTCAAGGTCATCTTCCTTGGCCGTCAGGATAACAATCGGCGTGTCCGACACGCTGCGGATTTCCCGGCATACTTGCAGGCCGCTCTGCCCCGGCAGCATCAGGTCGAGCACCACGACTTTGGGCTTGAATTCAAGAAACGCGGCCACGGCCAGATCGCCGCGATGCACCGTGTGCACCTCGTAGCCGTGTTGTTCGAGAAAGTGGGCGATCAGCGCGGCCAGGCGCTCATCGTCTTCCACCAGCAGGACTCTGCCAAAACCCAGGTTATCCATAACAACCGCCGCCAACCCTCAGTGAAGTGGGCGACATTATGGCGGCATTCACAGGCGAGACGCTTATTGCGGGCAGCAAAAACCGGCCACTTGGGCCGGTTTTCGTTGATGTTTCATACTCTTAAGAGTTTTTAACAATTCATGCCGCGACGGGCACACCACTGTGGAAACGGAATTCCTCGTCCGGCGACTCGATCAGGTCCTGCTCGGCGGCGCGGACTCTCTCGATCACCTGGGCGATGTCCTTGGCGTCACCGTACTGGTAGGCCAGTTTCAGGTAACCCTGGAAATGCCGGGCCTCGCTTTTCAGCAGGCCGAAGTAGAACTTGCCGAGTTCTTCGTCCAGATGCGGCACCAGCGCTTCGAATCGCTCGCAACTGCGCGCTTCGATAAAGGCGCCGACCACCAGGGTGTCGACCAGTTTCACCGGTTCATGGCTGCGCACCACTTTGCGCAGGCTGGAAGCATAACGGCCGGCATGCAGCTGGCGCAGTTCGATCTTGCGTCGCTTCATGATGCGCATCACCTGCTCGTGGTGCACCAGCTCTTCCCGGGCCAGACGCGACATCATGTTGATCAGATCGACATGGGAATGGTACTTGGCGATCAGGCTCAACGCGGTGCTGGCGGCCTTGAACTCGCAGTTCTTGTGGTCGATCAGCAGGGTTTCCTGATCGGCCAGCGCGGCCTGGACCCAGGCGTCAGGCGTGCGGCAACCAAGGAATTCGTGGATTTCGGGAAGGATCATGGGGCTCACGGTCAAAAGGTGTTCGAGCGAAGGGCGCCGATTATACCGGCCTGCCCGCAGACCACCAGCGGCCTGCGTTGATATGCATCAAGTCGCAGGCACGGCAGCAACAACTATAGTTGTGCAACGCCGTGCCTTTTCATTGCTGGAGACTCCGCTCATGCAAGCCATTCGCAGCATTCTGGTAGTCATCGAACCCGAACACGCGGAAAGCCTGGCGCTCAAGCGCGCCAAGCTGATCGCCGGGGTGACCCAGGCCCATCTGCACCTGCTGGTCTGTGACAAGAGGCACGATCACGCCGGCATGCTCAGCGTGCTCAAGGCTGCGCTGCTGGCGGACGGCTACAGCGTCACCACCGAACAGGCGTGGAACGAGAGCCTGCACGAAACCATCATCGATGTGCAGCAGGCCGAAGGCTGCGGGCTGGTGATCAAGCAGCACTTCCCCGACAGCCCGTTGAAAAAGGCCCTGCTGACCCCGGCGGACTGGAAACTGCTGCGCCACTGCCCTACCCCGGTGCTGCTGGTGAAAACCGCCGGTTCGTGGAAGGACAAGGTGATTCTGGCGGCGGTCGACGTGGGCAATGCCGATGGCGAACATCGTCATCTGCACACCACGATCATCGACCACGGCTTCGACATCGCCAGCCTGGCCAAGGGGCATCTGCACGTGATTACCGCCCATCCGTCACCGATGCTGTCGGCGGCCGACCCTACGTTCCAGCTCAAGGAAACCATCGAGGCGCGTTATCGCGAGCAATGCCGGGCGTTTCAGGCTGAGTTCGACATCGATGACGAGCATTTGCATGTCGAGGAAGGCCCGGCGGACGTGTTGATTCCGTTCATGGCGCACAAGCTGCAGGCGGCGGTGACGGTGATCGGTACCGTGGCGCGCAGCGGGGTATCCGGGGCGTTGATCGGCAATACGGCAGAGCAGGTGCTGGATCAATTGGAGAGTGATGTGCTGGTGCTCAAACCGCAGGAGGTTGAAGACCATTTGGTGGAGTTGGCGGTGAAGCATTAAGTATTGGGGCGCCTGCAAGGCCGTCATCGCTGGCAAGCCAGCTCCCACAGGGACTTAGGTGTGCACTCCATGGAGAGCTTTAGACCATCATTGTGGGAGCTGGCTTGCCAGCGATAGCAATAGATCAGTCGCCGAGGGCGTCCTTGAGGAAACCGGGTGCGATGTAGCGCTGATAGTGCGCTTCCGACAGCAGGAAAAATTCCCGATCAATGGCATCGCGCAGTTCCGGCAGGTTCCAGTCGCGAAACTCCGGCAGCAATACCATTCCGTAGGCTTCCAGATTAATGATCACCCGCGCGCCCCGGGCGATCAGCTGATACGCCCAGCAATATTCCGATTGATGCGGTACGAAGCGGATCTTGCGCTGTTCCAGTTGCAGGCGCAGGCGCGCCGGGTCGAAGACCTCGACCTTGCTCGCCATCACTTGTGACAGCAATTGTTCAAGACGCAGCCAGACCGCGCGCTTTTCTTCCTCGTTGTAACCGTTCCAATGGATCACTTCGTGGTGGAAACGCTTGCAGCCACGGCACACCAGATCACCGTAAACGGTGGAGCAGAGGCCGACGCAGGGGGTCTTGATGGTCTGATTGGGCATAAATGGGCAAGACACTTGAAACGCGGAACAGGGCGGCATGTTAGCCCTTTGTCCGCCATTCATCACCCCTCAAACATCAGGGGCAAGCGCTGGATCAGGGTTTGCCGCTGCCGCGCACAACGCAACCAAAGTCCAATAGAGCGCGACTTACCTTTAAATTTTTTTTGCCGTAGAATCAGCCAGCCTTTTTAGGCGCCAATGTCCGTTAGAAGCTGTTTTCAAAGCGTCACGAGCACAGTCGTTCCTTCAGAGCGGTGTTGGCGTAGGGTTTTTCCAGCGGGGAAAAGCCCAACGCCAACCCTCATCAGCTCCCCGTTCTGCAGGCGTAAAACTTTGAAAGCAGCTTCTGTAAGGAATGCCCGGTAATTCTGGCTAAGCGGCCCACAACGCCACGCGGCGCATGAGTACGAGCATTTCGGGATGAGCGTCCCGGACACCCATTTGGGACCACTGATGAGGGTAATAACTGTGCTTGAAGCCTACCGCAAACATATCGAAGAGCGTGCAGCCCTGGGTATCGTTCCCCAGCCGCTTAACGCCGAACAAACTGCAGGCCTGGTCGAGCTGCTGAAGAATCCTCCGGCTGGCGAAGAAGCTTTCCTCGTTGACCTGATCACCAATCGCGTACCACCAGGAGTGGACGAAGCCGCCTACGTCAAGGCCGGTTTCCTCTCCGCACTGGCCAAGGGCGAAGTCTCCTCCCCTCTGCTGGACAAGAAGCGCGCTGTAGAACTGCTCGGCACCATGCAGGGCGGCTACAACATCGTGACCCTGGTTGAACTGCTGGACGACGCCGAGCTGGCGCCAGTGGCCGCCGAGGAACTCAAGCACACCCTGCTGATGTTCGATGCCTTCCACGACGTGGCTGAAAAAGCCAAGAACGGCAACGTTCACGCCAAGGCCGTGCTGCAATCCTGGGCTGACGGCGAGTGGTTCAAGAAGCGCCCTGTACTGGCCGACAAGATCAGCCTGCGCGTCTTCAAGGTCACCGGCGAAACCAACACCGATGACCTGTCCCCTGCCCCGGACGCCTGGTCGCGTCCAGACATCCCGCTGCACGCCCTGGCCATGCTGAAAATGGCCCGTGACGGCATCGTTCCGGACGAGCAAGGCAAGACCGGCCCGATGAAGCAGATCGAAGAAATGCGCGGCCAGGGCTTCCCTATCGCCTACGTCGGTGACGTGGTCGGTACCGGTTCCTCGCGTAAATCGGCGACCAACTCGGTACTGTGGTTCTTCGGCGACGACATCCCTTACGTGCCGAACAAGCGCGCTGGCGGTTTCTGCTTCGGCAGCAAAATCGCTCCGATCTTCTACAACACCATGGAAGATGCCGGCGCACTGCCAATCGAGTTCGACGTATCGAACATGAACATGGGCGACGTGATCGACCTGTACCCGCACGCTGGCAAAGTCTGCAAGCACGGTACCGACGAAGTCATCACCACCTTCGAAATGAAGACCCCGGTCCTGCTGGACGAAGTCCGTGCCGGCGGCCGTATCCCGCTGATCATCGGCCGTGGCCTGACCGAGAAGGCTCGCGCCGAACTGGGTCTGCCAGCGTTCGATCTGTTCAAGAAGCCGGAAGCACCGGCCGAAAGCACCAAGGGCTTCACCCTGGCGCAGAAAATGGTCGGCAAGGCTTGCGGTCTGCCAGAAGGCAAAGGCGTTCGTCCTGGCACCTACTGCGAACCGAAGATGACCACCGTAGGTTCTCAGGACACCACCGGTCCAATGACCCGTGACGAACTGAAAGACCTGGCGTGCCTGGGCTTCTCCGCTGATCTGGTGATGCAGTCCTTCTGCCACACCGCGGCTTATCCAAAGCCGATCGACGTGACCACCCACCACACCCTGCCTGACTTCATCATGACCCGCGGCGGTGTTTCCCTGCGTCCGGGCGACGGCATCATCCACTCGTGGCTGAACCGCATGCTGCTGCCGGATACCGTCGGTACCGGTGGTGACTCGCACACCCGTTTCCCGATGGGCATCTCGTTCCCGGCCGGTTCCGGTCTGGTCGCGTTCGCCGCTGCCACCGGCGTCATGCCGCTGGACATGCCGGAATCGATCCTGGTGCGCTTCAAAGGCAAAATGAAACCTGGCATCACCCTGCGTGACCTGGTTCATGCCATCCCTTACTTCGCCATCCAGAACGGTCTGCTGACCGTCGAGAAGAAAGGCAAGAAAAACGCCTTCTCCGGCCGCATCCTGGAAATCGAAGGCCTGGAAGGTCTGACCCTGGAACAGGCGTTCGAACTGTCCGACGCCTCGGCCGAACGTTCGGCTGCCGGTTGCACCATCAAGCTGTCGAAAGAGTCGATCACCGAGTACCTGCAGTCCAACATCACCCTGCTGCGCTGGATGATCGGCGAAGGCTACGGCGATGCGCGTACCCTGGAGCGTCGTGCCCAAGCGATGGAAGCCTGGATCGCCAACCCGCAACTGATGGAAGCCGATGCCGACGCCGAATACGCCGAAGTCATCGAAATCGATCTGGCCGACATCAGCGAGCCTGTACTGTGCGCGCCGAACGACCCGGACGACGCCCGTCTGCTGTCCAGCGTTGCTGGCGAGAAAATCGACGAAGTGTTCATCGGTTCGTGCATGACCAACATCGGTCACTTCCGCGCTGCCGGTAAACTGCTGGATCAGGTCAAGGGTCAGCTGCCAACCCGTCTGTGGCTGTCGCCACCGACCAAGATGGACGCTCACCAACTGACCGAAGAAGGCTACTACGGCATCTACGGCAAGGCCGGCGCCCGCATGGAAATGCCAGGCTGCTCGCTGTGCATGGGTAACCAGGCACGCGTTGAGCCGAACAGCACCGTGGTGTCGACATCGACCCGTAACTTCCCGAACCGTCTGGGCGACGGCGCGAACGTCTACCTGGCCTCGGCCGAGCTGGCGTCCGTTGCTTCGATCCTGGGTCGCCTGCCGACCGTCGAGGAGTACATGGAATACGCTGGCAAGATCGACAGCATGGCGGCCGACGTTTACCGCTACCTGTCCTTCGACCAGATTGCCGAGTTCCGTGAAGCTGCTGCGAACGCCAAGATCCCTGTCGTTCAAGCCTAACGCTGCAACGCAATGAAAAACGCCGCCCATCGCGAGATGAGCGGCGTTTTTTTATGCCCTCTGACATTCAGGCATTGAGCTTGAGTGCCTGCTGAACCGCCTCATCCACACTCAAACCGCTCAACAGCACCTGCTCGCGTTCCAACTCTGGCAATTGCGCCAGCACGATCTGCGCCTGATCTTTGAGGCGCGCCAGAATCAACAGTTTGTCCTCGGCCCGCACTTGCAGGAAGAACGCTTCCAGCGCTTCGATGCTGGTGCCGTCCAGGTCCGGTGACTCCTCCAGACTCAGGATGATCGTGTGCACCGCCGCCGGCGCATGACGAGCCAACCGCAGCGCGCCGCCGAGAATCCGTTCCACGTTGGCAAAGAACAGCGCTTCACTCGGCCGCACGATCAGCACGCCGGGGATTTCCCGGGCATCCGGATGACGTTGCAGATCGACATAATCGTGACCGCCGCCCATTTGCCCCAGCACCTGAATTTCCGCCGAAGACATCTGCTTCAGCATCAGCACCACGCTGATCGCCACCGCCAGCAGCAAGCCGTCGAGCACGCCCAGCACCAGCACCGCTGCCACCGCGCAGATCACCAGCAAGCGATCACGGCGCCAGATGAAGTAGCGGCCCAGCGGTTGCAGGCTCAACGCTCGTCCCAGGGCGTGAATCACGATCGCGGCCAGCACAGGTTCCGGGGTCAGGGCGATGTACGGCAGCACGGTCAACACGATCAGCAACACCACTGCCGCGGCGACAACGCCCGCCAACCGCGATGTAGCGCCCGCCGCTTCATTGGCCGAAGTCGCCGAATACCCGGCCCCGGCGGGCATGCCGTGAAACAGGCCCGATAATAGATTGGACGCGCCAAGAGCCAGCAGATCGCGGTTCGAGGAAACCCGGTCACCGTGCTTCAGGGCAAACGAGCTGATCGACCCATAGGACTCGGCGTACAGGATCATCACCATGGCAAACGCCAGCTCGCCGAGGCGCAGCCAATCGGCAAACGGCATGTTCGGCAGCTGTGGCATCTCCAGCGCCAGGTCGATGACTCCGATCAGCTTCACCTCATAGGCCGGCAGGTTCAGCCATTGGCTGGCGGCAACGCCCAGCGCCACGACGATCAGCCCACCCGGCACCCGACGAAAGCGGGCGCAGGCCATCAGCACCAGCAACGCCACCAGCGCTACTACAGCACCGGCCAGGTTCCATTTTGGCCACTGCTCGATCAGTTGCGGCAGGAAACGGATCAGGTTGCTGTCCGTGAGGTGGATATCGACGACGCTCGCTACCTGTTTGAGGATGATCGTCACCGCCAACCCCAGGGCAAAGCCGCGCAACACCGGTTTGGCGATGAAGGACGTCACACTGCCGAGCTTGAATAACCCCGCCAGCAGAAACAGCACACCGGTCATCATCACCAGACCGACCGCCAGGCTCAGGCGCAATGCCGGATCCCCGCCAGCCAGCGAAGCCGTCGCAGCCGCCAGCACCGCCGCCGATGACGACGTCGCCGAGACCACGGCAAAGCGGCTGGTGCCCATCAACGCGTAACACAGCAGCCCCGCGAACAACGCGATCACTCCGGCCTGGGGTGGCAGAGCGGCAATGCTGGAATACGCCACCGCTTCAGGCAGCAACAGACCGGCAATCGACAGCCCGGCCAGCAGGTCCTGACTGCGACTGGGTACTTCGGGCCGGGAAGCGGTACTCAGCGGTTCAGTTGACAATCGGCCCCACCCACCCTGGCAGATACCGAGCCTCCTGGCTGCGCGCCAGGTTCATGGCTTTGGTCTGCAATTTGGGACTGAGGTCGCTGATCTGATCGCTGGCGATGCGGCTGCGAAAGAAATCCGCCCAGAGAAACTCGCTGTAGGGCGTGGCGTCCTTGGCGTAGCCACCGGCCCGCCGCAAACGTCCGGCGAGGCTGCGATAAGGGTCGTCCTGCAGATCGGCAATGGACTTGGGAATGGCTTCAAAGGTGCGCCTGACGCCCCGACCGTCGTAGGGGTGCGCCCACTGGTTGAAGTTCATCACGTTCCAGAAGGTTACCGTGTCGACAAACGAAAGATCCTTGAGCACCAGCAGCGAAGCCTTTTTGACCTCTTCCTCAATCAGCGCAAGACCAAAGTGATGGTGATCAACGATGTAGTAGACGCCTTCAGGCCCAAGCACACTGGGGAACCAGTGATTATCCAGCGCTGCCGCCCGCTCCTTGCGTTTGAGCTTCTTCCATTCCTGACGCTTGTCGGCGACTTCAGCGAGGCCCACCGTAAGCTGCGTGGGATGGAGTTTTTCCAGTTTGGCGCTGATCAGTTGCGGTCGGGCTCGGGGCATGAGGCATCTCCGGGAAAAGTGCCTTTCAAGCGTAGCCGTTTATGCCTTGAGAAGTGTGCCCTGGATCAGGCATCGGGGAGGATTTGCAGAAAACGGGAGCGCATGGCTCGCCCCCGTCTGGTACTGCCGGACTGGAATCAGGCAGTCAGCGAGTAGATCAACGCCGAAATCGCCACCAGACCCACTGCGGAGACAAACACGTTCGACATCTGCCCACGATAACGGGCCATCGCCGGCACTTTGCGGATCGCGTACATCGGCATCAGGAACAGGATCGCCGCGATGACCGGGCCACCGATGGTTTCAATCATGCCGAGGATGCTCGGGTTCAGGGTCGCCACGATCCAGCACACCACCAGCATGAACGCCGCCACGATGCGGTCCAGCGCCTTGGCGCCAGGACGCTTGCCACTCTTGACGATCAAGCCCTTCAGGCCTTCGCTGGCACCGATGTAATGGCCGAGGAACGACTTGGAGATCGCCACAAACGCAATCAGCGGTGCCGCGAACGCGATGGTCGGGTTGCTGAAGTGGTTGGCCAGGTAAGACAGGATCGACAGGTTCTGCGCCTTGGCTTGCGCCAGTTGTTCCGGCGACAGGGTCAGCACGCAACTGAACACGAAGAACAGCACCATAGCCACCATCAGCAGGTGCGCGCGGGACAGGATCTGCGAGCTGCGCTCGTCAGCGTGGACGCCGTAACGGCGCTTCTGATCCACCGCAAATGCCGAGATGATCGGCGAGTGGTTGAACGAGAACACCATCACCGGAATCGCCAGCCACAACGTGTGCAGCAGCGCCGACGGTGCAGGCACTTGCGAAGCGGTGGTCAGGATGCCGCCGTTCCAGTGCGGGATCAGGTACACCGCCAGGAACAGCAGCGCAACGATGAACGGATACACCATCAGGCTCATGGCCTTGACGATCACTTGCTCGCCGCAGCGCACCACGGCCAGCAGGCCGAGGATCAGCACGAACGACAGCAGCGCGCGCGGCGGCGGCGTGATGTGCAGTTGGTGTTCGAGGAAACTGGCGACCGTGTTGGTCAGGCCTACGCTGTAGATCAGCAGGATCGGGAAGATTGCGAAGAAGTACAGCAACGTGATCAGCGCGCCGGCCTTGATGCCGAAATGCTGCTCCACCACGTCAGTGATGTCGGCGCCTTCGCGACCGGAGAGCACGAAGCGGGTCAGACCGCGGTGTGCGTAGAACGTCATCGGGAACGCCAGCAGCGCGAGGATCACCAGAGGCCAGAAACCACCCAGACCTGCGTTGATCGGCAAAAACAGGGTACCGGCGCCGATGGCGGTCCCGAACAGTCCCAACATCCAGGTAGTGTCATGGCGATTCCAGCTCGACAGTTCGGCTGGTGCTGCCGCTTCAAAGCGTTGTTCGACGCTATTGGCCTGATCATTCATCCGGTCGGATCTCCGCATTCCGGTCACTTGCCACTCGGTCAGGACGCGTCGGAAAAAACCGACAGACATGCTCCGGCCGAAACAGGGGCGCGATTCTCCGCGATAAATGAGCAGAAGCAAAGACTTAGCTGAGGAATGGTTATGCGGAGCAGATCGGAGGCTTGTCGTTTTTGGGAAAAAGCCTGTCGGCGCCAGATACGCCACATGTCGTTTTATGGCATGCGCAGGCGCCGAATGTGCCATGGGAAAACCCGATCAGATCGATCGGGCCAATATGAAGCCGAGGAACATGCAAAAGATGCCCAGACCCATCAACGCCCAGATCGGGCGCATTTCTTTCCTGTTTTTGATGCGTATTTTTTCGGCCCACTCATCGTGTTCCCGTTCCAATTGTTCCATTCTGGCTTTGGCGTCATAGGTGCTCATGTTGATTTCCTTTTGGGTCATGTGTCTGAAGATTGCGAAAACGAATGCTCAAAACTTGAAGAAGACGCCCGCCAATGCCGCGCTTGCCGTCAACACGCCGGCCACAACTGCGACTGGATAAAAATACGTCTCCCACCTCAGCTTCTTTTCTTCCGCCAAAAGCTTTTGCCTTTCAGCCACCAGCTATCGCGTTTCGTTATGCAGCCTGTCGAGTTCCAGGTTTTCACGGTTGTTCTGAAGCATTCGCCTTCCTTGGCTGATGGCAATTTCCGTCCGGGTTGCCGCTCCGTCCTGAAGAGCGCATCACGTCATGCTCTCTATGGTTCCGCGCTTCTCCCCCGCCGTATAGCGGATGAGTCCGGCGACACTCGTAGGCAACATCCGTAAATCCCGCAGGACGGTGCGTCCATTTCCTAACGTTTTTAAACAACCTCACCGACTGGCATTTTTCGGCTATACCCAATGGCGAATTGACTGACATACCCGTCCAGTCCCCTCGCCTGTGGAGCCATCCCATGCCTCTCGTCCGCGTCGACATCAAGAAAAACCCGGACCCGACGTTCGCCAAACGCATTGGCGAAGTGATCTACGCCGCCCTGCGCAGCGAGATCAATGTGCCGGAACACGACAATTTCCAGGTGCTGGCCGAGCACGACGACCAGCACTTCGTCTATGACCCGCAATACCTGGGGATCCAGCGCAGCGATGGCATCGTGTTCATCCAGCTGACCATCAGCGAAGGCCGCACCGTGGAAATGAAACAACGGCTGTTCCAGACCATCGCGCGCAACCTGAACCAGCAGCTGGCCGTGCGTCAGGAAGACGTGTTCATCAATCTGGTCGAAGTGAAAAAAGAGAACTGGTCATTCGGCAACGGCATCGCCCAGTACGTGACCTGATTCTGTGACTGCGAGCGCCGACATCATCTTCTGACGAACCACCCGCGCGCTCCCCGCATCAGCTCCTACACTGCCTGATGCGGGGCCGCGCCAGCCATTGCCAAACCGCTCTGGAATCAGCACTCTGAACCGACTTTTGCGCCCGAAGACCGACGATCACAGGAGCCGAGCAATGCCCGCCACCGTTCTGGTACTGGTTGAAACCATCAATGATTATTTGCCGATTCTCGAACGACAGGGTTTTCATCTGATTCTCGCGCCGACCCCAGCCGAACGCGCGCAAGCCATTGCCACCCACGGGGCACGGATCGACGCGGTACTGACCCGTGGCCCGCTGGGCTTATACGCCGAAGAAATGGCAGCATTGCCCGCGCTGAAAATCATCTGCGTGATCGGCGCCGGTTACGAGCAGGTCGACCTGCAAGCCGCCAGCGACCGTGGGCTGACCGTGACCAACGGCGCCGGCGTCAACGCTTCGTCGGTGGCCGACCACGCCATGGCGATGCTGTTGGCGCTGGTGCGCGACATCCCGCGCTGCGATGCGGCGGTGCGTCGGGGCGAGTGGCCGAAGATCATGCGCCCTTCGCTGGCCGGCAAGCGCCTGGGCATTCTCGGGCTGGGCGCAGTGGGGATGGCGATTGCCAAACGCGCGGGCCTGGGCTTCGACATGGAGATCAGCTATCACAATCGCCAGGTGCGCAGTGATGTGCCTTACGCGTTTTGTTCAACGCCGACCGAACTGGCCCGGGCATCGGATTTTTTGGTGGTCTCGACACCCGGTGGCATCGGCAGCCAGCATCTGGTGACTCGCCCGGTGCTGGACGCCTTGGGGCCAAACGGCTTTATCGTCAACATTGCCCGCGCCAGTGTGATTGCCACTGCCGACCTGATCAGCGCACTGGAGCAACGTCGAATCGCCGGGGCGGCCCTCGATGTCTTCGACCACGAGCCGCAAGTGCCCGATGCGCTGAAGAATCTGAGCAATGTGCTTCTGACCCCGCACGTCGCCGGCCTGTCACCGGAAGCCACCCAAGGCACCGTGGAACTGGTGGGCAAAAATCTGGTGGCGTTCTTTTCCGGGCAACCGGTGCTGACGCCGCTCCAGTTGCCGCCGAAACTGAACAATCAGCGCGTGCACTGAAGCACGCCGGGCAACATTCAAGACGCCGGGATTCGACGTCTGCCGAAATCATGCCAGACGTGGCGGCGTTGGGCGGCGGCCTGACACGCCCATTCCCAAAGTTGATTACCGTCCAACACGCTAACCTATAAGACCGAGCCGCGCTTGTGACCGCCTGAGCGCGCCATTAGATTAGCCAATGATGTCTGGCCTCCAAAATAAGCAGAAGGGATAAGCATGGCGCTTACTGACCAGTCCACCCGTATCCGCTCGGGCGAAGAACTCGATGCCAGCCTGATCGATCCGTACCTCAAGGCGCACATTCCGGGCCTGACCGGCACCCCGCAGATCAGCCAGTTTCCCGGCGGCGCGTCGAACCTGACCTACCTGCTGGAATACCCGGACCAGGAATTCGTCCTGCGCCGTCCGCCGTTCGGCCACAAAGCCAAATCCGCCCACGACATGGGCCGCGAATTTCGCATCCTCAACCAGTTGCGCGACGGCTTCCCGTATTGCCCGAAAGCCTATGTGCACTGCACCGACGATTCGGTGATCGGCGCCGAGTTCTACGTGATGGAACGGGTCAAGGGGATCATCCTGCGCTCGGACCTGCCGCCGGAACTGGGCCTGGACGCGACCAAAACCGAAGCCCTGTGCAAGAGTTTCATCGACCGTTTCGTCGAGCTGCATCGGGTCGACTACCAAGCCTGCGGTCTCGGCGACCTGGGCAAGCCGGAAGGCTACGTCGCCCGCCAGATCAAAGGCTGGAGCGAACGCTACGAGAAAGCCCTGACCCCGGACGCACCGCACTGGGAACAGGTCAAAGCCTGGCTCAACGACAAGATGCCGGCCGACCACCCGACCTCCAGCGTCGTCCACAACGACTACCGCTTCGACAACGTCATCCTCGACCCGAGCAACCCGATGCAGATCATCGGCGTGCTCGACTGGGAACTGACCACCCTCGGCGATCCATTGATGGACCTGGGCAACACCCTCGCCTACTGGATCCAGGCCGACGACCCGGCACCGGTGCAACTGATGCGCCGCCAGCCGAGCCACGCCCCGGGGATGCTGACGCGCCGCGAATTCGTCGATTACTACGCCGAGCGTTCGGGCGTCCAGATCGACAATTTCGACTTCTACTACACCTATGGCCTGTTCCGTCTGGCCGGCATCGTGCAGCAGATTTACTACCGCTTCTTCCATGGCCAGACCCAGGACAAACGCTTCGCGCAGTTCATTCACATGAACAAACTGCTGGAGCAGATGAGCCTGCAGGTCATTGCCAAATCCAGCCTCTGATGACGGCGTTATAACAAGGCTTACTACAAGGGAATCCCATGTCCAAGACTCAGTTGTTCGACCTCGACGGCAAAATCGCTTTCGTCTCCGGCGCCAGCCGTGGCATCGGTGAAGCCATCGCCAAACTGCTGGCCCAGCAAGGCGCCCACGTCATCGTTTCGAGCCGCAAACTCGAAGGCTGCCAACATGTGGCCGACGCCATCATCGCCGCCGGCGGCAAGGCCACCGCCATCGCCTGCCACATCGGCGAAATGGAACAGATCAGCCAGGTCTTCGCCGGCATCAAGGAACAGTTCGGGCGCCTGGACATCCTGGTCAACAACGCCGCGACCAACCCGCAGTTCTGCAACGTGCTGGACACCGACCTCGGCGCCTTCCAGAAAACCGTCGACGTGAACATCCGCGGCTACTTCTTCATGTCGGTGGAAGCCGGCAAGCTGATGCGCGAAAACGGCGGCGGCAGCATCATCAACGTGGCCTCGATCAACGGCATTTCGCCGGGGATCTTCCAGGGCATCTACTCGGTGACCAAAGCCGCCGTGATCAACATGACCAAGGTCTTCGCCAAGGAATGCGCGCAGTTCGGCATCCGCTGCAACGCCCTGCTGCCGGGCCTGACCGACACCAAATTCGCCTCGGCGCTGGTGAAGAACGACGCGATCCTGAAGCAAGCGCTGACGCAGATCCCGCTCAAACGCGTAGCCGACCCGAGCGAAATGGCCGGCGCCGTGCTGTACCTGGCGAGCGATGCCTCGAGCTACACCACCGGCGTATCGCTGAACGTGGACGGCGGTTTCCTGTCCTGATCCGCTTCTGAGGCAAAACAAAAGGCAGCCCAAGGGCTGCCTTTTTCATGCCCCCAGCACCTTCGGCAACTGCCAGCCGAAATGCACCGACAACAACCGCAACAACAAACACCCCGCCCCGGCCAGCAGCGCCGCTGCCACCGGCGGAACACCCAGCCTGCGCCCGACAATCAACACCGCCGCGCCAACAAACGCCGAACTGGCATACAAGTCCGCCTGCAACACCACTGGCACTCGCGCCAGCACAATGTCACGCAGCACCCCGCCACCGACCCCGGTAATCGTGCCCATCAGCATGGCCACAAACGGCGAGATGCCGAAATTCAAGGCCTTCTGCGCCCCGGCCACGGCAAACAACGCCAACCCCGCCGCATCCAGCACGATCAGCGTCGAACCGGACCAGCCCAGCACTTGTTCATGAAAAACAAACGCCACCCCGCCCATGGCAAACGCCAGCGCCGGATAACGCCAGTCCGCCACAGCCTTGGGCGGCGTCGCGCCGATCAGCAGATCACGGGTCACCCCGCCACCGAGCGCAACGATGAACGCAATCACCATCACCCCGAGCAGATCGAGCTGACTGCGCATCGCCGCAATTGCGCCTTCAACCGCAAACACCGCCGTACCGACCAGGTCGGCCACCAGCACAATCCACTCGACCCGCGCCTTCAACGGCGCCCGGCTTATTGAGTGACGCAACGGGTCTTGGTGATGTGTCGAGTCACTTGCCCGTCGGCATACGCATCACCGGCGACCTCGGTATTTTCCATGACCTGACAAGTCCGCTCAGGTGGCGGAGGCGGCGCGGCTGGCGGAGGCGGTGGAGGACTGGCACAACCACTGAGCAGCACCAGACCGAAAGCCGACAGCAGTGAAGAACACTCGCGTTTCCCAGGATTGTTCATAGGATGACCCGCGATGAATGGAAGAAAACTCCCGTCGCCGAGCAGGACAACACCCGGTTATGGAAACCGAACCACTCATTCCTTATAGACCAGTGGGGGGTGAGTGCCAGTGAAATGGTGGGTTTGGGGGGAATTGGCTGTCGATTTTGGGGTGGGTTTACAGAATGGATCGTGGGTTCCGACAAATCGGGGAAAGCCTCAAGATGCCAGCCCTCACCCCAGCCCTCTCCCGGAGGGAGAGGGAGCCTACGGAGTTGTTCATTCGAGTTACATCGACCTGAACCATCGAGGCGAACTCAAGCTTTGAAGAACACACAAGTCGGCTTCGCGCTCCTCACCACTCAACACGATGAGCGTTAGCTCGAGTAAGGCTTTTGACGTGCTGGCCCCGTCGGCAGGCTGAGTGGAGGGATTGATCCGGGGGTGGGAGCGCAGCGACCGTTTGGCGAAGCCAAACACATCGAGAGGAGGTGCAGCGAAGCAAACCGTAGGCGATGCCCCCGGATCAATCCCGGAGCGAAGGAACCCGAGCCACAGCGAGGGCCGTACGTCAGGGTAAAGCCTTTTGGGTTACCTTTTCGCTGGGCCGGCACTCCGGCGTTTGGAAAAGGTGACTCGCCGTAAGGGCGAAACCGCCAGCGGCTGCACCCGAAGAAACGGATATTCACCCAAACCGAACAAGAACCTGGTCGGCCCAAAGGCCGCCAAGTTCAACTGGGCGAACGCAGAGAATTACTCTCAAGCTCATACCGCAACTCACCAATCAAAGCATCCACCGCCTCATCCGTACGCAAGGCATCCAGACTCAAACCACTGATCACCAGATCAACCTGCCCTGAAGCCGGGTGATACAGCTTCACAGTCAGCGAATGATCCCCATCCACCACACACTCACAAGCCAACGGCGAAAAACTGCGCTCAAGCCGAGCCCGCAACTGCGCCAGATAAATCATCGCGCCAGCTCCGACAATCGACGCAACACGCCAGGTTCAATGACAAACAACACATTCATGGTCAAATCCATTAACAACGACGGAGGGGACACGATCACGAACAAAACCCGCATCGCACTCCACCAGACTAAGAACAGCCCGCTCCGCCAGACACCCGAATTTGCACCCCATGAACTAGTGCATTTGCACCTTACCGCTGTCCCCGGCTGCTGCCCGAGAACAACCCACGCTCGCGAGCCCAGACAATCGCCTCGCTTCGACTGTGCACATCGAGCTTCGAATACACCGTCGCTACATGATTACGCACCGTGTTCGGCGCCAGCTTCAGCCGCGCAGCAATCTCCTTGTCCGCCAGCCCCTCACAAATCAGCGCCAGCACATCACGCTCCCGGGCCGTCAGATCGGTGAACGACACGCTCGGCAGCTGCGGCGAGTTGACCTTCTTCACATTGGCCAGTTTTTCGATCAACGTCCGACTGAACCAGGATGCATCCTTCATCACCTCTTCAATCGCCGCCACCAGCTCAAGCTCGGTGCGCTTGCGCTCGGTGATGTCCATCAGCACCAGCAGATAGCACTCCGCGTCCTGGATGTTGACCGTGTCGGCGGACACCGCGCACTCCAACAGCTCGGCGTCTTTCCTGCGGATCCGCATATCGACGCGGTCAACCCGGCCGGTTTTCTCCAGTGCCGCCAGTAACCGGGCGCGTTCCGCCGGTTCATCGATAAAGTCCAGTTGCGCGACGGTCTTGCCGAGCACGTCGTCGCTCTCGTAAGCCAGGGTATCGAGAAAGGCTTGATTGACGTCGATCAGCCGCTGCTCATCGGCGCTGCAAATCAGGATCGGTACCGGCGTCAGGCGAAAGGCCTTGGCGAACCGCTCTTCACTCTGGCGCAGGGCGACTTCGGCCTTATGCCTGAGCTCCATGTCGACGAACGAAAACAGCATGCAATCCTCGTCATTGAGCACCAATGGCTGCCCCGCGACGATCACCTGTTTACTGCCACCGTCCGGCAATCGCAGCTCCGCCTGCATCTGCGGGATCGTCGCTACATCGCGCAGGCGCTGGATCGCCAGGTCCTTGCGCTCGGCCTGTTCGAGAATATCCAGCTCATAGGTCGAGGCGCCGATCACCTGATCGCGGGTGTAGCCGGTCATTTCCAGAAACCCCGGATTGACCTTGATGTAGCGCAGGTCGCTGAGGCGGCAGATCACCGCCGGCGCCGGGTTAGCATTGAAGGTCTTTTCGAAACGCTGCTCCGCGTTGGCCCAATCGGTGACGTCACTCATGATCAGCACCAACGACTCGATGTCGCCGTCCCGATCGGTCAGCACCATGCTGCGCACGCTGTGCACCCAGGTGCGTTCTTCATCGCTGCGCGGGGAAACCTCCACCAGCACATCACTGAACGTTTCACCGGTCGCCACACGGCTGATCGGGTATTGCTCCGGCGTCAACGTGTGGTTGTTGCGATAACGCAAATTGAAGCGCTCGACGTACTCCCCGGCGTTGTTGCCAAGCTCGCCGATCCGGCTGACGCCATGCATCGCCAGCGCGGCTTCGTTGGCCCAGAGAATTGTCTGGTCGAGCTCCAGCAGAATCACCCCGTCGGACAGGCCGGCAATGATCTGCTGCAACTGGCGGCGATTGGTTTCGGTGGTCAGGACGTCCCGGCTCATTGGTTCTCCACAAGTTCGCGCATGTGAAGTTTACGACCGCAGGCCGTTGTGATCGTGCCGACAATCTCGGACACGCCGCAATCTCTGTGATCCGTAAGGGTGCGCGGACATTCGCGCGCCGACGGTTTCTCGACTAACGTCATTACCTCATCGGATTGAGCCCCTGCCAGCCACACCGGGCTCTTGATCAAGGAGAGACTGATGACATCCCGCCGCCTCATCGAACAGACCTATCGCAGCTGGTCCAGCCCCATCCTGCTGGAGCTGAAAAAGCGCGAGCACGAGATGGCGCCGGCCGAACGTCAGGCGCTCGAGAATGTGCTGGTGGAAAGACGATTGCTGGACGTTGGCAACCCGAACGGCAGTAACCGTCGCAAGGGTTCGGCGATAAAGGAATAACACCTCCCCGGCCGGTACAAAAAACTGTGGGAGCGGCTCGCTCCCGCAGGTGCCCGGCTACAGGATATTGGCCGAAGCCTGCAACCCTGCCAGCTTGTCAGGGTTACGCATGATGAAGATCCGGTTCACCCGCCCTGCTCCATCGAACCCGAACGTCATCGAAGCGGTGATGAGGCCGTCCGCCTTGATAACCACGCCTTGCGCCCCATTGATCAGCCGTTCGAGTATCAGTAAAAACGCGGTGGACAGCGACGCACTGAGTTCATGCATGTGTTCGGGCGACTGGTGGTGAGTGGTGTGAATCGGTTCCGGCAGCCAGGTGCCGACATAGTCGACACGGGACTTGTGCGCCGAGCGCAACAGGTCGATGCAGTGGCGGATGCAAGCGGTGGTCAGCCACGCGGCCGGTGTGGTGATGGAGGCCTGATCGGCCTCCAGCCATTTGATAAACAGCTCTTGCACCGCATCCTCGGCTTCCGCGCGGGAACCCAGAATGCGGTACGCCAGCCCCAGCAGAAAGGGTCGTCGCTGCTCGAACACAGCGACGGTTTTTTCAGCGAAGTTCATCGATCAGTGCCTCGACACCCGAACACTTGCGGCATGGTTTGTTGCAGGTTGACGGCTTGGGTGTTGAACGACATCGCGTTGCTCCGTGTTTGAGGGATTCAACGGGATGACGATTCAGCTTTCGGGTTTGTGACGTGGGGTCTGTAAAGAAAGCCTCACCAGTTCTTTGCGCAGCATTGAGGGCTCTAGAAACGCGACTCCAGCGTGCCAGTCGAGTGACAACAAATGGCTCAGCTTCTGTTGGGAGACCAAGGGTTTGGCCAGCAGACAGCTTTTGCGGTCGCGGATGCTGATGAGGTTCAACAACCAGTCTTTGCCCTCCCCGGCCATCCAATCGTTGATCGCCGAGCGATGCCTTTCGAGCAAGGCATCAGCATCCCACACCGTCATTTGAGCGAAGACCTGCGGCAGGAGGCTGTCGGGTTTCATCCGTTTCAAGTCCGCTGCCAATGCGGCGCAGATGTCTGACTCGATAGCGGTCTGGCATTCGAGGAAATATTGCTCGGGCCAATCCGCCCCGAGCCTTGTTCGACGAGCCAGTACGTCATACGCGCGAACGTCCGCAGCAGTAATCATCTGCCCGGTAAAGTTCAACGTGTTGTCCAGAATGGCCGTGGCCAACAACAATGCACTGTGTTCGCTGATCAGCGGCAACTGACCTGCCGCCTCCCAGCGTTCAAAGACCTGGGTTGCCGCTGCACCAATCGCTCGGATATCAGCTGAAGGCCCGAGCCTTTGCGCCCAGTACTGTTCAAAGCCTGGGTGATGGTCGATGACTTCCACCACCTGATCGAGTACCACAATCGGGTCGAAATGGTGGTAGTCGCAAACATCCACCAACACAAACTCGTCATCCGGTTGCGGCAGGTAGTCGTCGAGCGACGAGGCTCCTTTCAGCACATTGTCGGTGATGCTCGCGTTGAGCGGCGCGCTGCTGACCGCCCTGGCCTGAATGCCCTGGCGGTTCAACAGTTCAGCGTACGCAATGCAACACGCGTACGCATCGATGTCGAGATAGGCACCTCCCGACGTCACGACCCGCATCAGACCGGCTCCAGCGCCGGGTGGGCGGGAGCATTCGACGGCAGATCCAGCGCCCGAGCAATGCCTGCAAGAATTCGCTCATAGGCCACTCCGCAGCCCTCCTCTTCGATCGAAATACGCACGGTGCTCCCGGCGACCCGCTCCGAAAAACCCAGTTGCATGACGGTATTGGACACGTTGTTTTTCTTGTCGGAACACGCCGAACCACCCGTGATGTAGATCGCTTGAGTGTTCAGCGACCACTGCAGTTTCTTGGTATTGATCCCCGGCAGCGCGATAAAACTGACACATGGCGCACGTGGTGCCCTCTGGCCGAACACCACCACTTCACCAAGCATGGTTTGCAACCGGGTTTCGAAATGTTCCCGCGCCGACTGCACCGAGCGCTGGTTAGCAGCGTACTTGATGTGTTTTTCCTGCAACGCCGTTTCAATCGAAAGAATGCCCGGATAATTTTGCGTACCGCCGCGCAGGCCGCCTTCCTGCCCCCCACCGGCAATCAACGGCGACAAGCCAAAACGGTCTCTGGCATAGAGAAAACCCGCACCCGGTAACGCGCCGAACTTGTGACCCGAGGCAATGGCAAAATCCACGCCGCATGCCTGTAAATCCACCGGGATTTTACCAATGGCTTGCGTCATGTCCGAAAACAGTAATCCCCCATGGGCTTTTACCTGCCGGGCGATCGCTTCGATCGGTTGGATCACACCGGTTTCGTTATGCACGGCCATGACGCAAACCAGGATCGGTCGCCCGGCATGGGCTTGCAGCGACTGCTGTAATTGATCGGTGTCGAGCAGGCCGTCCTGGTGGTGGCCGATCGCAACGGCGCACAAACCATCCAGGCAGTAGCGTTTGATGTTTTGCAGTGTGCAGGCGTGCTCGATCGCCGAGTAGAGCACCACGGGATGCTCGTGTTTGTGACGCTCGAAAAAATCATGAAAAACCTGCGCGCAACCCTCGCTGGAGCCACTGTTGAAAATCAGGCATTGCGTATCGACGTTCAACAGTCGGGCAATGTTGCCCCGCGCCCGCTCAACCCTCTCGAGCAATTGAATTCCGAGGGCATGATTGGCGTTCGGATTGGCGCATTGGCGGGCCGAAAACAACGTTTGAAGCATGCTGCTGACACCCTTCGATATGGGGGCCGAACCGCATACGTCGGCATAAATTGCATCCACAGTGATATCCATTTCAAACACGTCCAGTTTTCTGTTTTATGTCGTTCAGGATGCTGCCCGCAAAAGACGGACAATCGTTCTGTTTCTAGATAATCAAACGCGCCATCAGTTGGATCGAGCACAACAGAACAAAAGCGTTGAGTGCTCGTTTGAGGTGTTTGGCATCCAGCCGATGGGACAAGGCAGCCCCCAGGAAGCCACCCAGTAAAATCCCGATCACCAGTTCACCGGTGTAACCGAGAAAGTCTCCCGCCGTACCCATCCGTCCAAATAGCGCACCACTGGCTCCGATGATGCCGATCAGCGCAGAGGTCGATATGGCCTGCTTGATTGGCAAGCCGAACAGGCTGATCAGAACCGGTAGGTAGATGAACCCGCCGCCCTGCCCGACCAGACCGCACAACACGCCGAGCACCAGGCCTGTCAGCGGCAATGACAGCGCCGGGTGGTTGCACAACAGGGCGACTGGCTTGCGGAACAGATACGTCACCAATAGCGATAACAATCCCAGCAATCCAAACACGAAGAGAATGAAGTTCTCGCTGAACGCATCGGCATGCACCGATGCGAAAAAATTGGCAATCGCCATCGGCACCGCGAAGTTTCTGATCACTCGCCAATCCGGCTGGAACCGCACACGGTGCAGCGCGAACGAAACAAGCGAGGAGAAAAAACCCTGCGCGGAGGACAGACCGGTCACCACTTCGATCGGCAGTTTCTGACCGGACAGCATCGGATAGATCAGCACCAACAGAGGCGTCACAATGATGCCTCCACCAATACCGAACAGCCCCGACATGAACCCGGCCATCACCCCCACACCGGTCATGACCGGGTAGAACGTCATGGCGGCCATGTCAGCGAACCTTGATCTTGCCCGCGCCTTGCGTCACGCGCCCGATCACCATCAAGTCGGGGCACAGCGCCTGCCAGGCCTCACGGTTATCCGCCAGGCACGCTTCGCTCACGGTGAACAGCAACCCTCCGTTGGTTTGCGGATCGTGTAGCAGAAACTTCTTGGCCAGGGAAAGATCGCTGAGGTATTCGACGTGTTGGGTGTATTTTTTGATATTGGCAAAAACGCCGCTGTCAGCGGAGGTCACCGCCACTGCAAGGGCTTGTGCGTCGTCATAGAACGCCAGCGCGTCGGTGTCGAGCACGACATCCAGCTGCCCCAGCCCCACCATTTCGCTGATGTGGCCGATGAGACCGAACCCGGTGATGTCGGTCAGGCTACTCACCTCGGCACTTGCACTCAGGGTACGACCGAATTCGTTGTCGCCGGTAATCCGCTCCAATGTCTGTGCAGAAAGGTCCGACTGTTCGAGAATCCCCGCTTTCAGCGCACTTGCAAGAATTCCGACACCTATCGGCCGGGTCATGACCAAGACATCACCCGCCCTGGCGGTGTTGTTCTTCTTCAGACGGTGTTTTTCCACTTCTCCAATAATCGAGAAGCCGTAAAGCGGCTGGCTGTTCTTGATTGTGTGCCCACCCACGATGCTGACATTGAACCTGTTCATCACCGACTGCGCGCCGAGGATCATCTGAGTCACCTGCTCGACCGGTACTTGCTCCGGATCGAACGCCATGATCGAGTTGGCAATCAACGGATAGCCGCCCGAAGCAAAAATATCGCTCACCGCGTTGCTGGCAGCCAACTGGCCGAACACATAGGGATCATTGACGATCGGGGAGAAGTAATCGGTGGTGAACAACAGGTAGTTGTCGCCGTTGTCATAGACCGCGCAATCGTCGGAGGACTCGAATCCCAATACAACTCTGTCATCCGAGACGGTATTGGCGGAGGCTGTTTCCGACAGGATTTTGGTTAATACACTAGATGGGATCTTGCATCCGCATCCACCACTCTCAGACTTATCCATAATCTGGCAAAACGTCGACATCACTCTTCCTTAGAATCCATTTTCCACTTTCAAAACAGAGCCTTGGCCCCGTCACCACCTGTTACATCATGTTTCAGGCAGGGGCAAAATCGCACACTCTCATTACGAAAATGTGACAGTTAAAATGGATTCCGATGTCTGAGCGGTGACTGCTGGGGCGCATTCTGATTTCAGCCATGCGCCCCATTTTTATGACCGACTCACGCGGCCCGCTGTCCTCCCGCCACCGCCGCCGAAGCCGCCAGCATCGCCCGCAACAACACCGCACAGCCCGCCGCCAGATCGTCCGGCGCGGCGTTCTCGATTTCGTTGTGGCTGATGCCGCCTTCGCACGGCACGAAGATCATCCCGGCCGGGCCCAGTTCGGCGAGGAAAATCGCGTCGTGGCCGGCGCCGCTGACGATGTCCATGTGCGACAGGCCCAGCCCCTTGGCGGCGCCGCGCACGGCTTCGACGCAGCCCTTTTCGAAGTAAAGCGGCGGGAAGTCGGCGGTCGGGGTCAACTCGTAGGTCAGGCCGTGTTCTTCGCAGGTCGCTTCGATGACTTGCTTGACCTCGGCGATCATCGAGTCGAGGCGCGCCGGTTCCAGGTGCCGGAAGTCGAGGGTCATGCGCACTTCGCCAGGAATGACGTTGCGCGAACCGGGATAGGCTTGCAGGCAACCGACCGTGCCGCAGGCGTGGGGTTGATGACCGAGCGCTGCACGATTGACTGCACCGACAATCACCGAGGCGCCAACCAGGGCGTCCTTGCGCAGGTGCATCGGGGTCGGGCCGGCGTGGGCTTCGACGCCGCGCAGTTTCAGGTCGAACCACTTCTGCCCCAGTGCGCCGAGCACCACGCCGATGGTTTTCTGTTCGTCCTCAAGGATCGGGCCTTGCTCAATGTGTGCTTCAAAGTAGGCGCCAACTTTGTGGCCACTGACTTTGCGCGGCCCGGCGTAGCCGATGGCGTTCAGCGCTTCGCCGACCGTCACGCCGTCGGCATCGACCTTGGCCAGGGTTTCTTCGAGGGTGAATTTTTCCGCGAACACGCCGGAGCCCATCATGCACGGGGCGAACCGCGAGCCTTCTTCGTTGGTCCAGACCACCACTTCCAGCGGTGCCTCGGTTTCCACGCCGAGGTCGTTAAGGGTGCGCAGCACTTCGACCCCGGCCAGCACGCCGAAGCAGCCGTCGAACTTGCCGCCGGTGGGCTGGGTGTCGATGTGGCTGCCGGTCATTACCGGTGGCAGGTTCGGGTTGCGGCCGGCGCGACGGGCGAAGATGTTGCCGACTTCATCGACCGTGACGCTGCATCCGGCGTCCTTGCACCACTGCACGAACAGGTCGCGGGCCTGGCGGTCGAGGTCGGTCAGGGCCAGGCGACAGACTCCGCCCTTGACCGTGGCGCCGAGTTTGGCCAGCTCCATGAGCGACGTCCATAAGCGGTCGCGGTTGATGTGCTGATGGGTCGATTGCAGAACGTCTACGGCTGCGTTCATGGGGATCTCCTCAGGCTGCTGTTCTTATGGATGTCGCTGTGGTGTCTGGTAGACCGCTATCGCTGGCAAGCCAGCGATGAGGCCTGTCGCTACACCGCTGTTTTCACGGCAGAGGGCTGCGCACGCATCGCGCACAACCCGTAATAGATCAACCCGCCCAGCGCCGAGCCGGTGAACCAGCCGTAGCTGTAGAACCAGCTGAATGCGCTGCTGCCCAGCGACAGCAGGGTCAGCACCACCGGCACGCCGAAAGCGGTGAATCCGGCCAGGTTCCACGCCGGATACACGTCATCGCGGTACAGGCCGGCCAGGTCCAGTTGCTGTTTCTTGATCAGGAAATAGTCCACCACCATGATCCCGGCAATCGGCCCGAGCAGACTGGAATAGCCCAGCAGCCAGTTCGAATACACGGTTTCCAGGCTGACATCGGAGACGATCAGGCCGAGTTTTTTCAGCAGTTCATGGCCCATCAGCGCCAGCCCGACGAACCCGGTGAGAATCACCGCTTTGGTGCGGTTGATGACTTTGGGCGCGATGTTCTGGAAGTCGTTGGTTGGCGAAACGATGTTGGCGGCGGTGTTGGTCGACAGCGTGGCGATGATGATCAGCGCCATGGCCACCGCGACCCACACCGGACTCTGGATATGGCCGATCAACGTCACCGGATCGGAGACGCTGACGCCCACCAGTTTCACCGAGGCGGCGGTCATCACCACGCCCAGTGCGGCGAACAGGAACATGGTCAGCGGCAGACCGAAAATCTGCCCGAGGATCTGATCCTTCTGGCTGCGGGCATACCGGCTGAAGTCAGGAATGTTCAGCGACAACGTGGCCCAGAAACCGACCATCGCCGTCAGCCCGGCGGCGAAGTAGCTGACCACGCTCGCACCTTCGGGACGCTTCGGCGGAATCGCCAGCAACTCGGTCATCGACACATTCGGCATGGCCCATACCAGCAACCCGATGCCGACCGCCACCAGCAGCGGCGCCGACAGGGTTTCCAGCCATTTGATCGACTCGGCGCCACGGATCACCACCCACAGGTTCAGCGCCCAGAAGATCATGAAACCGATCACCTCCCCCGTGCCGCCGAGGGATTTCCAGCCCTCGAACACCGAGCCGAGAAACAGGTGAATCGCCAGTCCGCCGAACATGGTCTGGATGCCGAACCAGCCGCACGCCACCAGCGCGCGGATCAGGCACGGCACGTTGGAGCCGAGAATCCCGAACGACGAGCGCAGCAGCACCGGAAACGGAATCCCGTACTTGGTGCCGGGAAACGCATTGAGTGTGAGGGGAATCAGGACGATGACGTTGGCAAACAGAATCGCCAGCAAGGCTTCGCCGACGCTCAGGCCGAAATACGCGGTGAGCACACCGCCGAGCGTGTAAGTCGGCACGCAGATCGACATGCCGACCCACAGCGCGGTGATGTGCCATTTGTTCCAGGTTCGTTCGCGCACCTTGGTCGGTGCCATGTCGTGGTTGTAACGGGGACTGTCGAGGACGTCGCTGCCGGCTTCGAGTTCGAACAAGCCGTCGCGCTCGGTCACTTGCGATCTGTTCTGTTGCATGGCCGCTCCACTGTTCTTCTGATTATTTTTTTGCTCATCAGGCGACTGCACACGCAGGTGCGAGCCGAACGATGGCCGGAGGAACTGACAACTTTCATGCACCGGCCATGGTGTCAGCGGCGGCATCAATAAACGTGCCGAGTGCCCCGCTTGCGCATCGGGCCGTGCTTTCTATTTCCTGCAACTTACTGATGTTTATCAGTTTTAATTATTCACTTGGTGAGGCCGCGAAAACTTGACTGAACACTCAGGCCAAATGCCAGGCAAGTTGTCCGAACTGTCAGGACTCAATCTGGTGCACTGCATTATTTTTCTTCAGGACGCCTCATTCTCCGCTCAACTTCAAGCGGCTGATTTCACATAGGAAATCTTGCTCATATTTCCAACCTGTCAAGTGCGTCAAAATGGTGAAGCGCCTCACCATTTTGGTGATTCTGTATTTTTATCGTTATTTTTCAATTACTTAAAACAGCCATAAGCTTATAAAAAATAATCTTGATCAATTGCAGAACTGCGACTAGCGTCTATTCCTGACAGCGCTGACAAGATTACGCACTTGGCGCTGCAAGCAATAAAACACTAGAACCGGCACAAGTCGGTCATGCCTGCGAGGAACTCGGAATGTCTTTGTTGATCCGTGGCGCCACCGTTGTTACCCATGATGAAAGTTACCGCGCCGATGTCTATTGCGCTGACGGCGTGATCAAAGCCATTGGTGAAAACCTGGATATTCCCGCCGGCGCCGAAGTGCTCGACGGCAGCGGTCAATACCTGATGCCCGGCGGCATCGATCCGCACACCCACATGCAACTCCCGTTCATGGGCACCGTGGCCAGCGAAGACTTCTACAGCGGCACCGCTGCTGGCCTGGCCGGCGGCACTACGTCAATCATCGATTTCGTGATTCCCAATCCGCAGCAGTCGCTGCTTGAAGCATTTCACCAGTGGCGCGGCTGGGCGGAAAAGTCCGCCTCCGACTACGGCTTCCACGTCGCGATCACTTGGTGGAGTGAGCAGGTGCGTGAGGAAATGGCCGAGCTGGTCAGCCATCACGGGATCAACAGCTTCAAGCATTTCATGGCCTACAAAAACGCGATCATGGCCGCCGACGACACGCTGGTGGCGAGCTTCGAGCGCTGCCTGGAACTCGGCGCGGTGCCGACCGTGCACGCGGAAAACGGTGAGCTGGTTTATCACCTGCAACGCAAGTTGATGGCCCAGGGCATCACCGGTCCGGAAGCGCATCCGCTGTCACGCCCCTCGCAGGTCGAAGGTGAAGCGGCGAGCCGGGCGATCCGTATCGCAGAAACCATCGGCACGCCGCTGTACCTGGTGCATGTTTCGACCAAAGAGGCCCTCGACGAAATCACCTATGCCCGCAGCAAGGGCCAACCGGTCTACGGCGAAGTGCTGGCCGGGCATCTGCTGCTGGACGACAGCGTCTATCAGCACCCGGACTGGCAGACCGCCGCCGGTTACGTGATGAGCCCGCCGTTCCGTCCGCGCGGGCATCAGGATGCGCTGTGGCATGGCTTGCAGAGCGGCAACCTGCACACCACCGCCACCGACCACTGCTGCTTCTGCGCCGAGCAGAAAGCCGCCGGCCGTGACGACTTCAGCAAGATCCCCAACGGCACCGCCGGCATCGAAGACCGCATGGCGGTGTTGTGGGATGAAGGGGTGAATTCGGGGCGGTTGTCGATGCAGGACTTCGTCGCCCTCACCTCCACCAACACTGCAAAGATCTTCAACCTCTACCCGCGCAAGGGCGCGATCCGCGTCGGCGCCGATGCCGACCTGGTGCTGTGGGACCCGCAAGGCACCCGCACCATCTCCGCCAAGACCCACCATCAGCAGGTGGACTTCAACATCTTCGAAGGCAAGACCGTGACCGGTGTGCCAAGCCATACCGTCAGCCAGGGCCGTGTGGTCTGGGCCGACGGAGAGCTGCGCGCCGAGCGTGGGGCGGGCCGGTATATCGAACGGCCGGCGTATCCGGCGGTGTTTGATTTGCTGAGCAAGCGGGCTGAGCAACACAAGCCTACTGCTGTGAAACGCTGAAAGCGGCCTTCGGCCTCATCGCGGGCAAGCCCGCTCCCACAGGTTTTTATGCGCGCCATAGATCCCTGTGGGAGCTGGCTTGCCAGCGATGAGGCCAGTTCAGACACCACAAAAAACCACTGCCCGACAGAGGCAGAAAACCTCAATTAACCGTGAGGCAAAAAACCGTGATCGAGACCCTGAACCATCTCCCGCACCCGCACGAAAGTGCCGCCGCCCTCGCCGGCCATTTCACCGATCTGGCACCGCCGCTCAACGACCGCCAGGCGCATCTGGAAGCCTCGCGCTGCCTGTATTGCTACGACGCGCCGTGCGTGAATGCATGCCCGAGCGAGATCGACATTCCGTCGTTCATCCGCAATATCCATCAGGACAACGTGCCCGGCGCGGCGCAGAAAATCCTCTCGGCGAACATCCTCGGCGGCAGTTGCGCCCGGGTCTGTCCGACCGAGATCCTTTGCCAGCAAGCCTGCGTGCGCAACAACGCCCACGAATGCGCGCCGGTGCTGATCGGCCTGCTGCAGCGTTATGCCGTGGATAACGCGAACTTCACCGAACATCCATTCCAGCGCGCCGCCGCGACGGGCAAACGCATCGCGGTGGTCGGTGCCGGTCCGGCGGGTTTGTCCTGCGCGCATCGCAGCGCCATGCACGGGCATGACGTGGTGATTTTCGAAGCGCGGGAGAAGGCTGGCGGGCTCAACGAATACGGAATCGCCAAGTACAAACTGGTCGACGACTACGCGCAGAAGGAGCTGGATTTCCTCCTGCAGATCGGCGGCATCGAAATCCGTCACGGCCAGAAACTCGGTGAGAATCTGACCCTCAGCGAACTGCATCAACAGTTCGACGCGGTGTTCCTCGGCCTCGGCCTGAACGCCAGCAAGCAACTCGGCCTGCCCCACGAAGACGCCCCCGGCCTGCTCGCTGCCACCGACTACATCCGCGAACTGCGCCAGGCCGATGACCTGTCGCAACTGCCGTTGGCCGAACATTGCATCGTCCTCGGTGCCGGCAATACCGCCATCGACATGGCCGTGCAAATGGCCCGCCTCGGCGCCCGCGACGTCAATCTGGTCTATCGCCGTGGCGCGGCAGACATGGGCGCCACCGGCCATGAACAGGACATCGCCAAGGCCAATCAGGTGCGACTGCTGACCTGGGCGCAACCGGACGAAGTGCTGCTCGACGCGCAAGGCAAGGTGCGCGGCATGCGTTTCGCCCGCACCCATCTGGTGGACGGTCGCCTGCAAACCACTGGCGGGACGTTCGAACTGGCCGCCGATGCGATCTTCAAGGCCATCGGCCAGGCCTTCGACGGCAGCGCCCTCGCCGATCCGCTGGCCCGCGAACTCAAGCGTCAGGGCGAACGCATCCAGGTCGATGAAAACCTGCGCACCAGCATCCCCGGCGTGTATGCCGGCGGTGACTGCACCAGCCTCGATCAGGACCTGACCGTGCAAGCGGTGCAACACGGCAAGCGCGCCGCCGAGGCGATCAACGCTCAACTGATGCTCAACGTGGAGGCTGCGTAAATGGCCGATCTCTCGATTGTCTTCGCCGGTATCAAAGCCCCCAATCCGTTCTGGCTGGCCTCCGCGCCGCCCACCGACAAGGCCTACAACGTGGTACGCGCCTTCGAGGCCGGCTGGGGTGGCGTGGTCTGGAAAACCCTGGGTGAAGACCCGGCGGCGGTCAACGTGTCGTCGCGTTATTCGGCGCATTACGGCGCCAACCGCGAAGTGCTGGGCATCAACAACATCGAACTGATCACCGACCGCTCGCTGGAAATCAACCTGCGGGAAATCACTCAGGTGAAAAAGGACTGGCCGGATCGCGCGCTGATCGTGTCGCTGATGGTGCCGTGCGTCGAAGAGTCGTGGAAACACATCCTGCCGCTGGTGGAAGCCACCGGCGCCGATGGCATCGAACTGAATTTCGGCTGCCCCCACGGCATGCCGGAACGCGGCATGGGCGCGGCGGTTGGTCAGGTACCGGAGTATGTCGAGCAGGTTACGCGCTGGTGCAAGACCTATTGCTCGCTGCCGGTGATCGTCAAACTCACACCGAACATCACCGATATCCGCGTCGCCGCCCGCGCTGCACACCGTGGCGGCGCCGATGCGGTGTCGCTGATCAACACCATCAACTCGATCACCAGCGTCGACCTCGAACACATGGTCGCCCTGCCCACCGTCGGCAGCAAAAGCACCCACGGCGGTTATTGCGGCTCGGCAGTGAAGCCGATCGCGCTGAACATGGTCGCGGAAATCGCCCGTGATCCACAGACCCAGGGCCTGCCGATCTGCGGCATTGGCGGCATTGGCAGCTGGCGCGATGCGGCGGAGTTCATAGCTTTGGGCAGCGGTGCGGTGCAGGTGTGTACGGCGGCGATGCTCCACGGTTTTCGGATTGTCGAGGAGATGAAGGACGGCTTGTCGCGGTGGATGGACAGTCAGGGTTACGCCAGCATTGCCGAGTTTTCCGGGCGCGCGGTCGGCAATACGACCGACTGGAAGTACCTGGACATCAACTATCAGGTGATTGCGAAGATTGATCAGGAGGCGTGCATCGGTTGCGGGCGTTGCCACATTGCCTGCGAAGACACGTCACACCAGGCGATCAGCAGCCTCAAGCAGGCCGATGGCACCCATAAATATGAAGTGATCGATGATGAGTGTGTGGGGTGCAATCTGTGCCAGATCACTTGTCCGGTGGCGGATTGCATCGAGATGGTGCCGATGGAGACGGGCAAGCCGTTTCTGGACTGGAATCATGATCCGAGGAATCCGTATCACGTTGCTGTTTAGATTGCCTGCTGATCCAGAAGTCCCCTCATCGGAACGCCGCCCGCCTAACCCTCTCCCCGAGGGAGAGGGGACTGATTGGGGGATATTGATGAATTACACCGACGTGAAAGTCTTGCGTTGAATCCATAACCGAAGCTGCTAGAGCTGCGCTTTGAATCCATAATCGACCCGGTCTTGCAGGTCGATGTAGCTCGCAAGACACCTCGGTAGGCCCCCTCTCCCTCCGGGAGAGGGCTGGGGTGAGGGCCAGCTTTTGACTTTCAAGGTTCTAATCCGATCCCCCGCAAAATCACACTCGTCACCGTCTGCACCGCCCGCTCGAACTGCATGTCCGACAGCGGCTGATGCTCATTCAGAATATTCACCTGATGATCAAAGTCCGCATAGTGCTGCGTCGACGCCCAGATCATGTACAGCAGGCTCGACGGCTCCACCGGCAGAATCCGCTTGTCCTCGACCCACTGGCGGATCTTCGCCTCTTTCATCTTGGCCCAGTCATACAGGCTCACATCCAGCGCCTCGCCGAGGGTTGGCGCGCCGTGGATGATTTCGTTGGCCCAGACTTTCGAGCCGTAAGGCCGGCTGCGCGAGTGGTTCATCTTGGCGCGGATGTAGCTGCTGAGCACCACGCGCGGATCGTCAAACATTTCGAAGCACAGCGCGTCCTGCTTCCACACTTCCAGCAGGTCGAACAGCACCGCGCTGTACAGCTCGCTCTTGGTCGAGAAGTAGTAATGCAGGTTGGAACGCGGCAGCTGCACTTCAGCGGCGATGTCCGCCATGGCGGTGCCGCCGAAACCTTTTTCGGCGAAGACTTTTTCCGCCGCCAGCAGGATCTTGTCGACGTTGGTGCGGCGGATTTCGATCTTGTGATTGCCCATGAGGGCTCCCTGAAGACAACGTTGTTGAAGACTAGCATCCGCTCTGGGCATGGGGCGACAGCCGCGAACGATTCTTCACACACCTGGGCTTTTTTCTGGTTTAGGATCGCCCCGCCGACCTGACCTCACTCAAGGTAACGTGCATGGCACGCCCTATACTGTCGACCGTCACTCACTGAAAAGGGATTTCCCATGAAGCTGAAAAACCTGCTCACCGCTGGCGCGCTGCTGGCCTCGCTGATCGTCACTTCCCAGGCGTTCGCCCATGCCCATCTGAAAAGCCAGACTCCGGCCGCCGACAGCACCGTCGCGGCATCGGCAGATCTGCGTCTGGTGTTTTCCGAAGGCGTCGAAGCCAGCTTCACCAAAGTTACCGTGACCCGTGATGGCAAGCCTGTGGCGGTCAAACCGCTGACCACCGAAGGTGACAAGAAAACCCTGATCGTCACCCCCGAAGCACCGCTGAACGCTGGCGAATACAAGGTCGAATGGCATGCGGTGTCGGTCGACACGCACAAGAGCGAAGGCGCCTATCAGTTCAAGGTTGGCCAGTAATTCATGAGCGAAGCGCTGGTGCTGTGCCGGTTCCTGCATTTCATCGTGGTGTTGATGCTGTTCGGGGCCTGGCTGTTCCGGCCGCTGCTGCTCAAGGGTGAAGCGCCGTTGCTGGATCGGCACTTGGCGCGGATGGTGCGCTGGCTGGCGGCAATTGCTCTGTTCAGCGGCGCCATCTGGGCGTTGTTGATTACTGCCAGCATGGCCGGTTCGGCGGCTGCGGCGTTTGATCCGGCCACCGTCGAGCTAGTGCTGGGGCACACGTTTTTCGGTCAGGTCTGGCGCTGGCATCTGTTGATCAACGCCTTGTTGCTGGCCTTGCTGTTTACGCCTTGGCGTTCAAACCGGCCATTGCGGCTGGGCCTGAGCGCACTGTTGCTGATGACGCTGGCACCGGTCGGTCACGGCGCGATGCTCGATGGTTTCAGCGGGCAGATGCTGATCCTCAATCAGGTCATTCACCTGACGTGCGTCGGCGCCTGGCTTGGCGGGTTGCTGATGCTGGTGATGATCCTGCGCCAACCTGACAAAAACATTCGCGAAATCCTGCGGCGATTCAGCGGGCTCGGTTACGGGCTGGTCGCCGGCTTGCTGATCACCGGGTTGATCAACGTGCGCGTGCTCACCGGCCAGTGGTGGCCGACACCGCTGTTCTCGGGATTCGCCCTGATCCTGTTGATCAAGGCGCTGCTGGTGTCCGGCATGCTTGCACTCGCGCTGTTCAATCGCCTGCGGATCAACGATTGCGAACAGCGGATCGACACCCTCAAGCGCAGCGTCATGCTCGAATGGCTGCTGGGCATCGGCGCCGTGGCGGCGGTGTCCGTGCTCGGCACCCTGCCGCCGATGATCGCTGCCTGAAGGCTCCCACAAATTGATATGTTGATCAGTGAGGTTGTGTATCACCGGCGGCAGTATCAATGCTGACCACCACCGACATCCCCGGCCGCAAGCGCTCGCTCTCCTGCTGATCCGGATCGATGGTGATGCGCACCGGCACCCGCTGGGCGATCTTCACGAAGTTGCCGGTGGCGTTGTCGGCCTGCAACAACGCGAATTCGGAACCGGTGCCCGGCGAGATGTGCTGAACGTGGCCGGTGAATTTACGGTGGTTCAAGGCATCGACGGTAAAGCTCGCCGGTTGCCCGACGCGCACGTTGTCCATCTGGGTTTCCTTGAGGTTGGCGATTACCCATTTCTGGTTCGGCACCAGCGCCATCAACTGCGCCCCGGAGTTGACGTAGGCGCCGAGGCGCACGCCGATCTGCCCGAGCTGACCGTCGCGCGGGGCGATGATCCGGGTGTTGGACAAGTCGATCCGTGCCAGCTGCACCGCCGCCTCCGCACTGGCCACCGCCGCCTCCAGCGAACCGCGATTGACGATCACCGTTTGCAGATCCTGTCGGGCGATTTCCAGATTGGCTTTGGCCTGCGCCACCGCCGCAATGCTTTGCGCATTGGCAGCCAGCGCCACGTCCATCTCACGCTTGGACACCGAACCGTCATTGACCAGCGCCTTGTTGCGACGCAGATCCGCCTCGCTTTTACGTAACTGCGCTTCGCTGTCGGCCACCACCGCCTGCCGCAGTTTGATCGTGGCTTCGGCGCTGTTGCGCTGCTGCACCACGTTGGCCAGCGAAGCCTTCTGCACCGCCAGTTGCGCCAGCGACTGGTCGAGGCGTTGCTGATAAATGCGGTCATCAAGACGCACCAGCAAATCCCCTTCCTTCACAAACTGGAAGTCCTGTACCGGCACTTCAAACACGTAGCCGCTGAGCTGCGGGCCGATGATTGTCACCTGACCGCGCACCAAGGCGTTTTCGGTGGTCTCAACTGCGCTGCTGAACGGCGGCAACTGCCAGGCGTAAAGCACGATCAACACGCCGACGATGGCAATCGCGGCAAACCCCAGCGACGAGATGATCCGCACCCGCAACGAGCGCGGCTCGGTGTTCGGTGATGACGGCGGCGCCACGCCTTCAGGGGTGGCGGCGATGGCATTGGTGGTTGTGGTGGTCGGTTCGGTCATGAAGAGGTGGCACCGCTGGAAGGTACGGAAGATGTCGGGGCGACGGCTCGGGTGGTGCTGATCAGCCACAGCGCACGGATGGAAATCCAGATCATGGTCAGGATCGCGATCACCGCGATCAGCATGAACACATCGTTGTAAGCCAGCACGTTCGCTTCGCGGGTGGCGGCGTTGGCCAGGCTGCGAATGCCTTGCAGATTGCGCAGGCTCGGGTCGGCAATCACGGAGCCGACTGCTGAACCGCCGCTCTGAACCCGGGCGGCGACCCTGGGATCGGACATCACCAGTTGCTCGACGATGTGACTGGAATGGAACTTCTCGCGCACGATCTGGAACGTCCCCAGCAACGCCGCGCCGATCAGGCCGCCGAGGTTGTTGCAGATCCCGAACAACACCGAAAAACTCACAAGGTTGCGCGGATTGGTCAGCACGTTGCGCGTGCCCAGCACCATGGTCGGGCCGAGGAAGAAGGTACTGCCGAACGCCAGCAGGAACTGGCTGAAATACAGATTGCCGGGGCGGGTCAGGTTGTTCGATGAGCTGTCCATGATCGAGCCGCTGGCCATCAACGCCAGCGAAACGATCAGCGGCATCAGCAGGTGTTTCGGGTCGATGGTCAGCGCACTGGTCAGCAGCCCGGCGACGCTGCCGATCAGCATCACCACATACAGGCTATGAAGCTGCTGGCTGCTCATGTTCAGGTTTTGCATGAAGCCCACGGCGCCGGTGGATTGCTCCGAGGTCACCATGCGAATCAGGATCACTGCCAACGCCAGACGGATCATCACCCCGCTGCCGAGCCAGCGGGTCATCAGCATCGGGTTGCTGCGGTTATGTTCGATGGCCAGCCCCGCGAGAATCAGGGCAATCGACGCGGCCAGGGCGATACCGATCCAGTCGGCCTCCAGCCACCAGTCGATCCGGCCCAGGGACAACACGGCGCACAGCAAAGCCACGCCGCTGGCGAGGATCGCGAAGGTGAGGAAATCAAGGGGTTCGAAGGTCTTGAAGCGGTCACCTGGCGGCAGTTTGAGCAACAAGACGCAGCCCAGCGACAGCAGTGCCATGCCCAATTCAAACAGGTACAGGCCGCGCCATTCGGCGATCTGCAACAGGTCTTCGGAAAACAATCGCGCCAGCGGCAAGGCCAGCTGTGAGGTGCCGAGGCCCAACACCAGCGCCTTCATCCGCCATTTGGCCGGGAACGCCTGCACCATGTAATACAGGCCCAGTGAACTGAGCGCCGCGCCGACCATGCCGTGGGCTGCACGCACCGCGATCGCAGAATTCAGGTCGTTGACGAACAGATGGCCGAAGGTCACCAGCGCATACAGCACCAGAAACACCTCGGTGAACGCCCGCAGGCCGAACTGCTGGCGAAACTTCACCAGCAGCAGGTTCATCGACACGTTGGTCATCACATACGCCGCCGGCAGCCAGGCCATCTCCGCCGTGGTCGCCCCGAGCGCGCCTTGCAGGTAAGGCAGGTTGGCGACCACCAGCGCATTGCCCAGACCACCGGTCACCGCGACAAGCACGCCCACCAGCGCATAAGCCAGGCGCTTGGGGTTGGAATGCAGCGGCGTCGAGGGGGAACCGGGCAGACTGGGCTTCTCGTGCGGCTGCCAGTTGCGCGGGGCGTATTGATCCATTGAAAGGCCTTGTGCGGTGATGGCTTGAGTGTGCCGCAAAACTGCAGCCAAACCCATATCCCTGTGGGATTCTGCTCCCCCGGATCCGGAGTGGATTCGTAAATATTGTTTAAAGGTCATCTCGCCCGCAGCGGATTTTTCCCAAGCGTAGCGGATGCCAACCTTGCAGCACTTCTCAACCTGCAAGGTGCCCGATATGACCACTCCCCGCTGGCAACGCTCCCCGCGTCTGCTGAAAAACCTGCTGGCCGCCGCGCTGATGCTGCCCGCCCTCGCCTTCGCCCAGGAACGCCCGTGGCCGGATGGCTCGCAACTGGTGATTTCGGTGTCGATGCAATTCGAAACCGGCGGTCAGCCCGAGGGCGCCGAAAGTCCGTTCTCCGGCACACCGCTGCCAAAAGGTTATCCGGACCTGCCGGCGCAGACCTGGTTCGATTACGGCTACAAGGAAGGCCTGTGGCGCATGCTCGATCTGTGGGATCGCACCGGCATCAAAGTCACCTCCCACGTGGTCGGCGAAGCGGCGCTCAAGCACCCGGAACTCGCCAAAGCCATCGCCGAACGCGGCCATGAACTGGCGGCCCACGGCATGCGCTGGGCCGATTCGTACAACATGAACTACGCCCAGGAAAAACAGTTCATCGGTGATGGCGTCGCTGCGGTGGAAAAAATCGCCGGCCAGCGCTCGGTCGGCTACAACGCCAACTGGCTGCGCCGCAGCCCCAATACGCTGAAGGTGCTGCAGGATCTGAATTTCACCTACCACATTGACGACGTCAGCCGTGACGAGCCGTTCGTGACCATGGTTCGCGGGCGTAAATTCGCCGTGGTGCCGTACACCCTGCGCAACAACGACATCGTGCTGGTCGAGGGCCGGCATTTCTCCGCCGAGCAGTTCTACCAGCAACTGGTGCTGGAATTCGATCGCCTCTACGCCGAAGGCGCGAGCAAGCGGCGGATGATGTCGGTGAGTCTGCACGATCGCATCGGCGGTACTCCGGCGATGGTCGAGGCCATGGAGCGTTTCATCCGGTACGCCCAGTCGCATCCGAAGGTGAGCTTCATGCGCAAGGATCAGATCGCGCAGATCGTGCTGACCGAAAAAAATTCCCTGATCGATAACACTGAAGCGCTCTACAACCAGTAAATGTGCCGAAAGCAGCCCTCTTCACAGCGCTTTGAGGGCTGCCCGCTCACCCAAAGTCATCGTACGACGCCCTGTTGACATTTCCGGAAAACCTCGCAAATATCCGCAACCATGTTGTACGACGACGTATAACAAATAATAAAAACAACAAATGAAACAGGGAGCGTCACAGTGAGCACACTCGTCTGCAATTCCGTCCGCACGTCCCGTTTTTCTATCCCCCGCCCGCGTTCCACCCTGAGCCTGATCGGTTGCAGCAGTCTGGCTATCTTCTTGCCGATGAGCGCCGATGCCGAGGGCTTCATCGAAGACAGTAAAGCCACGCTGAACCTGCGCAACGCCTACTTCAATCGCAACTTCGTCAACCCCAACTACCCGCAGGGCAAGGCTGAAGAGTGGACACAGAACTTCATCCTCGACGCCAAATCCGGTTTCACTCAGGGCACCGTCGGGTTTGGCCTGGACGTGCTGGGCATGTATTCGCAGAAGCTCGATGGCGGCAAAGGCACCGGCGGTACGCAACTGCTACCGATCCACGATGACGGGCGCCCGGCGGACAATTTCGGGCGCTTGGGCGTGGCGCTCAAGGCCAAGGTGTCGAAGACCGAATTGAAGGTGGGTGAATGGATGCCGGTGCTGCCCATTCTGCGCTCGGATGATGGCCGCTCCCTGCCCCAGACGTTTCGCGGCGGCCAGATCACGTCCACCGAAATCAATGGCCTGACCCTTTACGGTGGTCAGTTCCGGGGCAACAGCCCGCGCAACGATGCCAGCATGGAAGACATGTCGATGAACGGCCGCGGCGCCTTCACCTCCGACCGTTTCAACTTCGGCGGCGGCGAATACACCTTCAACGACAAACGCACGCTTGTCGGTGTGTGGTACGCCGAACTCAGCGACATCTACCAACAGCAGTATTTCAACCTCAGCCACAGCCAGCCACTGGGCGACTGGACACTCGGCGCCAACCTCGGTTTCTTCACCGGCAAGGAGGACGGCAGCGCCCAGGCCGGCGACCTCGACAACAAAACCGCGTTCGCCATGCTTTCGGCCAGATACGGCGGCAACACGTTCTACATCGGCTTGCAAAAGCTCAGCGGCGACGATGCCTGGATGCGTGTCAACGGCACCAGCGGCGGCACCCTGGCCAACGACAGCTACAACGCCAGTTACGACAACGCGAAGGAGCGCTCGTGGCAGATTCGCCACGACTACAACTTCGTCGTCCTCGGCGTCCCCGGCTTGACGCTGATGAACCGCTACATCAGCGGCGACAACGTGCACACCGGCACCACCACCGACGGCAAGGAATGGGGTCGCGAATCGGAACTGGCCTACACCGTGCAGAGCGGCCCGCTGAAGAACCTCAACGTCAAATGGCGCAACGCGACGATTCGCCGGGACTTCAGCACCAATGAATTCGACGAGAACCGGATCTTCATCAGTTACCCGATTTCCTTGCTGTAAACCCGAACATGGCGTGAGCGGAAGGTGAATCCGCCTTCCGTCATTTACACCGAAAGTCGCGTTGACAAGTTCCGGAAACCCTACCGATACTTCAACGCAGTCATACGACAACCTACAACAAACCTAATAACAACGTGTAAGGGATTGCCATGACGTTCACCTCCACCGCCCCAACTCCGTTCAATCGCCTGCTGCTGACCGGCGCCGCCGGTGGCCTGGGCAAAGTCTTGCGCGAACGTCTGCGCCCCTACGCCAACGTGCTGCGCCTGTCGGACATCGCCGCCCTCGCCCCAGCCATCGATGACCGGGAAGAAATCGTGCTCTGCGACCTCGCCGACAAAACCGCCGTGCATCAACTGGTCGAAGGCGTGGATGCGATCCTGCATTTCGGTGGCGTTTCAGTGGAGCGCCCCTTCGAAGAAATCCTTGGTGCCAATATCTGCGGTGTGTTCCATATCTATGAAGCGGCACGCCGGCATGGCGTCAAACGGGTGATCTTCGCCAGTTCCAACCATGTCATCGGTTTCTACAAACAGAATGAGCATCTCGACGCCAGCTCCGCTCGCCGCCCCGATGGCTACTACGGTCTGTCCAAGTCCTACGGCGAAGACATGGCCAGTTTCTACTTCGATCGCTATGGCATCGAAACCGTCAGCATCCGCATCGGCTCGTCATTTCCCGAACCGCAGAACCGCCGAATGATGCACACCTGGCTGAGCTTCGACGACCTCACCCAATTGCTCGAGCGTTCGCTGTACACCCCCAACGTCGGCCACACCGTGGTTTATGGCATGTCCGCCAACAAGGATGTGTGGTGGGACAACCGCTTCGCCAGCCACCTCGGCTTCGAGGCCAAGGACACCTCCGAAGTGTTTCGCGACAAGGTCGAAGCGCAGCCGATGCCCGCCAGCGATGACCCGGCGCGGATCTATCAGGGCGGGGCCTTTGTCGCGGCGGGCCCGTTCGGCGATTGACCGGCGCGTTTCACCTCTCCAACAAAACCAAGGGAATGAGTATGCAAGCCGAATTGATCGTCGACGCCCGCAACGCGGTGGGTGAAAACCCGGTGTGGGTGCCGCAGGAAAACGCCTTGTACTGGGTCGATATCCCCAACGGTGGCCTGCAACGCTGGGATGCCGACACTGGCCATGTTCACGCCTGGAAGGCTCCCGAGATGCTCGCCTGCCTCGCCCGACACAGCCGGGGCGGCTGGGTGGCCGGCATGGAGAGCGGGTTCTTTCAACTGCGCCCCCACAGCGATGGCAGCCTTGACAGCGACCTGCTCGCGACCGTGGAACACAGTCGCCAGGACATGCGCCTGAACGACGGCCGCTGCGACCGTCAGGGCCGGTTCTGGGCCGGCAGCATGGTGCTGAACATGGGCCTGAATCTGCCCGAGGGCCGGCTCTATCGTTACGCTGCCGGGCAAACAGGCGTGATAGAGGCACAGCTTGATGGCTTCATCGTGCCCAATGGTCTGGGCTTCAGCCCGGACGGCAAAACCATGTACCTGTCGGACTCGCACCCGAGCGTGCAACTGATCTGGGCTTTCGATTACGACACCGAGACAGGCACACCCTCCAACCGCAGGGTGTTCGTGGACATGAACCATTTTTACGGCCGTCCCGACGGCGCTGCCGTGGATGCCGATGGCTGCTACTGGATCTGCGCCAACGATGTCGGCCTGATCCACCGGTTCACGCCGGAAGGTCGCCTTGACCGCTCACTGCCGGTACCGGTGAAAAAACCCACCATGTGCGCCTTCGGTGGCAGCCGGATGGACACCTTGTTCGTGACCTCGATCCGCCCCGTCGACGACCAGGATCCCCACTCCCTGGCCGGCGGCGTGTTCGCCCTCAACCCCGGCGTCAAAGGCCTGCCGGAGCCATTGTTCGACGACCTGCTGTAACCCCCCTGCTGCATCGCTGTGCCTTGAACACAAAAATAACAAGACTGGAGAACCCCTCATGGACTTCAAACGCACGTTGCTCGCCGCCGCTCTCCCCCTCGCGCTCACCTTCGGCAGCGCCGCCCAGGCGCTGGAAATCAAATTCGCCGACATCCACCCCGCCGGGTATCCGACCGTGGTCGCCGAAGAACAGTTGGGCAAGACCCTGGTTGCCGAAAGTGACGGCAAGCTGACCTTCAAAATGTTTCCCGGCGGCGTGCTCGGCTCGGAAAAGGAAGTGGTCGAGCAGGCTCAGGTCGGCGCCATTCAAATGGCCCGCGTCAGCCTCGGCATCGTCGGCCCGGTGGTGCCGGACGTGAACGTGTTCAACATGCCGTTCGTGTTCCGTGACCAGGCGCACATGCGCAAGATCATCGACGGTGAAATCGGTGACGAGATCCTCGACAAGATCACTCAATCCGAATTCAACCTCGTCGCTCTGGCGTGGATGGACGGCGGCACGCGCAACATTTACACCAAGAAACCGGTGCGCAGCCTTGAAGACCTCAAGGGCATGAAAATCCGTGTGCAGGGCAACCCGATGTTCATCGAAACCATCAACGCCATGGGCGGCAACGGGATCGCCATGGACACCGGCGAAATCTTCAGTGCGCTGCAGACCGGCGTCATCGACGGCGCGGAAAACAACCCACCGACCCTGCTTGAACACAACCACTACCAGAACGCCAAGTTCTACAGCCTGACCGGGCACCTGATCCTGCCCGAGCCGATCGTGATGTCGAAAATCACTTGGGACAAACTCACCCCCGATCAGCAGACGCTGGTGAAAAAAGCCGCCAAGGCTGCACAGGCTCAGGAGCGCACGCTGTGGGACGCCAAGTCCGTCAGCAGCGAGGAAAAACTCAAGGCGGCCGGCGTCGAGTTCATCACCGTCGACAAGAAACCCTTCTACGAGGCCACCGCCTCGATCCGTGAAAAATACGGCGCCCCCTATGCCGACCTGATCAAGCGCATCGAAGCCGTTCAGTAAACCTCCCAGCCCTCTGCAAAAGGCCCGGCAGCGCTGACGTCGCCTGACGTCCGCGCGTGCCCGGTTACGGTGGAACCCGATGAAGAATTTGCTGCTGCGCATCAATGACCGGATCTACATGGCCTGCATCTGGGTCGCCGGTCTGTCGGTGCTGACCATTTCCCTGATCATCCCCTGGGGCGTGTTCGCCCGTTACGTCCTCGGCACAGGTTCGAGTTGGCCGGAGCCCACCGCCATTCTGCTGATGATGGTCTTCACCTTCATCGGCGCCGCCGCCAGCTATCGCGCCGGCGCGCACATGGCGGTGGCGATGGTCACCGACCGCCTGCAACCGAAGATGCGCCAAACCATGAGCATCGTTTCGCAAGTGCTCATGGGCACCATCTGCCTGTTCATGACCATCTGGGGCACCAAGCTGTGCCTGTCGACGTGGAACCAGTTCATGAGCGCCCTGCCGACATTGCGGGTCGGCATCACTTACATGCCGATCCCGGTTGGCGGTGCGCTGACGCTGGTATTCGTACTGGAAAAACTCTTGCTCGGCGATCAAAGCAATCGCCGCGTGGTGCGATTCGACCTGGTTGAAGAAAACGAAGGGGCTGCCTGATGGACGCATTGATTCTGCTGGGCAGTTTTATCGCACTGATCCTGATCGGCATGCCGGTTGCCTATGCCCTCGGACTGTCGGCGCTGATCGGCGCGTGGTGGATCGACATCCCGTTCCAGGCCTTGATGATTCAGGTGGCGGGCGGGGTGAACAAATTCTCGCTGCTGGCGATTCCGTTCTTCGTGCTGGCCGGCGCGATCATGGCCGAGGGCGGCATGTCTCGGCGGTTGGTGGCGTTCGCCGGGGTCTTGGTGGGCTTCGTGCGTGGCGGGCTGTCGCTGGTCAACATCATGGCCTCGACCTTCTTCGGCGCGATTTCCGGCTCGTCGGTGGCCGACACCGCGTCGGTGGGTTCGGTGCTGATCCCGGAAATGGAGCGCAAGGGCTACCCTCGGGAATTCTCCACAGCGGTCACCGTCAGCGGCTCGGTACAGGCCCTGCTGACCCCGCCGAGTCACAACTCGGTGCTCTACTCGCTGGCGGCCGGTGGCACCGTTTCCATTGCGTCGCTGTTCATGGCCGGCGTGGTGCCGGGCCTGCTGATGAGCGCGTGCCTGATGGTGCTGTGCCTGATTTTCGCGCGCAAACGCGACTATCCCAAAGGTGAAGTGATCCCGCTGCGTGAAGCCCTGAAGATCTGTGGTGAAGCCTTGTGGGGACTGATGGCGATGGTGATCATTCTCGGCGGCATTCTCTCGGGGATCTTCACGGCCACCGAGTCGGCGGCCATCGCCGTGCTGTGGTCGTTTTTCGTCACCATGTTCATCTACCGCGACTACAAATGGAGTGAACTGCCGAAACTGATGCATCGCACGGTGCGCACCATTTCCATCGTGATGATCCTGATCGGCTTCGCCGCCAGCTTCGGCTACATCATGACCCTGATGCAGATCCCGGCGAAGATCACCACGCTGTTCCTGACCCTGTCCGACAACCGCTACGTGATCCTGATGTGCATCAACGTCATGCTGCTGTTGCTCGGCACCGTGATGGACATGGCACCGCTGATCCTGATCCTCACACCGATCCTGATGCCGGTGATCCTCGGTATCGGCGTCGACCCGGTTCAGTTCGGCATGATCATGCTGGTCAACCTCGGTATCGGCCTGATAACGCCGCCCGTGGGAGCCGTGCTGTTCGTGGGTTCGGCGGTGGGCAAAGTCAGTATCGAAAGCACGGTGAAGGCGCTGCTGCCGTTCTACGCCGTGCTGTTCCTGGTGCTGATGCTGGTGACCTACGTTCCGGCGCTGTCGCTGTGGTTACCGCATCTGGTGTTGTGACGCTGACGCCGTGGCGAGGACGCCTGGTCCTCGCCACAGGTTTTGTCTCACGCACGCAGCAACATGTAAGCGGCGACCACCAGGCACACACTGGCAAACCCCACCTGCAACGTCCTCGCCGGCACTCGCGCACAGAGTTTGCGGCCGATGATCATGCCGACGATGCTCGCTACGATGAACGACGCACCCAGATGATCGATCCGCACCCCGGCATGGAACGCACCGATCACGCCGATAGCGGAAATCAGGCTGATGACCATCAGTGAAGTGGCGACGATCCCGCGCATCTGCACATCGGTCAGTTGCTTGAACGCCGGCACGATCAGGAACCCGCCGCCAACGCCCAGCAAACCGGACACCACGCCGGTGACCGCGCCCAGTGCCGCGAGAGTCGCGGTGCATTTGGCGGTCCAGTCGAAACGGCCGGTCTGTTCATTGAGCATGCAGTTCTTCTGGCCCCAACTGGCGTGGCCATGGTCGCTCGGCCCCTCTTGCTGGCGTTCGCGGCGCAGCATGCGCCACGCCACCATCACCATCAGCAGGCTGAACAGGATCATCAGGACCTTTTCCGGCAACTGATGGGCAAAGTAGATCCCTACCGGCGAAAACACCGCACCGAGCGCCGCAATCAGCAGCGCCGCGCGATAGCGCACCAGACCGTGGCGCAAACCATCAATCGCGCCGACTGCCGCCGCGCTGCCCACCGCAAACAACGCCACGGGCGCTGCCTGCGTCATCGTCCAGCCCAGCCCGAGTACCAGTGCCGGTACGGCGAGGATCCCGCCGCCGGCCCCGGTCAGACCGAGGATCAACCCCATCACCACGCCAAACAGGCTTGCCAGCAACATAGTGTGTTCTCAGTCAACCCTGGACAGGCTTGTCAGCCATTCGCGGCCCTTGAGCATGCCGTTCCAGTAGAACCACGGCAGCAGCGTCGCCTTCAGCCACCACGCGGAGCGGCGCGGCACGGTCGGGTCGAGCGGAAAGGTCGGCAGCAATTTTCCGCCATAGCCGAACTCGGCGAGGATCACCTTGCCCTTCTCCACCGTCAGCGGGCAGGAGCCGTAGCCGTCGTACTTCAGCGGCAGCGCCAGTTCCTTGCGCAGGGCCAGCAGGTTTTCCGCCACCACCACGACCTGCTTGCGCACTGCCGCGGCGGTTTTCGCGTTGGTGGTGCCGCAGATATCGCCCAGGGCAAACACTTCGGGATAACGCGGGTGTTGTAGCGTGTGCGGGTTGACCTCGCACCAGCCAGCGGCGTCGGCCAGCGGACTTTGTGCGATGAAATCCGGTGAAACCTGCGGCGGGACGACGTGCAACAAATCGAAAGTCTTGGCCTGACGGGTAACGTTGCCGTCCGCATCCTTGACGTCGAACCAGGCGGTTTTCGCCGGGCCGTCGACCTTCACCAGATTGGAATTGAATGCCAGCCGTGCGTTGTATTTCTCGATGTACTTCATCAGCGGCGGTACGAAGGTCGGCACGCCAAACAGCGCGGCACCGGCCAGGTTGAACTCGACATCGACCTTGCTCAGCACGTTGCGCTTGAGCCAGTGATCGCAGGACAGGTACAGCGCCTTTTGCGGCGCGCCGGCACACTTGATCGGAATCGGCGGCTGGGTGAACAGCGCTTTGCCGCCGCCCAGTTTCTGCACCTGATCCCAGGTGTATTGCGCGTGCTGATAGCTGTAATTGGAGGTGACGCCGTGCTGGCCGAGGCTGTCCTGCAGGCCTTCGATCTTCTCCCACGCCACGCGCAGGCCGGGACAGACGATCAGGTTCTGATAGGTGACCGTGCGTTGATCGTTGAGGATGAGACGGCGCTGGTCGGGGTCGATGCCGGTCACGGCGGCCTGAATCCAGGTGGCCTGGCGCGGCATCACTTTATTCATCGGTCGGGCGGTGTCTTTGGCGTCATAGGCGCCACCGCCGACCAGCGTCCACGCCGGTTGGTAGTAATGCAGGGTGCTCGGCTCGATCACCGTGATTTTAAGGCCGGGATCGCGCTTGAGCAGGCTCGCGACAAAACCGATGCCGGCAGTGCCGCCGCCGATGACCACGATGTCCGCACTGATGGATGGGCCCCAGTGTTGATCGTTCATTGTTTGTTCCTTATGGCTGCACGCAAGGATAGCCGGGTCTATTGCGCCCAGCTTTTGAGCACGGCTCCGCAGTAGAGTCCCGAGAGGGTTTTCATCACCTGGATCACTTCGTGACTGGCGAGACCGTAAAAAATGTACTTGCCTTCACGACGGGTCGCGACCAGCCCTTCATCGCGCAGGATGCCCAGTTGCTGGGACAGGGTCGGCTGACGCACGCCGGTCATTTTCTCCAGTTCGCCGACGTTGCGCTCGCCCTGGGTCAACTGGCACAGGATCAACAGTCGATCCTCGTTGGCCAGGGCCTTGAGCAGCGAACAGGCCTTGGAGGCCGAGGCGCGCAGTTGCGCCACTTCACATTCGGTCAGACTGGATTGCATTTGCAGGATGCCTTCAACGTCACTTAAGCTGCGGACATTATGTGTTTACATAAAGTGTTGCAACCTGACTTTTCACCTTCCTGCACAGGACCGCGTCCATGCCCGCGCTGATTGAAGCTTTCCTCGACCCCGCCTCTTCGACCTACAGCTACGTGGTCTACGAGGCCGACGGCGGGCAGTGCGCAATCGTCGATCCGGTGCTTGATTACGACAGCGCCGCCGGCCGCACCTGCACGGCTCAGGCGGACAGGATCATCGCCTTCGTGCGTGCCCATCACTTGCAAGTGCAATGGCTGCTGGAAACCCATGCCCACGCCGACCACCTGTCCGCCGCGCCCTACCTGCGCCGGGAACTGGGCGGGAAAATCGCCATTGGCGAATCGATCAGCAAAGTGCAGAACGTGTTCAAGGCGCTGTTCAACCTGGAACCGGAATTTCGCGTCGATGGTTCGCAATTCGATCACCTGTTCGCACCCAACGAGTCATTCCGGATCGGCAATCTCAAGGCCACCGCCCTGCATGTCCCCGGCCACACACCGGCGGACATGGCCTACTTGATCGATGGCGAACAGATCCTGGTCGGCGACACGCTGTTCATGCCCGACGTCGGCACCGCCCGTTGCGACTTCCCCGGTGGCAATGCTCATCAGTTGTTCAATTCAATTCAAAAGCTGCTGGCCTTCCCTGCCAGCGTGAAGCTCTACGTCTGCCACGACTATCCGCCGCAAGGCCGCGACTCGCAGTGCCAGACCACCGTGGGTGAACAGCGTAAAAGCAATATCCATGTGCATGACGGCGTCGACGAAGCCGCGTTTGTCGAGATGCGTACCAAACGGGATGCCGGACTTGGAATGCCGACACTGTTGTTGCCGGCGATTCAGGTGAATGTGCGGGCGGGAAATTTGCCACCGGCAGAAGGCAATGGCGTTGTTTACCTGAAGATTCCGATCAACTCCGTGTAAGAAAAGATCAGTGAAGTAATTCGAATCAAGGGGATTCGTACCTGTCACGTCGGATCCCATGAACTGGGCGTAATCTCGGCCGACAGGCAGACTTCATGGGGTAATCAACCCATGGAGACTTGGCAATATGGATATTCGCCGTAACCACCGGGATCTGTCCCGGGAAGAGAAATCCGCCTTCATCAACGCAGTCCTGAGGCTGAAAAACAACGTCAACAGCGTGCTGCGTCCCGGTCAGCAAAGCCGTTACGATGACTTCGTTCAGATCCACAAAAACTCAATGGGACGTGGCAATCCGCTCGCACCCAGCCCTCATCAAAGCCCCTTGTTTTATCCGTGGCACCGGGTCCTGATCCGCCAGTTCGAACTGGCGCTGCAGGCCGCCGCCGATGACCCTCGCATCACACTGCCCTACTGGAACTGGCAAATCGGCGGCGCCGACAATCCATTCACCTCGGACTTCATGGGCGGCAACGGTGACAACACCCAGAATCAGCTGGTAACCAGCGGACCCTTTTCCAATAACCAGTCGCCATTCATTGTCTCGGTATGGGACGAGGGCGTCGGTGACGCGGGCTTGCGTCGCAATCTCGGGGCTGCCGGCGCCTTGCCGTCACCAGAAACCGTCATCTCGGCCCTGAACAGAACGTCCTATTGGATGGAGCCGGGCGGTTGGGAAAACTTTTCCGAACGTGAACTGCACAATCCCGTGCATGCCTGGATCGGAGGCAACATGATGGAGGCATCCTCTCCCAATGACCCGATATTCTTCCTGCATCATTGTTATCTGGATCTGCTCTGGGAACGCTGGAAACACCAGCATCCGAACGTTCCCTCTTTCCCGCAGGAGGAACTGAGCCACTCGACACTGGTCTTTCACCCCGAAAACGAACTCGCTCCGTGGCCTCAAAACTTCACCATTGAGCAGACTCTTTTTACCGAAGAACTGGGTTATCGATATGAATACCTGTGAACGGCACCGGATTCAGTTGCCCAGCGTCAAACCGTTCGCCGGCAGCGGCAATGCCGTCTTATAGCGCACCTGCTTGAGCGCAAAACTTGACCGAATGTTGGCCACGCCCGGCACCTTGGTCAGAAAGTCCATCATGAAGCGTTCGAGCGACTGAATGGTCGGCACCAGCACCCGGATCAAGTAGTCAGGGTCGCCGGCCATCAGGTAGCACTCCATGACTTCGGGACGATCGGAAATGGCTTCTTCGAAATGCTGCAGCGCTTCCTCTACCTGCTTCTCGAGACTGACGTGGATAAATACGTTGACGTGCAGTCCCAGAAGGTCGGCATCGAGCAGGGTCACCTGCTCGCGGATCAGCCCCAGCTCTTCCATCGCCTTGACCCGGTTGAAGCACGGTGTCGGCGACAGATTGACCGAACGGGCCAGGTCGGCGTTGGTGATGCGCGCGTTCTCCTGAAGGCTGTTGAGAATGCCGATGTCGGTACGGTCCAGTTTGCGCATGAGACAAAACCACCTGCTTTTTATGTTTATGCAGAATTTCTATCTGCAAATGATCTTCAGCGCAACGAAACAGAGAGAAATATTCTTCTTGCCCGGGCCTATGATTGTTGTAGGACAAGATTTCTTTTATCGAAGAATGACTGTCAGCTCACTACAAGAAATTCACAAGATCGAGCGTAGAAGCCATGACCCAAGCGTATGAACCGCTGCGTCTGCACGTCCCTGAACCCTCGGGCCGCCCAGGCTGCAAAACCGATTTCTCCTACCTGCATCTGACCGATGCCGGCACGGTGCGTAAACCTTCCATCGACGTTGAACCCGCCGACACCGCCGACCTGGCCCGTGGCCTGATTCGCGTGCTCGACGACCAGGGCAACGCCCTCGGCCCATGGGCTGAAAACGTGCCGGTCGAGATCCTGCGCAAAGGCATGCGCGCCATGCTCAAGACCCGGATCTACGACAACCGCATGGTGGTTGCCCAGCGGCAGAAAAAAATGTCGTTCTACATGCAAAGCCTTGGTGAAGAAGCCATCGGCAGTGCCCAGGCCCTGGCCTTGAACATCGACGACATGTGCTTCCCGACCTACCGCCAGCAAAGCATTCTGATGGCTCGCGACGTGCCACTGGTCGACCTGATCTGCCAACTTCTATCCAACGAGCGCGACCCGCTCAAGGGCCGTCAGCTGCCGATCATGTATTCGGTCAAGGACGCCGGTTTCTTCACTATTTCCGGCAATCTCGCCACCCAGTTCATTCAAGGCGTGGGCTGGGGCATGGCCTCGGCGATCAAGGGCGACACCAAAATCGCCTCGGCCTGGATCGGCGACGGCGCCACCGCCGAATCGGACTTCCACACCGCCCTCACCTTCGCTCACGTCTATCGTGCGCCGGTGATCCTCAACGTGGTCAACAACCAGTGGGCGATCTCGACGTTCCAGGCCATCGCCGGTGGTGAAGCTACCACCTTCGCCGGACGCGGCGTTGGTTGCGGCATCGCCTCGCTGCGGGTTGACGGCAACGATTTCTACGCGGTCTACGCCGCCTCCGCCTGGGCTGCAGAACGCGCCCGTCGCGGCCTCGGCCCGACCATGATCGAATGGGTCACCTACCGCGCCGGCCCGCACTCGACCTCCGACGATCCGTCCAAATACCGTCCTGCCGACGACTGGAGCCACTTCCCGCTGGGCGACCCGATTGCCCGCCTGAAACAGCACCTGATCAAAGTCGGCCACTGGTCGGAAGAAGAGCACGCCGCTGTCAGCGCCGAGCTGGAAGCCGAAGTGATTGCTGCACAGAAACAGGCCGAGCAGTACGGCACCCTGGCCGGCGGCCAGATTCCAAGCGCCGCGACCATGTTCGAAGACGTCTACAAAGAGATGCCGGAGCACTTGAAGCGCCAGCGTCAGCAGTTGGGGATCTGACATGAACGATCACAACAACAATATTCAGTTGGAAACCGCCATGACCACGACCACCATGACCATGATCCAGGCCCTGCGCTCGGCCATGGATGTGATGCTTGAACGTGACGACAACGTGGTGGTGTTCGGCCAGGACGTCGGCTACTTCGGCGGCGTGTTCCGTTGCACCGAAGGCCTGCAGACCAAGTACGGCACCTCGCGGGTGTTCGACGCACCGATCTCCGAGAGCGGCATTGTCGGTGTCGCCGTGGGCATGGGCGCTTATGGCTTGCGTCCGGTGGCCGAGATTCAGTTCGCCGACTACGTATACCCGGCGTCCGACCAGATCATTTCCGAAGCCGCCCGCCTGCGTTATCGCTCGGCCGGCGAATTCACCGCGCCGATGACCCTGCGCATGCCTTGCGGCGGCGGCATCTACGGCGGCCAGACCCACAGCCAGAGCATCGAGGCGATGTTCACTCAGGTCTGTGGTCTGCGCACCGTCATGCCTTCCAACCCGTACGACGCCAAAGGCCTGCTGATCGCCTCCATCGAGAACGATGATCCGGTGATCTTCCTCGAGCCGAAACGCCTGTACAACGGCCCGTTCGACGGCCACCACGACCGCCCGGTAACCCCGTGGTCGAAGCACCCCGCCGCACAAGTGCCGGACGGTTACTACACCGTGCCGCTGGACGTTGCCGCGATCACTCGTCCGGGCAAGGACGTGACCGTGCTGACCTACGGCACTACCGTGTACGTGTCGCAAGTCGCTGCTGAAGAAAGCGGCGTTGACGCTGAAGTCATCGACCTGCGCAGCCTGTGGCCGCTGGACCTGGAAACCATCGTCAAATCCGTGAAGAAAACCGGCCGTTGCGTCGTGGTTCACGAAGCCACCCGCACCTGCGGATTCGGCGCCGAACTGGTGTCGCTGGTGCAAGAGCATTGCTTCCATCACCTGGAAGCGCCGATCGAGCGCGTCACCGGTTGGGACACCCCCTACCCGCACGCGCAGGAGTGGGCGTATTTCCCTGGGCCGTCCCGAGTGGGCGCGGCGCTGAAACGGGTCATGGAGGTCTGAATGGGCACGCACGTTATCAAGATGCCGGACATTGGCGAAGGCATCGCAGAAGTAGAACTGTCGCAGTGGCACGTCAAGGTCGGCGACCTGGTCGTTGAAGATCAGGTGCTGGCGGACGTGATGACCGACAAGGCGATGGTCGACATTCCGTCGCCGGTCCACGGCAAGGTGATTGCACTCGGCGGTCAGCCGGGCGAAGTGATGGCGGTCGGCAGTGTGCTGATCAGCATCGAAGTCGAAGGCGCCGGTAACCTGAAGGAGTCCGACAAACCGGCTCCTGTCGCGACAAAAGAAACACCTGTCGCACCAAAAGTTGAAGCTGTCGTTGAAAGCAAACCCGTCGCGCCCCGAACGGCTCCGGTTTGCCAGGGCCCTATGGTTGCCCGCGAAGCCAATGAGCGCCCGCTGGCCTCGCCGGCCGTGCGCAAACACGCGCTGGATCTGGGCATTCAATTACGTCTGGTGCGCGGTTCCGGTCCGGCCGGTCGCGTGTTGCACGAAGACCTCGACGCCTATATGGCGCAGGGTCAGTCGAATGCTTCGGCGCCGGTCGCCGCTGCGTACACCCGGCGTAACGATGAAGAACAGATTCAAGTGATCGGCATGCGCCGCAAGATTGCCCAACGCATGCAGGACGCCACTCAGCGTGCTGCGCACTTCAGTTATGTAGAAGAAATCGACGTCACCGCGATTGAAGAACTGCGTGCCCACCTGAACGAAAAACACGGTGCGAGCCGTGGCAAGCTGACCTTGCTGCCGTTCCTGATGCGCGCACTGGTCGTCGCCCTGCGCGACTTCCCGCAGATGAACGCCCGTTACGACGACGAAGCCCAGGTCATCACCCGCCTCGGTGCCGTGCATGTCGGCGTCGCCACCCAAAGCGATGTCGGCCTGATGGTGCCGGTGGTGCGTCACGCCGAGGCGCGCAGCCTGTGGGACAGCGCGGCGGAAATCTCCCGCCTGGCCAACGCCGCCCGCAATGGCAAGGCCAGCCGCGATGAACTGTCCGGCTCGACCATCACCCTGACCAGCCTCGGCGCCCTTGGCGGCATCGTCAGTACCCCGGTGCTGAACCTGCCGGAAGTGGCCATCGTCGGCGTGAACAAAATCGTCGAACGTCCGATGGTCGTCAAAGGCCAGGTGGTGATCCGCAAGATGATGAACCTCTCCAGCTCCTTCGATCACCGCGTGGTCGACGGCATGGACGCGGCGCTCTTCATCCAGGCCATTCGTGGCCTGCTCGAACAACCCGCGACCCTGTTTGTGGAGTGATGGCATGCAATCTCTGAACACCACGCTGCTGATCATCGGCGGCGGTCCTGGCGGTTACGTGACGGCCATTCGTGCCGGGCAACTGGGCATTTCGACCATTCTGGTAGAGGGTGAATCGCTGGGCGGTACCTGCCTGAACATCGGCTGTATTCCGTCGAAAGCGCTGATCCACGTGGCCGAGCAGTTTCACCAGACTCAACATCACAACCAGCATTCGGCGCTGGGCATCAGCGTTTCGGCGCCGACCCTCGACATCACTAAAAGCGTCGAGTGGAAGGACGGTATCGTTGATCGCCTGACCACCGGCGTCGCCGCGCTGCTGAAGAAGAACAAGGTTCAGGTCATCAACGGCTGGGCCAAGGTCATCGACGGCAAGACCGTGGAAGTCGGCGACACCCGCATCCAGTGCGAGCATCTGGTGCTGGCCACCGGCTCGAAAAGCGTTAATTTGCCGATCCTGCCGATCGGCGGGCCGATCATTTCGTCCACCGAAGCGCTGGCGCCGAAGTCCGTGCCGAAACGTCTGATCGTGGTTGGCGGTGGTTACATCGGTCTGGAGCTGGGCATTGCCTATCGCAAGCTCGGCGCCGAGGTCAGTGTGGTCGAGGCGCAGGATCGGATCCTGCCGGCCTACGACGCCGAACTGACTCAACCGGTGCACGACGCGCTGAAGCAACTGGGCGTGAAGCTCTACCTCAAGCACAGCGTGCTGGGCTTCGACGGTACGTTGCAGGTGCGCGATCCGAACGGCGACACGCTGAATCTGGAAACCGATCAGGTGCTGGTGGCCGTCGGTCGCAAACCCAATACCCAGGGCTGGAACCTTGAAGCGCTGAACCTGGACATGAACGGTTCGGCGATCAAGATCGACAGCCGCTGCCAGACCAGCATGCGCAACGTCTACGCCATCGGCGACCTGAGCGGCGAGCCGATGCTGGCCCACCGCGCCATGGCCCAGGGCGAAATGGTCGCCGAGCTGGTCAGCGGCAAAACCCGCGAATTCAACCCGACCGCCATCGCTGCCGTGTGCTTTACCGACCCGGAACTGGTGGTCGTCGGCAAGACGCCGGACGAGGCCAAGGCGGCGGGACTTGACTGCATCGTGTCGAACTTCCCGTTCGCGGCCAATGGCCGGGCGATGACCCTGGAATCGAAAACCGGTTTCGTGCGGGTGGTCGCTCGTCGGGACAATCATGTGATTGTCGGCTGGCAGGCGGTCGGTGTTGGGGTCTCTGAATTGTCGACCGCGTTCGCGCAAAGCCTGGAAATGGGCGCGCGACTGGAAGACATCGGCGGCACCATCCATGCGCACCCGACGCTGGGTGAAGCGGTGCAGGAAGCGGCGTTGCGTGCGCTTGGACACGCGTTGCACCTGTAAAAACCCGACACGGGGGAGTTTTTTCATAAGCAGGCTAATAAATCTGCTGCTCCCCCCATCGCCCGGGCTGCGAAACCGCTCAAGAATGAAGTATTGTTGTGCCCATCCAAAAAAACGTCAGAAGCCTTGAACCGCTTCGGCGGTTGTTCAGTGATAGAGGGTGTCATGGGTAACGAAAGCATCAACTGGGACAAGCTGGGTTTTGACTACATCAAGACCGACAAACGCTATCTGTCGTACTTTCGCAATGGCGAGTGGGACAAAGGCACCCTGACCGAAGACAACGTGCTGCACATCAGCGAAGGCTCCACTGCTCTTCACTATGGCCAGCAATGCTTCGAAGGCCTGAAGGCCTATCGTTGCAAGGACGGCTCGATCAACCTGTTCCGTCCCGACCAGAATGCCGCGCGCATGCAACGCAGCTGCGCCCGCCTGCTGATGCCGCATGTGTCCACCGAGCAGTTCATCGAAGCGTGCAAGGAAGTGGTACGCGCCAACGAGCGCTTCATCCCGCCTTACGGCACCGGCGGCGCGCTGTACCTGCGCCCGTTCGTGATCGGCGTGGGTGACAACATCGGCGTGCGTACCGCACCGGAGTTCATCTTCTCGGTGTTCGCGATCCCGGTCGGCGCCTACTTCAAGGGCGGCCTGACCCCGCACAACTTCCAGATCTCCAGCTTCGACCGCGCCGCGCCACAAGGCACCGGTGCCGCCAAGGTCGGTGGCAACTACGCTGCCAGCCTGATGCCGGGCTCCCAGGCCAAGAAAGCGCACTTCGCTGACGCCATCTACCTGGATCCGCTGACCCACAAGAAGATCGAGGAAGTCGGTTCGGCCAACTTCTTCGGGATCACCCACGACAACAAGTTCGTGACCCCGAACTCGCCGTCGGTACTGCCGGGCATCACCCGTCTTTCGCTGATCGAACTGGCCAAGTCCCGTCTGGGCCTGGAAGTGGTCGAAGGCGACGTGTTCATCGACAAGCTGTCGGACTTCAAAGAGGCCGGTGCTTGCGGTACCGCTGCCGTGATCACCCCGATCGGTGGCATCAGCTACAACGACCACCTGCACGTATTCCACAGCGAAACAGAAGTCGGCCCTGTGACCCAGAATCTCTACAAAGAGCTGACCGGCGTGCAGACCGGCGACGTCGAAGCGCCAGCAGGCTGGATCGTCAAGGTTTGATCTGACGGCCAGATGCACAAAAGCCCCCATCGAGTGATCGATGGGGGCTTTTTTATTCGTTTGGCTCGGTGGCCTTCGTGGCAATCCGCTTGCCCGCGCGACCGGCAATCCCGCTCGCCTGTCCGTTCTGCTGCTTACCCATGCGTGCCTGGGTAATCAATCCGGGAATCAGCTCCCCCTCCGGCAGGTTCTTCCAGAACCGCGTTGGCAAATGCCCCTGCATGACTTTCTCGTTCAACCGCGCCGGGTTGAAGATGTGGCTGTAGTACGTCAGCCATAAATCACCGTGGGGATCGTCGACGTTCTGCGCCAATTGCTGCCACTCCAGCGGACACTGACGTTCATGGATCAGTTGTTCACCATCGTAATAAACCCCGTCGCGGGGCGTGGCGATCAGCCAGCAATGCCGGCCCATGCGCCCGACGAAGTGTTCGCTTGCACTGTGCAGGATGTCGTGGGCCGGTTCGTGCCACGCCACGTATTGCGGGCCCGGCAGCTCTGCCGGACGCTCGATGAAACGCACGAACGCATGCAGATGATGGGCTTCGCGCTGCACCTGCTTGATCCGCCGCTGCAATTCGCTGCCCAGCTTGTCGCCGGCCATCATTGCCGTGCGGTCGCCATGGCTGACCCGCCACAGCACTTCATACAACAGACTCCAGCGTTGATCGCCACGGTAGCGCGAAGCTTGTTCCAGAGTGTCGAGCAACGTTCGCGGAATACGTGCCTGAAACGGCCCCTGCCCCTCGGGCACCGACACGTCACTGGCAAACAGATCACTCACGCCTTCCGACGCCCAGCTCACCAGACTCGGATCGATTTCATGGCTGAGCAGCCAGCGCGCCTGTTGGCGCCAGGTGTCGAACAGATCGTTGCAATCGAGGTTGATCATCCCCACAACCCCATCTGTTGCGGCATTGGTCGGTCGCGCAATTGCTGATAAAGCATCTGGCTGGTGACCTCGGCCTGCTGAGGGTGGTAATCGCTGGTGATGATGAAGGGCTTGGCTTTGGCGAGCACACAGCGCATGCGCGCCACGTCTTCGTAGCGGATGCGCCGCTGTCGACGCAGCTCCACCAGACGTTCGGTGGTGCGCAGGCCAATACCGGGGATGCGTGAAATCAACGCCGGTTCGGCGCGATTGAGATCCAGCGGAAACACCTCGCGATTCTGCAACGCCCAGGCCAGTTTCGGATCGATATCCAACGCCAGATTGCCCGGCCCCTGAAGCAATTCACCGGCGGTGTAGCCATAACCGCGCAGCAGAAAATCCGCCTGATACAAGCGGTGCTCGCGCATCAGTGGCGGTGCGGCCAACGGCACGCTTTTCGGGCTGTCGGGAATCGGGCTGAAGGCCGAGTAATAGACCCGGCGCAGTCGGAAGTTGCCGTAGAGCGCCTGAGCGCTGTGCAGGATGGTGCTGTCGTCGGTGTCATCGGCACCGACGATCATCTGCGTGCTCTGCCCGGCCGGGGCGAACTTTGGCGCGCGGGGTTCGTTGAGTACGGTCTGGACACCGGTATAGATGGTGTTCATCGCCTGCTTGATCGAACCGATGTGCTTCTCCGGCGCCAGGGTTTGCAGGCTGGCATCGGTGGGCAATTCGATGTTGACGCTCAAGCGGTCGGCGTAACGTCCGGCTTCTTCGATCAGCGCGGGATCCGCATCGGGAATGGTCTTGAGATGAATGTAGCCACGGAACTCGTGCTCTTCGCGCAACAGCTTCGCGACGCGCACCAGTTGCTCCATGGTGTAGTCCGACGAACGAATGATCCCCGAACTGAGAAACAACCCGCTGACGCAATTGCGCCGGTAGAAATCCAGGGTCAGCGTCACCACTTCCTCGGGCGTGAAACGCGCACGGGGCACGTCACTGGAACGGCGGTTCACGCAGTATTGGCAGTCGTAGAGACAGAAATTGGTCAGCAGAATCTTGAGCAACGATACGCAACGCCCGTCCGGCGTGTAGCTGTGGCAGATGCCCATGCCATCGGTCGAACCCAGCCCGGTCTTGCCTTCGGAACTACGCTTGGGCGCGCCGCTGCTGGCGCAGGAAGCGTCGTACTTGGCGGCGTCGGCGAGGATGCTGAGTTTGTCGATGATTTGCATGGCACGGACTCGATACTGTTCGCATATACAGTATAGAGGGCGATTGGCTCACACAAGGTGCAATGCCGCTCTTCGTCGGAATGTCGCGCCGCAGCAGTCAGGTCAATTTGACCCAGCAGCAGTCAGATTGACTCGATCCCACAAGCGTCATAATGACTATCAACCCTGCGCAGCCCTTGATATCAAAGGCTGTCCGGCATGGCCCGAAAATTGACTGACTTCCGGCAGCCATTTGGCTGAAGACCAAAAACGGGAGTTGAACATGGATCAAGTTTTTCAGGGCAAGCTTGCCGTCCTCACCGGTGCCAGTTCGGGTATAGGCCTGGCCGCTACCGAACGACTGCTGGATCAAGGCGCACGCGTGTTGGCCATGTCGCGAAAGCTCGGCCCACTGGCCGAACTGCTTGAGCGGTATCCGCAGCAACTGGTGTGGAAACCCGGCGATGTCACTCAAGCTTCCGACCTGAACGCTTTGGCCGAACAGGCTGCACGCCTCGGTCCGGTGAATTTCGTAATCCCTAACGCCGGTATTGCGGAGCTCGCTGACGGGCTCGACAGCTCGGCGTTCGATCGCCAATGGGCAGTGAACGGCGCCGGCGCCCTGAACACCTTGGCCGCCCTGCGCCCGCACCTTGCAGACAAGGCGTCAGTGGTGTTCATCGGTACTTTTCTGGCCGAAATCAGTTTCGCGGGACTGGCCGCCTATATCGCATCAAAAGCAGCGTTGATCGCCCATGCCCGAACCCTTGCGGTCGAGCTGGCACCCCATGGCGTGCGCATCAATTGTGTCTCCCCCGGCCCGACCGCAACGCCGATCTGGTCAACGCTGGGCCTGAGTGATGAAGCGCTCGGCGACGTGGCCCAAGGCGTCAACAAACGACTGTTGGGCGGACAATTCCTCGAACCTGCGGCAGTGGCCGACGTCATTCTGTTCCAGCTGGGCAATGGTGCTCGCGGCGTCATCGGTCAGGATTGGGTGGTCGATAGCGGATACACCTTAAGCTAACGCGCATGCAGCGATCCGGGCGTGGAATTCTTCAGCAGACGAGCTGACGAATCCCGCCCGGACTCGGGCAAAACCAGTCCCCAGCGCGACGCCAGTTCCCGGCGCCCCTGCACCGTCAATGTCAGCGCCCGGCTGTCGAGATCCTGGGTCACCCATTTGCGCTTCAGCGCGGTCTGCAACAACGCGGCCCCGAGCGCACCGCCCAGATGCGGTCGGCGCATGCTCCAGTCCAGGCACGGGCAGGCAAAGCGGCGGCGCATCGTCGACAGTTCCTTGATCTCAATGCCCAACCCTTCAAAAAACGCCTCGCCACTTTCACTGAGGCGATAAACCTGCTCATCGGTTTCCACCAGCCATCCCGCCTCAAGCAGGCGGTCATGCAGCAACACCGCCAGCGTTCCCGCCATGTGGTCGTAACAGGTGCGGGCGAATTGCAGGCGATCCGGGGTGTGCGGCTTGAAGGTCGGCGCGGGGTTCTGGCCGATCACCATCAGCGCTTCCAGCGCCTGGGCCACGCGCTTGTCGGCAAGGCTGTAATAACGATGGCGGCCCTGCACGTGCAGGCGCACCAGCGCCAGGTCCTTGAGCTTGGCCAGGTGCGCGCTGGCGGTCGATGGGCTGACGTCGGCGAGGGTTGCCAGCTCTGTGGCGGTGCGGGCGTGGCCGTCCATCAGCGAGCACAGCATTTTGGTCCGCGCCGGTTCCGCGATGGCGGCGGCCACTTGCGAGACGCCGATGTCTTGATGTCCTGCGTGCATATTTCGCTCCCGGACGAATCATCGCCCTCAAGGACTGGAGATAGTAGCAACACTTTCCCCACCGACAAGGTTGCGATCCATGGACCCGATCATCGCGGCGACTCACGCCGACCCCTCCCCCTATTACGCAGAACTGCGCGCGGCGGGCGGGCTGACTTTTCATCACGGACTGAAACTGTGGGTCGCCAGCAACGCCCGGGCGGTGTGCGCGGTGCTGGCGCATGCGGATTGCCGGGTACGTCCGGTGCAGGAGCCGGTGCCCAAGGCGATCGCCGATGGCATGGCGGGTAAGGTATTCAGCCAATTGATGCGCATGAATGACGGTGAAGCTCAGCGCTGCCCGCGCTCGGCCATCGAGCCACCGCTGGGGTTGATTGATCGGGAAGAAGTCAGCGCTCTGGTGTCCGCGCGGTTGATAACGAACGATGCCGACGGGCTCTATAAAGCCATGTTTCGCGGCCCGGTGTGCGTGGTTGCATCGCTGCTCGGGTTCACCCCGGCGCAGGCGCGGGTCATCAGTGAACTGACGGCGGATTTCGCGGCATGCCTGTCGCCGCTGAGCAATGACTTGCAACTGGCAGCAGCACATCGTGCGGCGGAGCAATTGCGCGGGTATTTCATCGAATTGCTGGCGGATCCGAATCTGTTTCTCGCCGACATTCGCCAGCGTTTTGTCGGCGATGTGGACGTGTTGCTCGCCAACCTGATCGGCCTCTGTTCGCAGACGTTCGAGGCTACCGCCGGGTTGATTGGCAATGCGCTGGTGGCGCTACAGCGGCAGCCTGAGTTACGCGCGGCTTCGGTGGATTCGTTGCTGGCTGAAGTCCAGCGCTTCGATCCGTCGGTACAGAACACCCGTCGATTTGTGGCAAACAGCTGCGAAATCGACGGCGTGCGGCTGGAAGCAGGCGACGTAATTCTGGTGCTGCTGGCCTCGGCCAATCGAGACCCGGCACCGAATGAAAACCCGGATTGCTTTATGCCGGTTCGCCCGAATCGCCGCAGTTTCACGTTCGGCAACGGTCGGCATCAATGTCCCGGACAGATGCTGGCGATGACGATTGCCAGCGCCACGCTCACTGAAATCCTCGCCCGCGACATTGATCCGGGAAGATTCACCTGGCACTACCGGCCTTCGCTGAATGGACGAATTCCGATGTTCAGCGAGGCACAGCCTTAAGCGTTGCGCAATTCGATGGTCAGGTGCGAAAGCTCATGCACCGGCGCCAGGCGCTCACGGATCGCGTCGGCAGTCACGCCCGCCACCGCGACCACACTGACAATCGCCGCCCGCGCCTGCGGGCCGACCTGCCAGACGTGCAAATCGCTGATGCGCACATCATCGGAGGTTTCCAGCAGTTCGCGGATCTCCTCGGCCACGGGTTCATCGGTGGTGTCGAGCAACACGGCGGCGCTGTCACGCATCAGGTTCCAGGCCCATCTGGCGATGACGATGGAACCGACGATGCCCATCACCGGATCCATCCACACCCAGCCCAGATAGCGACCGGCCAGCAGCGCGGCAATCGCCAGCACCGACGTCAACGCGTCCGCCAATACGTGCACGTAGGCTGAACGCAGGTTGTTGTCGTGATGGTGGTGATGGCCATGATCGCGGCTGTGGCTGTGGCTGTGGCTATGGCCGTGGTCATGATGACCATGATGACCGGCCAGCAGAAAGGCGCTGAGCAGGTTGACGCCGAGGCCGACCACGGCGATCAAGGTTGCTTCTCCGAACGCCACACTGGTTGGCTGGAACAGACGGAAAACCGATTCCCCGGCAATCCCCAGCGACACCAGCCCCAACACCATCGCCGAGGCAAAACCCGCCAGATCACCGACCTTGCCGGTGCCGAAACTGTAGCGTCGGTTGTTGGCGTTACGCCGGGCAAAACCATAGGCTGCCGCCGCGATGCCCAAGGCGCCGGCGTGGGTCGCCATGTGGAAACCGTCGGCCAGCAATGCCATGGAACCGGTGAGATAACCGGCGGCAATTTCGCCGATCATCATCACGAAGGTCAGCACCACCACCCACAGGGTGCGGCGGGCGTTTTCATCGTGCGAAGCACCGAGAAACTGGTGGTCGTGGGAAAAGTCTTTAGAGCGCGTCGTCAGATTCATGGTGTGGGGGCTCACTTGGAATAACGACGGATGGCTTGCAGCAACTCTTCCACGCCCTGGGCGCGGGCTTCATCACTGAGGTCGGGACGGGCGACATGCTCGCGGGCGTGGGCCTCGATGAACTGCTCCATCAAGCCATTGACCGCGCCGCGAGTCGCCGCCATCAGGTGCAACGTCTTGGCACAATCGGCCTCGGATTCCAGCGCTTTTTCAACAGCCTGAACCTGCCCGGCAATGCGCCGAACCCGGTTGAGCAACTCGCCTTTGTGTTCATGTGTGTGTGACATACCTATACCCCCTACCCCTATATGGCGAGCATGGTCGCTGTTCCGATCGAGAGGGGCAAGGCCTGTTTTCGACCATCCGTCGCAGCTTGAATTTTTGACGTGAAAGGATTGAGGCGGAGCGTCAGTCGGCAACCGCCTCTGGAAGGTGTTTCAGAGGCAGGATCGTTGGGAACCCTCGTCTGTCAGGCCCATTGCAGTGGCGAGGACGACGAGAAGCAGAGGTCTACGTCCAGTTGCGCTGCAGCCGACAGGTTGACCAGCGCATCCAGAGAGAACTTGTCGATTTTGCCGTTGAGTACGTCGTTGAGGCGCGGCTGGGTGATGCCTAGACGCTTGGCCGCCTCCTTCTGCGGAAGCTCCCAGGCACGAATCGTTTCGCACAACGTGCGCATCAGCTTGGCCCGCAGGCGCATGTTGGCCGCTTCCTGCGGCGTGTCTTCCAGTGCATCCCAGACGCTTGCGAAACGCTGGGAAGAGTTTTGATGATCCGTCATGGTTCAACCTATTTCCTGGTATCTGGCCCGTGCCAGTTCTATGTCTCGCGTCTCGGTTTTGCGCGTGGTCTTTTGCAGGGCGTGCAGCACATAAATCGCGTCAGGCCGGTTGACCACATAAAACACTCGAAACGCTCCTGAATCCTCGGTGATTCTGATTTCATTGACGCCCCGCCCGACGGTCTTCATGGGGCGCCAGTCAAAGGGTTCGTCACCCTGCTGCAACAGATCCAATTGGAATCCGGCAGCTCTGCGAGCATCGAGGGGAAAAGCTCTCAGATCCTTGAGCGCACTCCCGACAAATACCACGTCCTTGTGTCTTGGCATTGGCTTCTCCTGTGTTCGAAGGAAAAGCGTAATAGCCCGGACGGAATCGTGTCGCGGCGGTGTGTTGCAAGGAATGGCAGCGATCACATACCAGCAGATTATATCGAAATCGATATAAATCAAGTTTGAATTGGCTTATCTGACATTTGGTAGCACAAAGCAGAAATTCGCGAGTCGGCACACTTGATAAGCCGACACAGAACCCTGTGGGAGCGAGCCTGCTCGCGATGGCGGACTGAAAAATGACGCATCATTTTGCCCCCATCCGGGAGGCTACATTGCCTTGCGCCTTTGCCTACAACTACGCCAGAATCCGCCGGCTTGTGCGGTTTGGAGCCTGCCCGTAACTTGATTCGCATCACTGAATGGTCAGTGAACGGGTTTAGTCGCTCGGTGTTCTCCAACTTCGCATGCAGTCATTCAGTCAGGTGCTTTTGTGCCTGCGCTCAATGGTAGCTGTGCGCAGGGCGCCTTCGGGTGCGCCGGTAAAGCTTGGAGTCCCGGTCGACTAACCTGCGCATAGCTGCCACCCAATCGTTTAGTCGCGAAATGGGAGCCAGCATTACTGGAGACTCTGAGCAAATGATCAAGCCAACGCCTAATCCACCGGAAACAGACTCACCGTCCGAATCCGACCCAACTTCCCCCTACTCCACAACCGACTCAAAAAAACTCCACGAAGCCGCCGAGCGCGCCCTCGACCATTACCTGAAACCCACCGCCCCGAAACAACACTGCCCCGGCCGCATGTTCCTCGTCGCCCCCGACCTTGATCAACATGCCCTGCTGGCCCACGCCTGCGAATCGATGACTTCGGCCAGCGTGATGCTCAGCGACTTCGCCGCGCTGCTGGACCCGCCCTACCGCAGCACCGTGCTGGGCATCGCCCAAGTGGTGATGTGTGGCGAACTCGCCGTGAACCGGGCGCTGGACACTCTCGATGCCACGACCTGAGGAACACCCATGGAAAGCAAATCCGATGCACACATCGTCGCCGCCCTGATCTCCATCGGCCTCAACGAGAAAGACAGCCAATGGGCCCAGAAAGCCTGCCTGCTGCTGCTCGAGAGTGAACGGAAATCCATCGTCAGCGCCGCCCTCACCGCCCTCACCCAACTCGCCCGTGACCATGCCGAACTGGATCGCAATCGCCTGCTGCCGGCACTCACCAGCGTAAAGCGCAGATTTCCAAGCCTGACCAGCACGGTTGCCGCAACGCTGGATGAGATGGCAATGGCTGCGTAACACCTCAGGTAAAAGGCAAGAAAAAACCCGCTGGCTCCGTGAAGAGAGACAGCGGGTGTTATGACTTCAGCGATGAAACGGGCAATCAATCCTCCCGCGTCAAAACCTCTAGCAACTCAATCTCGAACACCAGATTCGAATTCGGCGGAATCTTGCCCATCGTCCGCTCGCCATAACCCAGATGCGCCGGCACCAGCAGCTTGCGCTTGCCACCCACCTGCATGCCCATGATCCCCTGATCCCAACCCTTGATCACCCGGCCCGTGCCGATCACGCACTGAAACGGTTTGCCCCGGCTCCAGGACGAATCGAATTCGGTGCCGTCTTCCAGCCAACCGGTGTATTGGGTGGTGATCAATGCGCCTTTGACGGCGGCTTTTCCGTCGCCGGGCTGAAGATCGATTATCTGCAGTTCATCATTCATAACATTCACTCTATTGTTCCGCTGGCCGCCGTTTTCCCAGAAATGCCGGACATTGGCAACCGTTTGACCCCACGTTGGCCGTGATGGATGATGGCCACCCGCTACCAAGCCCGATCGATACGCTATGTCAGCGACGCTTGAATGACTCAACTCTGGATCAGCTTCGCCATTGTCGTTGTGCTGTTGGTCGTGATCGCCGTTCTGATCCGCCGAGTGCGCGCGCTTCGTCAGCAACTCGCCGAATATCGCGATCTGCTCACCCGCGCCGCCGAGGGCCAGAACATCCGTCAGGATGGTGACGCCGACCGATTCAAACGCAGCCAGTATTTCGCCCGGATCGGCACCTGGGACTGGGAGGTCGACACCGATCGGCTATATTGGTCCGACGCGATCTTCGGCATGTTCGGGTTCAAGATCGGCGAAGTGACGCCCTCCTACGCGCTGTTCTGTTCCTGCGTACACCCCGATGACCGCGCCAGGGTGCGCGCCGGGGAATTGCGATGCCTGGAGACCGGCGAAAACCACGACGAGGAGTACCGCGTGGTCTGGCCCGACGGCACAATCCGCTGGCTGCGAGAAACCGGCAATGTAGTGCGCAACGATCACGATGCGGTGATCAAGATGATGGGGGTGGTGCGCGACATCACCGAAGAAAAGGCCTCGGCCAGCTACCTCCAGCACCTGGCCCACTTCGACCCGCTGACCGGCCTGCCCAATCGGCTGGTGCTGGAAGAACGGCTATCGGAAGCACTGGAACATGCGCGCGTGACCGAGACGCGGGTAGCGTTGGTGTTTATCGATCTCAACGGATTCAAAGCGATCAACGACCGCTACGGCCACGCCGCCGGCGACCGCGTTCTGATCACCACCGCTACGCGCCTGAAACGCATCCTGCGGGTCAGCGATACCGTCGCGCGCATCGGCGGCGACGAATTCGTAGTCATCCTGCAAGGCCTCGCCCCCGGACTGAACCTGCAGGACGAAGCCCGCAGCATCTGTCAGAAAATCTTTATCGAACTGTCCCCGCCAATTCCCATCGGCAACGAACAACGCCACATCGGCACCAGCCTCGGCGTCGCCGTCTTCCCGGACCACGCACCGACCATGGATCGGTTGCTGCACATTGCGGATCTGGCGATGTACGAGGCCAAACGCAGCGGGAACAATCAATATCGATTGGGGGGCGGGCAGGCGCTGAGTCATGGCAGGGCTGATTAAACTCGGCGCTATTTCTCCACCGGCTGAATCGCCACAATCGTCCCGTTGGTGATCATCACCATCACGTATTTATCGTTGATCTGTACCCACTGCGCCTGTGGCTCTGGCTGTTTGAGGCCTTTCTGTTTCCAGTTTTTGATGGCTTTTTCGCTGCGCTGGTAGATATCCGGGGCGCGGTCGTTGACGTTCAGTTCGCGGTTGCCGGTCGGTGATTGTTCGACAGTGTCGTTCGAGGTTTGCGCCGCTTGAACGAGTGGGCTGATCCCGGCGATGCTGGCGACGAGGGCCAGGCTGGCGATTAGGGTCTTGTTGTTCATCGGTGAACCTCCTTCAGATGTGTGATACCTGAACTCCGACTGCGGGGTTCTGGAATCATTCCTTGTATTTTTTGCCCGGACTGTCTGGGAGATTGCAGTCGCCGACCATTCCGCCATCGCTGGCAAGCCAGCTCCCCCAATGGTTGTAGTGTTTACAGAATCGCTGAGCACACCATCAAAACTGTGGGAGCTGGCTTGCCAGCGATAGGGCCGGCACATTCAAAACTTGCACTGTCTGACACACCATCACTTGCCTGCCAGCCACCACAAAGTCACCGATTAATCCGACATACGCATCAATCCATGCCAACAATGCAATTAACAAATCGATCCCTGCGCGCCACTATCCGCCCCAATAAGAACCGTGCGCCGCCTCCCCGTCGCGCACGTCATAAAAGCGGTGGAGTATTTTTCGATGACAGCCTCAATCCCACACGGCGGCTCGCGGGCCGGCGCCATTTTCCGGGTGACCTCGGGTAACTTCCTCGAACAGTTCGACTTCTTTCTGTTCGGCTTCTACGCCACGCAGATCGCGGCGGTGTTCTTTCCGGCGAGCAGTGAGTTCGCGTCCCTGATGATGACTTTTGCAGTGTTCGGCGCAGGCTTTTTGATGCGTCCGCTGGGGGCCATCGTGCTCGGCGCGTACATCGATGACGTCGGTCGGCGCAAAGGTTTGATTGTCACCCTTTCGATCATGGCCAGCGGCACGATCTTGATTGTGCTGGTGCCTGGATACGAAACCATCGGTCTGTTTGCCCCGGCGTTGGTGTTGATCGGGCGCCTGTTGCAAGGCTTCTCCGCCGGTGCCGAACTGGGCGGGGTTTCGGTGTATCTCTCGGAGATCGCCACGCCCGGTCGCAAAGGCTTTTTCACCGCCTGGCAGTCGGCCAGTCAGCAGGTGGCCATCGTCGTCGCCGCCGCGCTCGGTTACGGTTTGAACCAGTGGATGGCGCCGGAAGCGGTCGCCGATTGGGGCTGGCGGATTCCGTTTTTCGTCGGCTGCATGATCGTTCCGTTCATCTTCTTTCTGCGGCGCAATCTGGCGGAAACCGAAGAGTTTGCCGCTCGCAAACATCGTCCAAGCATGAAGGAAGTGTTCCGCACCCTCGGTCAGAACTGGGGCGTGGTGCTGGGCGGGATGCTAATGGTTGCCCTGACCACCACCGCGTTTTACTTGATCACCGTATACGCACCGACCTTCGGCAAAACCGTGCTGCACCTGAGCACTTCCGATGCGTTGCTGGTGACGCTGCTGGTGGGCGTTTCCAACTTCTTCTGGCTGCCGATTGGCGGTGCATTGTCCGATCGCGTCGGACGCCGTCCGGTGCTGATCGCCATGTCGCTGCTGGCCCTGGCCACCACGTATCCGGCGCTGTCGTACCTGGTGCAGGCGCCGAGCTTCAGTCACATGCTGCTGTCGCTATTGTGGCTGTCGTTCATCTACGGTTTGTACAACGGCGCGATGATTCCGGCGCTGACCGAGATCATGCCGGTGGAAGTGCGAGTGGCCGGTTTCTCCCTGGCCTATAGCCTCGCCACTGCCGTGTTCGGCGGGTTCACTCCAGCGATGTCGACCTTCCTGATCCAGTACACCGGAGACAAAGCCGCACCGGGTTACTGGATGAGCATTGGCGCGCTCTGCGCATTGGGCGCGACGCTTTATCTGTATCGCCGGGCCGGCGGTCGTCTGCAACCTGTTACTGCCTGAGAACATCACCATGAAAAAACTGTTTACCGTTACCGCCCTGCTCGCCGGTCTTGCGTTCAACGTTGCGGCCCAGGCCGAAGAACTGCGGGTCATGACCTCCGGCGGCTTCACCGCCGCCTACAAGATCCTCGGACCAAAATTCGCCGCCGCCACCGGCAACACGCTGGACACCCAGCTCGGCCCGTCGATGGGCAAGGCGCCGGAGGCAATTCCCAATCGCCTCGCCCGTGGTGAAAAGGCCGACGTGGTGATCATGGTCGGTTACGCCCTCGACGACTTGATCAAACAAGGCAAGGTCGACCCGGCTTCGTGAGTGGAACTGGCGGATTCGCGGATCGGCCTGGTGGTGCGCGAGGGCGCGCCAAAACCGGACATCAGCAACGTCGATGCCCTGAAGAAGACCCTGCTGGATGCAAAATCGGTGGCCTACTCCGACAGCGCCAGCGGCGTGTACATCGAGCAGCAATTGTTCAAGAAACTGGGTATCGAAGATCAACTGAAACCGAAGGCGAAGATGATCCCGAAAATCCCGGTGGGTTCGGTGGTCGCCACTGGCGACTATCAGCTGGGCTTCCAGCAGGTCAGCGAATTGCTGCCGGTGCCGGGGGTGAGTTTTGTGGCAAAGATTCCGGAGTCGGTGCAGTCGGTGACCCGATTTGCAGCGGGCATTCCAGTGAGCGCGCAGCACCCGCAGGAAGCCAAGGCGTTGCTCGCTTATCTGGCCGCACCCGCCGCCCAGCCTGACGTGCAGGCTACCGGTCTGGATTCGGTCAAGCGCTGACCGTCGGCGGCTGGACTTTCATTTCCACCACCAGCCGCTCCAGTTCCAGTGCCGCCGGGGTCAGCGTACGACCCCGGCGTTTGATGATGCCAACGCTGCGCATCACTTGCGGTTCGGTCAGCGGCACCCGCGTCAGGATCGGATGATCCGCCGCCGGCATCGCCATCAACGGCACCGCCGCCACCCCCAAACCCGCCTCCACCAGACCGATCATGGTCGTCACATGCCGCGTCTCGCAGATGCTCGGGCGCTGCGGCACCACTTTGGCCAGGGCCTGATCCAGCAGAAAACGGTTGCCCGAAGTCTTGTCCAGCGAGATGTAATCCTGCCGGTAGAACTCGTCCCAGGTCACGCTGCTACGCCCGGCCAGCGGGTGGTCGCGGCGACAGGCAACCACGTAGCTCTCCTGCACCAGCGGTTCGAAATCCACGCCCGCCTCCTGGGTGCCCATGAAACTCAGACCGAAATCCGCCTCGCCATTGACCACTGCGCTCAGCACGTCGTGGGCGCTGGAATCGAGGACTTTGACTTTGATTCGCGGAAACTGCCGGTGATAACGGGCGACGACGCTCGGCATGAAGTAGTACGCCGCCGACGGCACGCAAGCGACGGTCACGTGGCCCTGCCGATTCGAGGCGACCTCACTGATGCCGAGCAACGCGACGTCCAGATCGTCGAGCAAGCGTTCGACGCTGGGCATGAAACCGCGTCCGGCCTGGGTCAGGCTGACCTTGCGCGTGGTGCGCTCGAACAGCTTCACGCCGAGAGCGTCTTCGAGCTTTTCGATGCGCCGGCTCAGGGCCGGTTGCGACAGGCGCACGGTGTCGGCGGCCTTGCGGAAACTGCCCTGCTCGACCACCGCGCGAAAGGCTTGCAGGTCGTTGAGGTCGAAGTTGATGGCCATGGAAGACTCAAAGGAATTGATTCGTTGAGGTTATAAATGTAACCAATTGATGCAAATTATTACAGAAGCACATCTGCTCAAGCGGGGCCGGCGGTAGATCTGCCATCGTTGCAACCTTTATCCTTGTCGCCCCCCGCCGTACCGCGTTACTGGAGTTCCGCTCATGCCCCATGAAGGCAATCTGTTACAAGCCGCCGTCGTCTTTCTCTTCGCCGCCGTGCTCACCGTTCCCTTGGCCAAGCGTCTGCAACTGGGCGCAGTGCTCGGTTATCTGTTCGCCGGGGTGATCATCGGCCCATCGGTGCTCGGCCTGATCGGCAATCCGCAAAGTGTCAGCCATATTTCGGAACTGGGCGTGGTGCTGCTGTTGTTCATCATCGGTTTGGAGCTGTCGCCGCGACGTTTGTGGGTGATGCGCAAATCGGTGTTCGGCGTGGGTCTGGCGCAGGTGCTGCTGACCGGTTCGGTAATCGGTGTGCTGGCACTGTCGGTGTTTGGCCAGCCATTGAACAGCGCGATTGTTCTGGGCCTCGGTCTGGCGCTGTCGTCCACCGCGTTCGGCCTGCAAAGCCTTGCCGAGCGCAAGGAACTGACCAGCCCCCACGGGCGGCTGGCGTTTGCGATTCTGCTGTTCCAGGACATCGCCGCGATCCCGCTGATCGCGCTGGTGCCGATGCTCGCGGGGGTCGATCACCACACCAGCACCGCCGACGATGTGCGCCACAGTTTGCAGGTGCTTGGCGGTATCGCGGTGGTGGTGATCGGCGGACGTTATCTGTTGCGTCCAGTGTTCCGCATCGTGGCGAAAACCGGTCTGCCGGAAGTCTCCACTGCCACCGCGTTGCTGGTGGTGATCGGCACCGCATGGCTGATGGACATGGTCGGTGTGTCGATGGCGTTGGGCGCGTTTCTCGCCGGGTTGCTGCTGGCGGATTCGGAATATCGCCATGAGCTGGAAGCGCAGATCGAGCCGTTCAAGGGTCTGCTGCTGGGGCTGTTTTTCATCAGTGTCGGCATGGGCGCCAACCTCAGTCTGCTGCTCAGCGCGCCGATCACGGTGCTGGGGCTGACGCTGTTGCTGATCGCCCTGAAGTTGCCGTTGCTGTTTGTGGTCGGGCGTCTGGCAGGCGGGTTGAGCAAAGTCAGTGCGATTCGCCTCGGCATCGTGCTGGCGGCGGGCGGTGAATTTGCGTTTGTGGTGTTCAAGATCGGCCGTGATCAGGGTCTGTTCGAACCGCGTCTGTACGATCTGCTGGTACTGACCATCACCCTGTCGATGGCGGTGACGCCGCTGTTGCTGTTGGTCTGCGCACGACTGGTCAGCCCGAAGGTGCAGCCGGTGGAAGTGCCGGAGAAATTCCGTCAGATCGAGACCGAATCGCCACGGGTGGTGATTGCCGGTATGGGTCGGATGGGTCAGATCGTGGCGCGAATTCTGCGGGCGCAGAACATCAAGTTCGTCGCGCTGGACACCTCGGTGGAAACCATCGAACTGTCGCGCAGTTTTGGTGGCGTACCGGTGTTCTACGGTGACCCGATGCGTCCGGAAATCCTCAGCGCCGCCAAGGTCGGGGAAGCGGAGTATTTCGTGATTGCCACGGACGATCCGGAGACCAACATCAAGACTGCCGAGATCGTGCGCAAGCTCTACCCAGACATGAAGATCATCGCCCGGGCACGTAACCGGCAGCATGTTCATCGGTTGGTGGATGTGGGGGCCGATCCGATTCGGGAGACCTATTACTCAAGCCTGGAAATGAGCCGCCGCACCCTGGTTGGCCTCGGCTTGACCCAGGCCCAGGCCGATGCGCGGATCAAGCGCTTCAAGCACCATGACGAACAGGTGCTCGAGGCTCAACACGCGGTGTACGACGACGCGGCCAAAGTCCTGCAGACCGCCCAGGAAGCGCGGGCGGAACTGGCCCGATTGTTCGAGTCGGATCAACTGGAAGAACAATCGGGCAAGTCCTGAGCCCCTGTAAACCTGTGGGAGCGAGCTTGCTCGCGATAGCGGAGTGTCATGCAGCTTATTCGTCGCTGACAGATCGCATTCGCGAGCAAGCTCGCTCCCACAGAGAAGCAGCTCAGATTTACAGTCAGGCCATCTCCAGCGCCCGCTCCTCCTTCAGGGGCGCCACTGCAAACCGGTCCGCCAGAAACGGCGTGATGTCCAGCGGCAGCGGTTCATCGTTGACCAGTTTGTCCAGCAACACCCCGGTGATCGCCGACGTCAGCACCCCGGTGCGGAAATGCCCGCAGGCGTTGAGGTAACCGTCGACCCCGGCCATCGGCCCGAGAATCGGCAACTCGTCCGGCGAGCCCGGCCGCAATCCGGCCCAGGTGCGTTTGAGGTTGATGTCCGCCAGTTCCGGCAAACAACGCACCGCGCCCTGCACCAGCCCGGCGATTTCCGGCCAGGTGGTGGTGACGTCGAAGCCCTTGTCCTCGGTGGTGCTGCCGATCAGGATTTCGCCGTTGTCCTTCTGCGCCATGTAGCAATCGCTGGTGGTCAGGCAACCGTTGAGGATTTTCGGCAGACGTTCGGTCAGCAGGATCTGGCCTTTCACCGGTTTCACCGGAATACGGATGCCCGTGGCCCATTCGCTCAAGTCCGCCGCCCAGGCGCCAGCGGCGTTGATCAGGGTTTTGCAGTGGAACACCCCGGCTTCGGCCGTCTGCACGCCAGTCACCCGGGTGCCGTGATGCAGCACGCCGGTGATGTTGGTGTTGACGTACATGTCCACGCCATTCTGTCGGGCGCCTTCGGTGTAGGCGTCGGCCAAGCGGAACGGGCTGACCTGATGGTCGCAGAGAAACTCCAGCGCCCCGCGCGCTTCATGGCTGACGCTCGGCTCGGACTCGCGCAACGCCGCCTGATCCAGCCAGCGCACCTGATCGGCCAGGTGCGGAATGCAGCCGACGATGTGCTCGGCGTACAACCGGTCTTCATCGTCATAGATCACGAATTTGAGCCCAGTCTTTTCGAACTTGAAATCCATCCCGTGGTTGTCGCGCAGTTCGCGGTGCAGCGCCGGGTACAGCGCGTTGGACTGCAAGGCGAAATCGAAAAACGACGGCGGCAGAATGTGCGGCGTGCTGGCGTCCACCGCCACCGCCGCGCCCTGGGTTTCACGCTTGCGGTTGGCCGACATCATGCGGAAGAAAATCACCCCGCAGCCCAGCCCCACCGACTCGCCAATCGCCCACAAGCCACCGGCCGAAGCGCGGGTCGCGTTGCCCGGACGCTTGGCGTCGATCAGCGCAACCTTGAAGCCCTTGCGTTTGGACAACTGATAGGCGATGGAGGCGCCGATCACACCGCCGCCGGCGATGACCACGTCATAGAACTTACTCATGGGAAACGGCCTCCGTGCCGAGGGACTGGAACGCGGAAAAAGGAATCGGATCGATCGGGAAACGCGGTCGCAGCCAGCCGACATCCTTGCGCCCGGTGGCCTGACGCAAGCGGTCGCTGCAATAGCCGACGCACATCCGCCCCTGACAGTCGCCCATGCTCACGCGGGTGCGCATTTTCAGGCTGGCGATGTCTTGCACGCCCTGCTCCAGCGCCCGGTCGATGTCGGCGCGGGTCGCGTGTTCGCAGCGGCAGATCACCGTGTCGGCGGCTGGCAATGCGGTTTGCCCGACGCCGCGTTCGGTGTAACGGTCCACCGCTGCGCGGAAACGCACGATGGCTTTGAGTTTGCCCAAGTAGCGGTCGCGACGGACCCGCGCCAGCTCTTCTTCCAGCACGCCGCGTTGCAGCAGGATCGAAGTGGCGGCGATCTTGCCGGCGAGCATCGCCGCTTCGCCGCCGCGAATCCCGCCCATGTCACCGGCCAGGTGTACGTGGGGCTCGCTGCTTTGCTGCCAGATGTTGGCGTTGGCGCGCAGGTAACCGTCGTCGCTGAAGCCGTGGTCCAGGCCCATTTGCTGGCTCAACTGGGTGCGCGGAATGAAGCCGTAGCCGACCGCGAGGGTCTTCGCTTCGAAGCGTTCGACGCGGCTCATGTCCGGCTCCCACGTTGCCGAGTACGGCGCCACGCTGACGCTTTTCAGTTCGCCGTCGCCGTGCGCTTCGACCACGCCCCAGCCGTAGTTCATCGGGATGCCATGCAATTTCAGATAGGCGAGCATGCTTAAACCATCGAGGAACAGCTGCGGCTTGTTCAGCAGCGCCAGGCTTTCCTTGGCGATCTTGCCGAATGCGCAAGCCTCGTAGACCCCCGCCACACTTACCCCCGACGCGTGCAACTGGGTCGCCACCAGCGGCAACAGCGGCCCGGTGCCGGCGATCACTACCGGCCCCTGCGGTTTGACCACCCCGCTTTTGATCTGCAATTGCAGGCCACCGAGCATGATCACGCCGGGCAAGGTCCAGCCGGGAAACGGCACGCTGCGTTCGTGGCAACCGGCGGCCAGCAGCAACTGTGGGTATTCGATTTCGTGCAGACGCTCGTCGCCGTCCAGCACCACCAGCGAGCGTGTGCCTTCGGTGCCGACCACGCGATGATTGAGGCGCACGTCGATCAGCCCGGACTGCTCCTGAAAATCACCGTGCAGTTTGCCCAACGCCTCGGAATAACGCGGCCCCAGATAGTCCAGCTGCACACCGTCACGCAGCGGCCCGCGATAGACCACGCCACCCAGGCGCGATGCTTCTTCGAACAAGGTGCAGCGCACCCCGTGCAGGGCCAGTTCGATGGCCGCCGCCATTCCCGCCGGACCACCTCCGACGATCACCGGATTCTGGCTCATAGCACCTCCTGCCCGTGAATGCGGTTGACCCGGGTTTCGATCAACATGCCGTCGCGCACTACGGTCTGGCAGGCGCGGCGCTTGTGCCGGCCGTTGATTTTCACCAGGCAGCACTGGCACACGCCCATGCCGCAATAGGCGCCGCTGATCTGGTTGTGATCGTTGCGCGCGACCTGGCGCACGCCGAGGGACTGAATGACGCTGAGCACGGTTTCGCCAATAGCGGCAGTGACCGGCTGGCCGTTGATGTGGACAGTCATATCCGCCTGCGCCAAAGGCTGGATATCGAAGGTTCTTTCTAGGCAGTGCATTGCGATAATCATCCGTGAAAAGTTCAGGTGAGGTTGAAACAGCTCCTTGCTGCACTACACCTCGCCGGCTCGTGGGGTTTATCGCTCTCTATCGGGCCGGCAGGCGGGTTTTGCTCGCGCAGCAGAGTGCGCGCAAGCAATGTAGTCGATCCAGCGGCAAGGGCCTGGAAATTTCACGTTAGGGGATATTGCGCCGACGAATATTGATCCAGGCCATGGAAATGACTGTACGGTTCTGCGCCTTCGGCCCCGCGTAGAAAGCAAAAAGCCGCTTCAACCCGAAGGTGGAAGCGGCCAAGGCATGTGCCTCAAGGAATCAGTGCACGAACAGGGCGATCAGGATGATGATCGGGATTGGAACGCCGAGGAAAAACAGCAGTAGTGAGCGCATGGTGATTCTCCTTGATTAACGGACTGGCGGCAGCGTGGTCGTGGTGTAGGTTTCGACTTCGACGTACTCGACTGCATCCCGGCGGCGACCGCCGAAGGTGGCCGAGAGGCTGGCGAAGAACGCACCGGCCAACAGTGCGATGAACATCCACAGCGTGGTCCAGGCAGCGACTTTGGCGGCAGTGTCGGCGGCTTGTTGCGCTTTCACTTTCGCGTCGGCGATTGCCTTCTGGGTGCGGGCGTAGATTTCATCAACCCGACGTTCGGCATCGGCCTGGGTCAGGTTGGTACGTTGGGCCACGAGTTGGGCGAGGTAGGTGCGGTCTTCGGCGCTGAGCTGACCGTTGGCCAGACTCTGGGCGAAGATCCGGGTCACGGTGCCACGGGCGGCGTCATCGCTGACGGCGGCGGGACGATCGTCGCGGAACAGGCTGTCGACGAAGTAGCCGTACTGGTCACTGTCGGTGTTGCCGGCCGCCGTACCGGCCGCTTGCGTCATGGCACCGGCCGCGCCGCCGACAACACTCGCACCGGCCTGCACGCCGCCGCTGACGATGCTGCTGACCGAGCCGACCACCAGCGTTGCGGTGACCAGCGTCGCTACACACCAGGAAAGGAAGCCATGGGCGGTGTCGCGGAAATACACTTCGTCACCGTGCATGTTGGCCCACTTCACTCGCAAGCGACCAGCGATGTAGCCGCCGAGCCCCGAAGCAATGATTTGCGTGGCAGCCAGCCAGATAATGGTGGAAATGCCCAGGCCCTTTGCGCTAACGCCCTCCCCGGCCCACGGTGAAACGGCGGAGAAGCCCAGACCGAAGCCCAGCAGCACGAGAATCAGCGACAGTGCCGCCGCAGCGGCAGCCCCTGCGAAGATCGCGCCCCAGGACACCCCCGAGACGTTGCTCGACTCTCCTTCGTAGGCAGGATAAAACCCATCAGAGGATCTATTCATTGTTGTAGTGCTCCAGGCATGAAAAATGGTGTTACAACTCGTCATCAGAGGAATTGCAGTGACCGTGCCAGTCGCCAACATTAAATAAATCGTTTGAATTCAATCAGTTAAAAAGTCTGAACTTCCCAGGACCATGCAATTTGCAACAACGGGTCGATAACAGCGGGTTTTATGCATTGGCACAAAAGCCCGGTCGTAGGGTTTGTATCCGCTAAAACATGAAAGTTAATTTAAAGCGTCCGAGCAAAATCTTGGCAAAATGCTGCCATTGCGTTTGAACAGACCAGCAGGCCCACCATGACTCGCATCCTCACCATCGAAGACGACGCCGTGACCGCCCGGGAAATTGTCGCCGAATTGAGCAGCCACGGCCTCGACGTGGACTGGGTCGACAACGGCCGTGAAGGCCTGGACCGCGCCGTCAGCGGCAACTACGACCTGATCACCCTCGACCGCATGCTGCCGGAACTCGATGGCCTGGCCATCGTCACCACCCTGCGCACCATGGGCGTGGCCACGCCGATCCTGATGATCAGCGCCCTCTCCGATGTCGACGAGCGTGTACGCGGCTTGCGCGCCGGCGGCGATGACTACCTGACCAAACCGTTCGCCACCGATGAAATGGCCGCCCGGGTCGAAGTGTTGCTGCGCCGGCAGAACAGCAACGGCGCCCAGCCGACCACGTTGCAGGTGGCGGATCTGCAACTCGATCTGATCAGCCACGAAGCGCGGCGCGCCGAGCAGGTGCTGACACTGTTGCCGACCGAGTACAAATTGCTGGAATTCCTGATGCGCAACAGCGGCCAGATCCTGTCGCGGATGATGATTTTCGAGGAAGTCTGGGGCTATCACTTCGACCCTGGCACCAACCTGATCGACGTGCACATCGGCCGCCTGCGCAAGAAGATCGACCCGCCGGGCAATGTCCCGCTGATCCGCACGGTGCGAGGCTCGGGTTATGTCATTGCCGAACCCGTCTGACGGTTGGCGTTCCTCCAGCAGCCGCTTGCTGGCGCTGTACAGTTCGCTGTTCGTGGCCTGGAGCGCGATCCTCATGGGGGTCATGTACTTCGAGGTCTCCGGTTACCTTGACAACCTGGCCAAGCATTCGCTGATGCAACGTCAGCACCTGTTTTCGCACTTTCGCGGTGATCAGCTGGAAGACGCGCTCGCCGCCAGCATGACCTTCGACATTCGCGGCATCGACGCCTATGGGTTGTTTGACGCTCAGCATCGCTACCTCGGCGGCGCGTTGCAGAAGATTCCTGAAGGCCTGCCGCTGGACGGCAAGATCCACATGCTCAGCGAATGCGCCGACTCCGACGACCCGACCCTGCCCGCCGACAGCTGCGACGCGGTCGCCACCCCGACCCGAGACGGCCGCTGGCTGGTGTTGTTGCGTGACAACGGTTCGCTGTTCGCGGTGACCAGGATCATTCTGCATGCGTTGTTCTGGGGCGTGTCGCTGACGATTGTGCCGGGCATCATCGGCTGGCATTTGCTGCGTCGCCGGCCGCTGCGGCGGATCCGGGCGATCCAGGCCAGCGCCCAGTCGATTGTCGCCGGCGACCTGACCCACCGTTTGCCGCTGTCCAATCGCCGCGATGAGCTGGACATGCTCGCCGCCATCGTCAACGCCATGCTGGATCGCATCGAGCGCTTGATGAACGAAGTCAAAGGCGTGTGCGACAACATCGCCCATGACTTGCGCACCCCGCTGACCCGTTTGCGCGCGCAGTTGTATCGCATGCAGCAGCAGGCCGGCGAAGGTTCGCCGGAAGCGGCGCAACTGGATCTGGTGCTGGCCGAGGCCGATACGCTGATGGCGCGGTTTCGCGGGTTGCTGAGGATTTCCGAACTGGAGGATCGTCAGCGGCGCTCGGGGTTTGTCGAGCTCGATCCGGTGTTGCTGCTGCAGGAATTGCACGAGTTCTATCTGCCGCTGGCCGAGGACGACGAGCTGCGCTTCGAGCTGAACATGCCGGAAACCCTGCCGATGCTGAACGGTGATCGAGCGCTGCTGTTTGAAGCGCTGGCGAACCTGTTGAGCAACTCGATCAAGTTCACCCCGGCCGGTGGCACTGTGGTGTTGCGCGGGGTCAATAATGCGGGGCATACGCGGATCGAAGTGCACGACTCCGGGCCCGGCATTCCAGAATCCGAACGGGAGGCGGTGTTTCAGCGCTTCTATCGCGCCGAGGGCGGGCAACCGCAGAATGGCTTTGGCCTGGGACTGTCGATCGTCGCGGCAATCGTCAACCTGCACGGGTTCAGCCTTGAGGTAGGACGCAGCGATCTGGGCGGGGCGAAGCTGGTGCTGGATTGTCGGCAGAGTCTGATTTCACAGTCCTGAACACACCTGCCGAACTTGTGGGAGCGAGCTTGCTCGCGAAGGCGGAGTATCAGTTAACACATCTGTAAACTGATCTACTGCTTTCGCGAGCAAGCTCGCTCCCACAAGGGGTCGTGGTATGTCTGTCAGGTTGGGTAGTTCGCGCGCAGCGCTTCGAGGCCGCCCTGATAGATGCCGCTGAACAGCGCCACCACTTCCTCCTCGCTCACGCCCTTGGCCGTGAAGCGTCCCGACCACGTCACCTTCGCGCCCTGCCCCTGGGCTTGCACACGAATCGTCGCCAGATAATCGGTGGCCGGAAACGGTGCCTGCTCGATCGAATAACTGTACGTCTTGCCCGCGTTATCGAACGTCTCCAGACGCTCAACCACCACCCCGCCGTCAGCAGTTTGCAGGGTGCGCACACGCCCGCCTTCACTCAGTTCGCTATTGGGAATGAACGGCAGCCAGTCCGGCAGGCTGTTGAAGCCGCCAATCAATTGCCAGACCTGATCGGCCGAAACCGGGATGTCGATGGTTGCTGATGCAGTTGCCATAAATAAAAAGTCTCTCTCGATAAATTCAGATAGTCAGGCTGTCGACCACGCCACCGTCGACCCGCAACGCGGCGCCAGTGGTAGCTGAAGACAGCGGTGAAGCGATGTAGGTGACCAGGTGCGCGACCTCTTCGACATCCGCCACGCGCTGGATGATCGAGCTCGGGCGGGCCCGGCGGACAAACGCATCGGCTTCGTCCCGCAGGCTGCGGCCAGACTCGGCGGCGGCATCCTTGAGCATCTCTTCGACACCGTCGGTGAAGGTCGGCCCCGGCAGGATCGCGTTGACCGTAACCCCGGTGCCCGCCAGGCGTTTGGCCAGGCCATGGGACACCGCGAGGTTGGCGCTTTTGGTCACGCCATAGTTGATCATGTCGGCCGGGGTGGCCACGCCGGATTCCGAAGACAGGAAGATCACCCGGCCCCAGCCCTGCTCGACCATCGCCGGCACGTAATGCCGCGACAGGCGCACGCCGGAGATCACGTTGATTTCATAGAAGCGCGTCCACTCATCGTCCGGCGCGTCGAAGAAATCCACGGCGTTGTAGATGCCGAGGTTGTTCACCAGGATGTCGGCTTTCGGTTCGGCGGCGAACAGTTTCTGCGCGCCTTCGGCCGTGCCCAGATCCGCCGTCAGACCGCGCAGTTGCGCGCCCGGCACCTTGTCGCGAATACTTGCCAGCGCCTGTTCGACCTTGGCCGCGTCGCGACCGATCACCACCACCGTGGCGCCCGCCTCGGCCAGCGACTGGCTGATGCCCAAACCGATGCCCGCCGTGCTGCCGCTGACAATCGCCAGTTTTCCGCTCAGATCGATCTTCATGCTTTCACCTCGTCGATGGGTAATGGTGCACGTTCGGACACCAGTTTCGCTTCACGCATGGCCTGCCAGAAACCGGCCGGAATGACCGCCGACAGCGCCGCCACATCTTCAGCGATCCGCCCCGGTTTGCTCGCGCCGGGAATCACTGCCGCCACGGCCGGATTGGCCAGCGAGAATTGTAGTGCAGCCGCTTTGACATCGACGCCGTGGGCTGCGGCGATGCGTTTGATCTGCTCGACCCTGGCAACGATTTCCGGGCTGGCCTTCTGGTATTCGAAGTGCGCGCCGCCGGCCAGGATCCCCGAGCTATAAGGACCGCCGACGACGATCTCAACGTTCTGCGCCCGCGCCGAATCCATCAAGCGCTGCAAGGCGCGGTCGTGATCGAGCAAGGTGTAGCGGCCGGCCAGCAGGAAGCCGTCAGGCTGCGCCTCGCTCAGGTCCAGCGTCAACTCGCACGGCTCGACCTTGTTCACGCCCAGGCCCCAGCCCTTGATCACGCCTTCTTCGCGCAGGCGGGCCAGGACTTTGAAGGCGCCGGTGCGGGCCTGATTGAAGTACTCGAGCCATTGGTCGCCGTAGAAATCCTGAGCGATGTCATGGACCCAGACGATGTCGAGGCGATCGGTTTTCAGACGCTTGAGGCTGTCTTCGATCGAACGCAGCGTGGCGTCGGCGCTGTAGTCGTTGACGATCTTGTTCGGGCGACCGTGCTCGAACACCCCGCTTTTCTCGCCCAGATCCCGGGCGGCGGCGTCTTCGACTTCATCGAGAATCACCCTGCCGACCTTGGTGCTGAGCACGTAGTCGTCGCGCTTGTAACGGGACAGTGCTTCGCCGAGGCGGATTTCCGAAAGGCCCGAGCCGTAGAACGGCGCGGTGTCGAAGTAACGCACGCCGGCCTCCCACGCCGCGTGTACGGTGGCTTGCGCTTCCTCTTCAGGAATGGCGCGGAACATGTTGCCCAGCGGCGCCGTGCCGAAGCCGAGTTGGCCGGGAAGTTTGTCTTTCAAGCTCATGATGCTGTCCTCGTAAGTCGTGGTCGGTGCTGACCGTTGAGCAGATCCTAGATTGCGCCACTCAGACCGTCCAAGACATAATCCGCAGCACTTGAGTCCCTTAAGGTCTGACATGATCGACATCCGCCAATTGCGCTACTTCGTCGCCGTCGCCGAGGAAGAACACGTCGGCCGCGCCGCCGAGCGCCTGCACATTTCCCAGTCGCCCCTGAGCCGGCAGATCGCCCAGCTCGAAGAACGCCTGGGCCTGACTCTGTTCGAACGCAGCCAGCAGCGCATCCGCCTGACCCGCGACGGCCAGACCTTTCTCGCCGAAACCCGTGCTCTGCTGACCCACGCCAACCGCCTGGAATCCCTCGGCAAACGTCTGGGTCGTGGCGAAGAAGGCGGCTTGTGCATCGGCTACATCGAGAACGCGATGCACGCCGGGGTCTTGCCCAATGCCTTGCGCGTGCTGCGGGCGGATCGGCCGAACGTGCATGTCGCGCTGTACAACCTCAGCTCCGCCGAACAACTCGAAGGCCTGCGTCAGCGTAGTCTCGATATCGCACTGGTCAGCGAACCACCGACGACCGACGATCCGGATCTACTGGGCTTTCAGGTACTGGACGACCCGATGCTGTTGGCGCTGCCCGAACATCACCCGTTGGCGACGCAGGCTTCGCTGACCCCGGACCATCTGGCCAATCAGGAATGGATTGGCGTGCAACCGCGCCAAGGGGCCGACGATGAGTTCGTCAGCGCCTGCATTCGCGCAGGTTTCACGCCGGATGTGCGGATGCAGGCCACCGAGCCCTTTACCGCGCTGGGGCTGGTCGCCTCGGGACTGGGGATCGCGATGATCCAGAAAGGCCTGAGCCATAACGCACCGCCGGGCGTGGTGCTGCGGGAGGTGCCGTGGCTGGCGTTCACCACGCCGCTGTGGGCGGCCTGGCACCGAGTCAATTTACGGCCGTTGGTGGAGACGTTTCGTAAAGTGTTGACCGGGTCCGATATCTCCGGCGCCTGAAAATCCGCACGCCGTTGATCCTCCATACGCCGTTGCCACCGGCTAAACGCCGGGGATCGTGCCGGGATCTACACTGAACGAAACAGCCGTGAGGTGCCTATGAAAATGTCTGCGCAAATGACCGTGGTCGCCGTGCTCGCCACCATCGCCTATCTGGGCCTGGCGATGTGGGGCATCGGTGGCGTGGCGGTGTTCTTTTCTCACGGGGCGTTGGTCGTGGTGGCACTGGCCACGCTGGCCATGGTGGTGGCGTCGTTGTTCACGGAAGTGAATCTGAGTGCCGGCGAACGCGAGGACCGGGCCAATCGCTGGGTGATTCCGGCGTTCGCCGTGATTGGATTGGTCAGCGCTTTTCTCCCGGCTTACTGCGACCGCATCGGCTTTTGGACCATCGGCCGCGAAGGCACCCGTTGGCTGGGCGCGCTGCTGTTTATCGTCGGCGGCGGGTTGCGTTTGTGGCCGGTGTTTGTGCTGGGCCATCGGTTCAGCGGGCTGGTGGCGATTCAGCCGGGGCACCGGCTGGTGACCGAGGGCATTTATCGGCATCTGCGCAACCCCAGTTATCTGGGGCTGGTGATCAATGCGATCGGCTGGGCGCTGGCGTTTCGTTCTGTGGTCGGCCTGTTGCTGGCGGCGCTGACACTGATCCCGTTAATCGCCCGCATCCACTCCGAAGAGGCCTTGCTGCGCACGCAGTTCGGCGCCGAATACGACGCTTATTGCGCCCGCAGCTGGCGCTTGCTGCCCGGGGTTTATTGAGGTTGCAGGCGCAACTGGCCGTCGCTGTCGATGCTCAGCGCAATGTCGCGGTAACTGGCGATGGTCGCGTGGGCGGTTTCAAGCGGATGCTGGTGAGTCGTGGTGATGATCATCAACGGCGCACCCGCAGCTTCAGCGGCCTGGATGCCGACGCTGGCGTCTTCGAAAATCAGGCAGTCCGCCGGCTCGAGGCCCAGACGCCTGGCCGCCAGACGATAACCGGCCGGATCCGGTTTGCCAGCGGTCACATCTTCAGCGGTCACCATCACCGCCGGCTCCGGAATCCCCGCCGCTGCCATCCGCCGCAACGCCAGATCCCGTGGCGCCGAGGTCACCATGGCCCAGCGATCCGCCGGCAACGACTTGAGAAACGCAGCCGCGCCGGGGATCTCGACGATGCCTTCGACGTCTTCGATTTCCGCCTCGGTGATGAACGCCGCTTGCGCCTTGGCGTCCACGCCCGGCAGGTTCAACCGCGTGATGGTGTCGATGGCGCGCACGCCATGGATGGTCGGCAGGAACGTTTCGACGTTCACCCCGTGGCGCACGGCCCAGGCGGACCAGATCCGCTCGGCGGCGGCGATGGAGTTGAGGACGGTGCCGTCCATGTCGAACAGGAACGCGCCGAACGCGCGGTTGAAAACAGTCTCGTGAGCTGACAAAAGATCACTTCCTCGCAAGGGGCCGGGCAACGATGCCCGGCAATGTAGCACTTGCAAGGCGCTTCAGTGCAGACGCGGCGCCTTGGATTTGAACGCACCGTCAACACAGTCGAGCAACTGGCCGATGGCCCACGGCTTCTTGATGAACGCCACCGGATGCTTCACGCCTGAGGTTTCCGGTGTTTCATAACCGGACATGACCATCACCGGTTTGTCCGGCCAGCGCTCGCCGACCAGATTGGCCAGGTCCGCGCCGTTAAGCGTGCCGGGCATGGTGATGTCGGTGAGCAGTAGCGCCACTTCCGGCGCATGCTCCTCCAGATAGACCGAAGCCGCATCGGCGCTGGTCTGCGGCTCAACCTTGAAACCTTCCTCCTGAAGAATTTCGCACAGAAACTCCAGAATCAACGGATCGTCCTCGACTACCAGAATCAATCCGCCAGGAAGGTGCGCGCTCGACGTCGAAATTGGACACATGAACTGGCACTCCCTGAATTGCATGAACGATTTAGCGGCTTGAATCCGCTGCTTATCAGGTATGAGCAGCACCTTCTACAGAAATTCATTTTTGATACAGGTCTTTTCGATAACACTCGGTTGATGGGCAGTCGCCGGTACGAAATTGCGGTTAAAATGCGCGCCCTTTTGCTGGCCGATCCCGATTGATGAACCCTCAAGCCCTCGCCGTTCTCCATGCCCACCTGCTCACCGCGCTGACGTCGGCACCGGCCGAAACCCGGCGCCTGTTCCATGGGCGCGGGCGTTGCTGGCCGGGACTGGAGCAGGTCACCGTGGACTGGCTGCAAGGTGTGGTGCTGGTGTCGCTGTTCAAGGAGCCCGAGGCTTCACAGCTGGAAGAACTCAAGCGCCTGCTGCTGGAGATCAGCGGTTCAGCGCCATGGCAGCAGTCCGGCGCCCACACTTTGTTGATCCAGCACCGTTACCTGCCGCAAAGCACCGCCGAATGGCTGTTGGGCGAAGAAATCGACGAGATGACCATCGTCGAGGGCGGGCTGAAATACCGCGTGGATCTGGGCCGCAAGCAGAACGCCGGGCTGTTCCTCGACATGCGCTACGGCCGCAACTGGGTGCGCGAACACGCGGCGGGCAAACGGGTACTGAACCTGTTTGCCTACACCTGCGGCTTTTCGGTGGCGGCCATCGAGGGCGGCGCCAGCCATGTGGTCAACCTCGACATGTCCCGCGCTGCGCTGAGCCGGGGCCGCGACAATCACCGGCTGAACGGGCACGACCTGAGCAAGGTCAGTTTTCTCGGCCATGACCTGTTCAAGTCCTGGGGCAAAGTGATCAACAGCGGCCCGTACGATCTGGTGATCATCGACCCGCCGTCGTTCCAGAAAGGCAGTTTTCTGCTGACCAAGGATTACCAGCGCGTGCTGCGTCGTCTGCCGGAACTGCTGACTGCCCAAGGCAGCGTGCTGGCCTGCATGAACGACCCTTCGTTTGGTTCGGACTTCCTGATCGACGGCGTGACCCGGGAAGCACCGAGCCTGCGCTTCGAGCAGCGGCTGGAAAATCCGCCTGAGTTTCCGGATATCGACCCGGAAAGCGGTCTGAAGGCGTTGCTGTTCAAGCAGATCGGCTGATTCCGGTCAGCGCGGGCGCAGCACCAACGCAAACAGCTCACCATGCCCGGTGACGTTGAGCTTGTGATAGAGATTGCGCCGGTGCACCTTCACGGTCTCCGGCGAAATGTTCATGTGCTGGGCGATGGCCTTGCTGGAAAAGCCCTGGAGTATCAGGCGCGCCGTATCGATCTCGCGCGCGGTCAGACGGGCGTCGAAGCGGTCGAGCAGCGCCGCAATATCGCCGACCGGCGCCTCGACCGCCGCGCCTTGCGGCGGCATCAACTGCACATGCCGACGCATCGCTGACAACACCCAGTCCCGCACACAGAGCAAACGCCCCTGCTCTTGCAGACTGAACGCCGTCGAGCGGCCCATCGACAAGCCCAGCACGCCGCCATCGGTGTTGACCAGAAATTGCAGCTCATCCGCGCCGACCACCGAACGGAAGTAACTCTGGTAGTACTCGCTGTGCAGAAACTGGTCCGGCGCCACGGATGCAAGGCTGTGCAAACCGTCGGCGATACCCGCAACAGCGGTCTGGTAGAACGGATCGAGCAGGTACATGCCGGCACAGTAACCGGCCAGTTCTTCCTGCTCGTCGCCGCGGCCCTGACTGTCGAAGTCGATCAACAGTTGCGGCGGCCGCCCCGTCTGCATCACCGCCACCAGCGCGTTATCCAGCGGCACCAGCAACCGCAGCGTATCGACCAGCGCCCGCCAGAAACCGTCCTGTCCGACCGTAGCGAACACCCGTGACAGGCTCTGATGCACCGGCAATTCCTGCAGCAACGCGTCCACGCTCTACCCCTTTTGAGTAACCCATGATGGGAATGGGTGCGGCACGGCCCGCCCGATAGGCTGACCACTCCTGTTCATCACCGGCCTGCCAACAGGCCAGGAGTGCCGCATCATGCGTGGTCATCGTGGGTATATCAACCTGGGTCTGATGGGCGTTTTGTCCGCAGCACTGAGCGCGCAGGCGGCCGATGCGCCGAGCGTGCATGTCTACAACTGGTACGACTACATCGGCCCAAACACCCTGCATGATTTCAAGCGTGACAGCGGTATCGAACCGGTCTACGACACCTTCGACAGCGCCGAAGTGCTGGAAGGCAAACTGATGACCAGCCGCAGCGGCTACGACGTGGTGGTGGCGAGCAACTTCAGCCTGCCGACCCTGATCAAGGCCGGCGCCCTCGCCCCGCTGCCCCGCGATCAACTGCCGGGCTGGAAGAACCTCGACAACGATCTGCTGAGCAAACTGGCCAACAACGACCCCGGCAACCGGTACGCCGTGCCTTATCTGTGGGGCACTAATGGCATCGGCTACAACGTCGACAAGGTGCGCGCGGTGCTGGGCGACAAGGCGCCGGTGGACTCCTGGGATCTGGTGTTCAAGGAAGAGAACCTGGCCAAACTCGGCGAATGCGGCGTGGCGATGCTCGATTCGCCGTCGGAAATGCTCCCGGTCGCGCTGCATTATCTCGGCCTGCCGCCCAACAGCACCAACGCCGAGGACTATCAGAAAGCCGAAGCACTGCTGCTGAAACTGCGCCCGCACATCGCCTACTTCAATTCCTCGAAATTCATCAGCGATCTGTCCAACGGCAATATCTGCGTGGCTGTCGGCTGGTCCGGCGCGATGCTCGAAGCCAAGTCCACCGCCGAGCAGGCCGGCAACGGCGTGAAAATCCAGTACAGCCTGCCCAAGGAAGGCGCGCCGGTGTGGTTCGACACCCTGGTTTTGCTCAAGGACGCACCGCATCCGGCCCAAGGCCTGGCGTTCATCGACTACCTGCTGCGCCCTGAGGTGATTGCACCGGTCAGCGATCACCTCTCCTACCCCAACGGCAATCGCAGCGCCACGGCGCTGGTTGCCCAAACCACTCGCGACAACCCGGCGGTGTACCCGCCCGCCACGGCGATGGCCACGTTGTACACCCTCGAGCCTCTGCCCAAAGCCACCGAACGGGTGCGCACGCGGGTGTGGAGCAAGGTCAAGAACGGCCAGTAACAACCCTGCAAATCAATGCCTTCAACAGAGAGAACATCAATGAAACCACGTGCCCGCGATCTCCATATCCGCATCGGTCAATTGCAGCCTGGCCCGCTCAACGCCATCACCGACGTACCCGGCGTAAGGGTCGGCCACAGCAACGTGCGCGGCCGCAGCGCCAGCGGTCGTGACATCTGCAGCGGTGTCACCCTGATCGAACCACGCGCCGGTTCGACCAATGCACAACCGTGTTTCGCCGGCGTCCATGTGCTCAATGGCAACGGCGATGCCACCGGGCTGGAATGGATTCGCGAAGCCGGCCTGCTGACCAGTCCGATCGCCTTCACCAACACTCATAGCCTCGGCGTGGTGCGCGATGCCCTGATCGAACTGGATCGCGCGCAGCAACCGGACGCCGGTCGACTCTACTGGAACATGCCGGTGGTGCTGGAAACCTTCGATGGCTTGCTCAACGACATCAACGGCTTTCATGTGAAGCCCGAGCATGTGGCCGAAGCGATGAGCAATGCCGTTGACGGCCCGGTGCAGGAAGGCGCGTTGGGTGGTGGCAGCGGCATGATCTGCCATGAATTCAAAGGTGGGATCGGCACCGCATCACGCCGCTTGAGCAAGGCTCAGGGTGGCTGGACAGTGGGCGCCATCGTCCAGGCCAACCACGGGATTCGCAGCGAACTGCGGGTCGACGGCTACCCGGTCGGGCGCTACATGGAACAAGTGGATTCACCGTTCCTGCGCGCTTCGTTGCCGCATCCGGGCATGGGTTCGATCGTAGTGGCCCTCGCCACCGATGCACCGCTGTTGCCGCATCAATGCACGCGACTGGCACAACGGGCGAGCCTCGGTCTGGCGCGCACCGGTGGCGGCAATGAGGATCACAGCGGCGACATCTTTATCGCCTTCGCTACCGGTAATGGCCATATCCCCCCCGCCGCCTATGAAGGCAAAGGCGCGTCGACCTGCGACGGTTTGCGGATGGTCAACAACGATCACATCAGCGAGTTGTTCCTGGCGGCGACCGAGGCGGTGGAAGAAGCGATCATCAACGCCTTGCTGGCCAGCGACAGCACCGAAGGCAACGGGCATTCGGTGTCGGGGCTGGATGCCGAGACCCTGCTCGCAGCTCTCGAAAAGGCAGGCTGGCCTGGCCTCCGCTGAGACCATGGTTCCCTTACAGGCCCCTCCGCCAGCGCCCCGATAGCAGGTGACTGACGGTACTTGAGCGCATCCCCCCTCCTTCCTACGATGGAACTACGCAGTCGCTTGGTCCGCCAAGCCGTTGCGTAGGTGCGGGTGCTCTGAACCCCAATCAAGCCCGCACCTGGTTTCATGCGCATCTTGAGCCTCGCGGGCTCTACTTCCTCCCCATCAAAGAGTCTTGAGGCTCTTTTTTTGTCTCTGAAAATCAGCGTCCGGGTTCGCGACGGATCGAGCGCCACGTGGCCTGGGCCAGCAATTCGCGATACGCCTTCGGACTGCCCTGCACTCGCCCGGACAACCACGCGCGGCAATAGCTGTCGGCCTGCCCGACGATCAGCGACGGCAACAGTTCGGCCGGGCACTCATTGAGCTCAGCCATGCGCCCGGACTCGGCCAGCCAGGTACGCAGGCCCAGATTGCGGGTCTTGTTGCGCTCCGCCAGTTCATCCTTGTGCGGGCCACGGGTCACGGCATAGCGCGCGTGATACTGGAACCGCGCCCACTCCGGCTGGTTCTCGACCCAATCCACGTAGCTGTAGACCAGCGCCTGCACGCCTTCTTCCGTGGTCGTCGCGTCGGCCAGATAGGCGTCGCGCAGGCGCGCCTGATCCTCCAGCGCGGTGAAAAATAGTGCAGCGACCAGCCCTTCCTTGTTGCCGAAATGGTGGTAGATCGCCCCGACACTGGTGTCGCACTCGGCACGGATCATTTCGATGGTGGTGGCCTCGATGCCCTGCTCGTTGAACAGGCGCAGGGCCTTGCGAAAGATGTCGCGCTTGAGTTCGGCGCGGCGGCCGGGGTAGCTGCGTTCGAGGAGATCTGCGGTGTCCATGGGCCTTGAAAATCCGGGTAAAGGGCACGTCCGTGCCGGTGATCGAAACACGCACAGGTTGACAGATTTCCCGCGAACAGAATACCGTTCCGTTACAGAACAATATTCTGTAACGGAACAAAATTCTGTAAATCCCCTAACCGTGAGGCTTCACCCATGAGTCAGTTTCTCAGCATGTTCAACAGTGTCGGTTCCCAGGCGTTCAGCCAGATGGCCTGCCAGGTCGCGCCGTACTTCAGCACCATCAATCCGCTAGTCACCGAGTTGCGGGCAGGTTCCGCGCAGGTGCAGGTGCCGTTTCGCCGCGAGATCACCAACCACCTCGGCACCGTGCATGCCATCGCCTTGTGCAATGCCGCCGAACTGGCAGCCGGGATGATGACCGACGTGTCGATTCCGGCCGGCGCGCGTTGGATTCCCAGGGGCATGACCGTCGAATACCTGGCCAAGGCCAAGACCGACGTGACCGCCGTGGCCAATGGTGAAGGGCTGGACTGGCAGACCGAAGGTGACAAGATCGTGCCGGTGGATGTCCACGACGCCGAAGGCAAGAAAGTGTTTACAGCGCGGATCACCATGAACGTGAAACTGTCCTGAAATCACCGGCACAAAAAAGCCCTTGCTGCGCCAAGCGCAACAAGGGCTTTTTGCCGCTGCCCGGATCAGTGAACGGTCAGGCGCTGGCGGACAAATTCTTCAGTGCGGCGGGTGACCTGATCCAGATGCCGATCCCGCTGTTTCTCGGCATCGAGCATCGCCCGCTTGCCGTGCTTTTGCAGCAGGTAGGTGTGGATCTGCTGCACTTCCAGCGAACGATAGATCGGTGTGGTGTCGATAAAACCGCGCAGCCCGTTGCTGCGGTAATGCCGGGTACTCATCAGCACCTGCGTCTCCAATTGGCCCAGCACTTCAAAGCCTAGCGCCTCGAAATACGGCACCTTGCCGACGCTGCAGGTCAGCTCGGCATGGGGGTAACGCGCCACCATGTCCGCGATCAACGAACGGGCCACGCCCTGACGCCGATGCCCCTCGCGCACCGCCAGGTAGGCCACGTTGCACGCCTCCCAATCGCCCTGCACCGGCAGGTACAACAGGAAGCCGATCACCTGCTCCGGATCATCGTCGTCGGTGGCGACCAGCAGTTCCACCTCGGTGCCCTTCTCGCCGTTCAACGCCTCCAGATACAGATGCACCTCGTAGCCCACCGCGTACTGATAGACGTTGTACAGCAGATTGCTCGGGCCCAGCCCGACGGCACTGATGTCGGTGAGATAGTCGACCACCATTTGCAGGATCTGACTGTTGACGCCTTCGGGGCAAGGGGATTTGTAATGGGTGATGCGGGGCATGGCGGGCGGACTCCAACGCTAAAACACAAGTTGCCGGGCGGGTTGAGCGACCGGCGAACCGCGACATCATACCCTGTGCAAGCCTGACAAAAATTTCATCTGCCCGAGAACGGATCTTTCGCCGATTTGGCGTCCAATTTTTCAGCTGCGTTCATTTTCCGACGCAGGCCTTGAGGAGTTGCCATGAACGTTCTGCGTTGCGCGAAAACCATGAAATGCTTGCTCGCTGCCGCGCTGGTGGCGATCACCCTGTCGGGCTGTGTCGTCGAACCGGCTCGCCCGCATCGGCCACCACCGATCGTCGAAGTGGTTCCGGTCATGCCTGCGCCGGGTTATCACTGGGTTGCCGGGCATTACCGCTGGGCCGGCAACCAATGGCGCTGGATGCCGGGACATTGGCGGGCGTATTGAGGCCGGTCACTGCGCGGGGGCAACGACCTTGAACTTGATGTCGATATCCTTCGACACCACGGTGTCCGCCCACTCCCCCGCGCCGAGGCCGAACTCGTCGCGCTTGAGCACCAGTTCGCCGTCAAAGATGCCGATGCGGCTGTCGGGTTTGAGTTGCACCGGCACCTGCACCGCACGGGTGATGCCTTTGAGGGTGAGGTGACCGTCGACCAGATAACGGTTGGCGCCGGCCGGGCTGAAGCGTGTCGACTGGAACACCGCCACCGGATACTGCCCGGTGTCGAACCACGCCGGTTTCACCAACTCGGTGTTGGCGTCTTCACTGCCGGCGTCGATGCTGGTCAGGTCGATGTGCAGCGTGGTGCGAGCATTGGCCAGGTTGTCGCTGTCGAAATCCAGCGTCGCGTCAAACTTGCCGAACGTGCCGTACATCCGCGAGCCCATCTGGTTGTAAGTGAAACTGATCTGGCTGGCGGTGGTGTTGACCCGGGTGTACTCCACCGCACTCGCAGCAGGGATGAAGGTCAGACAAGACGCGGCCGCCAACAACAATCGAATCGACATGCAATGCTCCGGTGCCCGACGGGGCTCGAATGACTTAAGCAAACATCCGGCGGTTATGCCACTTCGTCTGCCATGCGCACCTTCAGGTAGCCAATCAGCGCCGTTACCCTGGCCGATGGCCACCGCATGCTCGAACCGGCAACGCTGGCCTGCTACACGTTCGGCGAGCAATCCCGTGACGCGGAGTTCGCCGCCGACGATGTCTTGCTGCGACTGGCTGCGCAACTTGAAGAGGCGTTGCCGTGGCAACATCGGCGTCCGAAGATCCGGGCCGGCCATGATCGCGACAAACAGCAAGGCCGCCCCCACCAGGGTGACCGCCACGATCAACCGGCCTTTGGCTTGCTCGTCAAACAGATAGCTGCCGCAAAGGAACATGAACAACACGCCCGGCAGCAGTCGGTAACCATAGACATCAGTGTTGATGTAGCCCAGGCAGGCGACCATGAACACCGCGACGGACAGCACGAACGCCACCCCACGCAATTTGAAGATCAGCAGAAACGGAATCGCCAGATAGAAACACAGCTCCAGCCCCAGCGACCACGCCGGTGGCATGAGCTCGGTTCCGGCCAGGCCGAACATATAGAAATCGAGGGGCACGATTGCCAGGTTCGCGACGATGTGCCTGAGCGTCAGCTCGGCGGCCTGTGGCGTACCGGGCAGCAAAAAGTAGATCACGGTACAGGACAAGCACAGATAGAAAAGAAACTGCGGGTAGAGCCGCAACGCCCGATCCACGTAGAACAGGTCGACTTTACTCAATGCGTTGTAGTTGCGTTCGATGAGCGAGGTCATCACGAAACCGCTGATGATCAGAAACGAGATCACCGCGACCACACCCGGATTCAGCCCCGCGAAATAGATCCCCATATGGGATAAAGCCACCAGCACTGCCAGCAACAATCGATAAACACCCACCAACCCACTCCAATGTCCTTATCGTTATGGGCGGCTAAGCTACGACGCTTTGCTACAGGAAAACAGTTATTTTTCGCTGATTCCTACACCAATCGCTCAATCTTCTGATGCTTCCAGACCCGTGTGTAATACAGCGTCTGCAAAACCAGCATCCCCAGATACGCGATCGGAAACGCCATCCACACCCCCTGCAGACCGAACTGCCCGTCCAGCCAGTAGGCCGCCGGCAACTGCACACCGAGCACGCAGATGATCGCCACGCCCACCGGCACCAGCACCGTGCCGCTGGCGCGCATGATGCCGCCGATGATCGCCTGGAAACCGAAGATCAACAGGCTCCACAACATGATGTGCAGCAGATGCTCGGCCATCGCCCGGGTCGAGTCTTCGGTCAGGAACAAACCCAGCAACCAGTGCGACAACAGGTAACCCGCCAGGATCAAACCACCGGTCAGGCACACGTTGATCCACAGGCCGGTGCGCAGAATCGGACCCATCCGCTCCAGCCGTCCGGCACCGATCGCCTGAGCGCCGAGGATCGACGCGGTGATCGCAATCGACAGCGCCGGAAACTGCACGTAGTTGACGATCTGCGTCACCGCGCCATAGGCCGCCGTCGCCTGCGAGCCATGCTGGTTGACCAGCGCCAGAATCACCAGCTCCGACAGCGACAGCACAATCATCTGCACCCCGGTCGGCAGGCCGATGCGCAATACCTTGCCGAGAATCGCGCCGTCCAGTCGCAGCGCCGCGAAAAACTCGCGATCCGGCGCCAGCGGATGGTCCTTGCGGATCAGGCGCCATGACAGCCACGCCAACGACGTCAGCGTACCGACCAGACCCGCAATTGCCGCGCTCTGAATGCCCAGTTGCGGCAAGCCGATCCAGCCGCGAATGAACGCCGGTGTCAGCGCCAGCCCGACAACGGTCGACAGCAGCAGCGCCAGCATCGGCGACAGCGTATCGCTCACCCCACGCAACAACTGGGTGAACAGCACGTACACCAACACAACCGGCAAGGTCCACATCATCACCCGCGCATAGGCCACCGCATCATCCAGCACATCCGCCGGCGTGCCCAAACCCTGCAAGGCCTGACGCGCAAACACGCTGCCCAGCACCGCCGCCACCAGCCCGATCAATACCCCCAGCAGCAAAGTCGCCCCGGCAATTGCCTTGACCATGTGCGACTCACGCGCACCCCACGCCTGACCGATCAACACCCCTGCCCCGGCGCCCAGGCCGATGACCAGCGCGATAAAGAAAAAGATGATCGGAAACATGCCGGACACCGCCGCCAGCGCCTGCGTGCCGAGCATCTGGCCGATGTAGATGCTGTTGACCGTGCCCGACATCGATTGCAGGAAGTTCGACAGCACCATCGGGGCCAGGAACAGCAGGTAGGTTTTCCAGAGGGCCGAATGGGCGGGGGTTTGCATTGAGGGTCCGTCTCGGATGGGAGCTGATGACAGAGTCTAAGGTATGCAATGCCGTTCAGGTCGTACCGGTTTGCATTAAAACTTCGTAATCTGCACCTCAACCAATGTGCATAGCCTCCCCATCACGACAGGAAGTGAACCCCTCCCATGCGCCGTTCCTCGTTTCTTCTGAGCTGCACCTTATTGACTGTTCTGGCGACGACTGCCCACGCCGCTCCCGCCCCCTCGCCAGAGGTGGTGCAAGGATTGGTGAACACATTGAACGAACGCCTTAACATCGGCGACCTCGTCGCCCTGACCAAATGGGACAGCGGCAAACCGATCCAGGACAGTCCTCGTGAAGCACAGGTCATCGACAACGCCCGCAAGCTGGCCGCCGAACGCAAGCTCGATCCGGAAGACGTCGCGCAGTTGATCGCCGCACAGATGGAGGCCAACAAACTGGTGCAGTACGGTTTGCTCGCACAGTGGCAGGCAGCCGGTGTCGCGCCGGACACGCCGCGCCCGGATCTGGGCAGGCAGATTCGCCCGCGCCTGGATGAATTGCAAACCCGACTGTTGCAGCAATACGCCGACTTCGCGCCCTACCGCCACGACCCGAACTGCCCGGCGTGGCTGGCCAAGGCTCGCGCCGGTCTGACCCGCGATGCGCTGCATGATCTGGCCCTGACCCGCGCTACCGGAGAGCTGTGCATTCGGCCGTTGGTGCCCTAGAACAAGGGTTCCGGCATTCATTGCTGGCGTCGATAGTCACCATCAGCTCAATGAAGTTCTCATAAAAAATCCGCGGCGTAACATCGGCTCCATACCCAACAAACAACACCCCTGGAGCACACGATCATGAAACGCCAAATCCTTCTCGGCATCGCTTTCTCGGTTCTTGCAGTCAACGCTTTTGCAGCCAAACCCGCCCACACCATGATCGCCGAAGGCGGTTCGGATCGGTTGATTGAAAGTCGCTTGGCTGAGGGTGGTTCGGATCGTCTGCTGGAACGCCGCGTTGCCGAAGGTGGCTCGGATCGCCTGCAAGAACGTCGCGTTGCTGAAGGTGGCGCTGATCGCCTGCAAGAACGCCGCGTTGCCGAAGGTGGCGCGGATCGTCTGCAAGAACGCCGTGTGGCTGAAGGTGGTGCTGATCGCCTGCAAGAGCGCCGCGTCGCCTGAATAAAACGCTCTACCGCTGAACAAACAAAAAGCCCGGCCTGATCAGCCGGGCTTTTTCACGTCCAACCGGTGCTTATTGCACGGTTTTCAGCTTGACCACGTCACCGGAGACCTTGGTGGTGTAGCCGCTCAGGACCCATGCCCAGAACCAGTTTTCCTGAATCTGAGTGTTGATCATGGCATCGCCGCCCTTGGCTTTGATCGCGGCATCCTGTGCACGGACGAAACGGCTGTTCTGGCGGATCGGGATCACGCCGAACAGCATCAGGCCGGTGGCGGTGGCTTCGCTGTGGCCAATCACAGTGTATTGGCTGCTGTCGTAATGTCTGGTATTCATCGGGGTGCCGGTGCAACCTGCCAGAACCACACCGAACAGTGCGGCGGCGACTACTTTGCTGAGGTATTTCACTGCGAGACTCCATGGGTAAACGCCCGGGATCCGTCTCTCGGGCGGCGCACACTTTACCGAACGAAGTGGCTCATTGATATCAGTCTCGGCAGATTTTCATTAAACGCCTTGCTGGCGGCCCGTCCGCGATGTCGCATACCATGGCGCCACTTCAATAAAAACAGACCTCGCCCATGCTCAAAGCCAGCCTGCGTAGCCACCTGACCCTTTGGTTTGCCGGTTTGTCTCTGCTGACGCTATTGAGCGTGGGCTTTTACGTCGGTGATATCGCCACTGAACAAATGAAACGCGCCAGCGGCAATGCGCTGCTGAGTACCGCGCGGTCGGCGGCGACGCTGCTGGGCGAGCAGTTGCGCGAACGGCAACTGGAGGTCTATCTGCTCAGCCGGGCGCCGCATCTGGAACGCGGCGATCTGGACAATCCGGCAATTCTCAAATCGATGCAGCTGCGCACCGAAGCCCGCTCCGAGTATGCGTGGATGGGGGTGACCGACGCTCAGGGGCGTGTGCATCAGGCAGTCAACGGTTTGCTGGTCGGTCAGGTCGTGCAACAGCGCCCATGGTTTCAGGCCGGTCTGCGCGGGGAATACACCGGCGATCCGCACGAAGCCGTTTTGTTGGCGAAACTGTTGCCGGGTCTGCCCAACGGCGAGCCACTGCGCTTCATCGACTTCGCCGCGCCCATCCGCAACGCCGATGGCCAGGTGATCGGTGTGCTCGGCGCCCATGCGCACTGGAGCTGGGTCACGCACATCGTCGAATCGGCAGCGATGTCGCACAAGGGGGCCGAGCCGGATATCGAAGCGCTGATCATCGATCACGACGGCAAGGTGCTGTACCCGGAAGCGCTGGTTGGTCAACAAATGCCGGCCAAGGATCCGAAGTCCCCGGGCTGGGTCGTCGGCAACGGGTACCTGACCAGCGAGGTGACTGTGCCGACGCCTACGGGCACCGCGCTGTCGTGGTCGATTGCCGTGCGTCAACCACTGGACACTGCGCTGCAACCGGCGCGACTGCTGCTTTATAAATTGCTGTTGCTGGGGGTTTTCGCCGCCGTGGCATTCGGACTCGTAGCGTATTACCTGGCGCTGTACCTGAGCCGACCCATCGAGCACCTCGCGCGTTCAGCCCAAAAAGTGCAGAACAACCAGCCTGGTGCGTACTTTCCGCTCCGGCATCCCGTGCGGGAAATTGCCCAGCTCGGCCAGTCCATCGATGCCATGACCCAGTCGCTGCTCGCCAAGGAGCGTGAGCTGCAGGAGACCAACGCATCGCTCGAAGCCACCGTCGCCCAACGCACGGCGGCCCTGACCCTGGCCAACGCCGAGCTGCTGAACCTGGCCACCCACGATGGCTTGACCGGTGTCTACAACCGCCGCCGCTTCGACGAAAAACTCACCGAATACAGCCTGCTGTTCCGTCGTACGGGGCGGCCGTTTGCATTGCTTCTGATTGATGCCGATCACTTCAAGCGCATCAACGACACTCACGGCCATGCGGCCGGCGACGACGTACTGCAGCAATTGGCGCAGCTGATCCAGATCAGCATCCGGAGCACGGATTTCGTCGCCCGTTACGGAGGCGAAGAATTTGCGGTACTGCTGCCGGAAATCGCCAAGCCCGATACGCCCGATATCGTCGCCGAGAAGATTCGATCAGCGATTGCCGAGGCGGACTTTCCAGCGGTCGGCCCGGTGACGGTCAGCATCGGTGTCGGCCTGGCCGACCCGGCCGACAATGCTCCGACAGCACTGCTCAAACGTGCTGATCAACAGTTGTATCAGGCGAAAGCCGCGGGTCGTAATCGCGTAGCCTGCCAGACGTCACTCACCGAAGTGGCCGGACTCGGCTGACCTGCAATTGAATCAGGTGTTGGTCTTCAACCGGGCAATCGCTGCCGGCAGTTCTTCACAGTGAACGGGAACTGCATCGCGCAGCTCCCGCACAGACGCTTCATTGCTGAGAAAAGGTCTGAAGATACGCCAACAAATTATCAATCTTCTCCTCGTCACTCAGTCCCCAGAAGATCATCCGCGTGCCCGGCACCACGCCTTTCGGATCTTTCAGATACTTCGTCAGCGTTTCACGATCCCAGGTCAGGCCGGAGTTCTTCATGGCGTCGGAGTACACGTAATTCGCCGACGTCCCCGCCGGGCGACCGATGATACCGTTGAGTTCGGGACCGAAGCCCGGCCGGGCAGATTCGCCGACTTGATGACAACCGCCGCACAGACGCGGGAAGATTTTGGCGCCGGCCTCGGCGTCACCGGCAGCCAGTGTTGGCGTGCTGAACAGGCCTGCGTTGAGGATCAGGGCAAACGTTAATGCGGGGTTTTTCATCAGGAATTTCCAGATCGTCGGCGGCGCCAAGGGTAATCGCGCGCGGCCAGTTGCGCTACAGGTAGGCGCCCACGACGTGGCGGACTTTGAGCAAGGCTTGACGCAGGACAAGCATGTCCACCGATCCCAACGCCAGACGAATCGCGTGGGGGACATGGGCGGACACGGTGAAGGGCTCGGCGGTGGTGACCGAAACCTGTTCGTGCATCAACTCGACCACGATATGGTCGGCCCGAACGTCTTCGGGCAGTGGCAACCAAAGGAAATACGAAGAAGGATGGCCCACAGTGGGGAGGTCTTCGAGAACCTGCGCGGCCAGAGCTTGCCGGGCCTGGGCATCGCTACGTTTTTGCGCTTCGAGCAAGGTGACAGTGCCGTCGTCGAGCCAGCCGCAGGCGATGGCGGTCATCACGCCGGGGGTGTTCCAGGTGGTCGCGCGGATAATCCGCTCCAGCGCCGCCACCCGCTCGACCGGCGCGGCGATGAAGCCGACACGCAGGCCAGTGGCGATGTTTTTCGACAGGCCCGACACATAGACCGTGCGCTCCGGTGCCAGAACCGCCAACGGAGGTGGCGGGTTATCGACCAGAAAGGCGTAGGCCGCATCTTCGATGATCGTCAGATCATGTCGGCGGGCAATCGCGATCAAATCCTCACGTTGTTCCAAAGGCATCACCCAGCCCAGTGGGTTGTGCAGGGTCGGCATGCTGTACACCGCACGCACCGGTCGTTGGCGGCAAAGTTTGTCGAGGGCTGTCAGATCCGGCCCGCTTTCAGTCACGGGAATCGCCACCACTTCCAGGTGCAGCGCTTCGGCCAGCACTTTAAATCCCGAATAGGTCAAGGCGTCGGCGGCGATCACATCACCGGGCTTGAACAGCGCCATCAGCGTCACCGCCAGCCCTTGCTGCGCGCCGTTGACGATCAGCACCTGCTCGGCCTCGACACTCAAACCGCGGGTTTGCAGATGCCGCGCCACCGAGGCCCTTTCATGGTGGCGACCGGCGTGGGGCTGGTAGCGCAGCAGCGCTTCGAGGTCGCCGGACAGCGCCAGCTGCCGCAACGCGGTGCGCAGCAACTCGGCCTGCCCCGGCAATGACGGGTAGTTGAAGTTGAGGTCGATCATGCCCACCGCGACGTCTTTCTGGTCGATGCCCTGCCCTGGCAACAACGACGTTTCCCGCACGAACGTGCCGCGCCCGGCTTCGCCGCTGACCAGCCCCATCCCTTCAAGCTCGGCGTACACCCGCGAGGCCGTGACCAGCGCCAGCCCTTCGCTGGCTGCCAATTGCCGGTGAGTCGGCAAACGCGTGCCGGGCAACAGGCGGCCGGCGCGGATGTCAGCCGCAAAGGTGTCGACCAGGGTCTTGTAGCGGGAGCGCGGCATATCGGGCTGTATCCATGACAATTTTTTGATTGTCTTGATTCTCAGCCCTAGGATCGATTCGACGCAACCCATCTCTGAGCGCCACATCCATGGAACGAACCTCCCACCTCGGCACCCCGGCCCTGGAAAAAACCAGCGGCTGGATCAATGGCTTCATCGGCGTCGTGATCTTCAGCGGCTCGTTGCCCGCCACGCGGCTGGCGGTGCTGGAGTTCGACCCGGTTTTTCTCACCGTCATCCGCGCGACCATCGCCGGCGCCCTGGCGTTGTGCCTGTTGTGGCTGTTTCGCGAGCGACGTCCGGGGCAGGATCAGTGGTTGTCATTGCTGATCGTTGCGTTGGGCGTGGTTGTGGGTTTCCCGTTGTTGACGGCTTTGGCGCTGCAATACGTGACGTCGGCGCATTCGATTGTGTTCGTAGGATTGCTGCCACTGGCGACGGCGATTTTCGGCGTGCTGCGCGGCGGTGAGCGGCCGCGTCCGGTGTTCTGGATTTTTTCGGTGCTGGGCAGTTCGCTGGTGGTCGGCTTCGCGATCTCGCAAGGCCTGACCGCTTCGCCTACCGGGGATCTGCTGATGTTGGCGGCAATTCTCGCCTGCGGTCTCGGTTACGCCGAAGGCGCCAAACTGTCGCGCACTCTCGGCGGCTGGCAGGTGATTTGCTGGGCGCTGGTGCTGTCGTTGCCGGTGATGGCCGTGCTGAGTGTGTGGCTGGCGCCCGCTTCGTTCAGCGGTATCAGCGTGTCGGCATGGCTGTGTCTGGCGTACGTTTCTCTGTTCAGCATGCTGATCGGTTTCGTGTTCTGGTATCGCGGGCTGGCTCAGGGCGGGATTGCGGCGGTCGGACAGTTGCAATTGCTGCAGCCGTTTTTCGGCCTGGCACTGGCCGCGACCTTGCTCCACGAGCACGTCAGCGTGGGCATGCTGGTGGTCACGCTGGGGGTGATCCTGTGCGTGGCCGGGGCGAAGAAATTCGCCAAATAGTTTTCAGCTCGCGCCGGATTTCCATTCTCGCGGGCTGAGCCCGGTCTTGCGCCGGAACGCCCGGGCCAGCGCCGACGGACTTTCATAGCCGACCTCTTCGGCGATCAGGGCGATCGGCCGTCCCTCGCGCAGGCGTTTTTGCGCGAGGCTGATCCGCCAGTTCACCAGATAATCCACCGGCGTCTGCCCCACCACCCGCCGGAAATGTTCGGCAAAACCGGCGCGGGACAGATTGGCCGCGCTTGCCAGTTCGGCGACGCTCCAGGCCTTGGCCGGCTGCTCGTGCATCAGGTTCAAGGCTCGGGAAATCTTCGGATCGGCCAGCCCCGCCATCATCCCCGGCTGCTGGTTTCGACTGCTGATGAGGTGGCGCAGTAGCAGAATCACCAGCAATTCGAACAACCGGTCCATCACCGCTTCTCGCCCGCAGTGGCCGTCGAAAGCCTCCTTGAACAGCCACTCCAGGGTGTTGGCCATTTCCGGCAGATCGGCGAGTTTCAGCACCAGATAATCCGGCAGTGCCGCCGCGAGGGCATTGCCCGCACCGCCGTCAAATGTCAGCGAAGCGCACACCAGTTGCGTGCCCATGGCTTCGTTGGCGAACAAGCGATGGGCCATGGGGCGAGGGAAAAAGATCAGGGTCGGTTCATTGAGCGAGAGTTCAGGATCATTGCCCGGCTTGAGCAACAATTCCCCCGCCTGCAACAGGTGCACATGCCCGCACACCTGATCGCCGCCGTAGGCGCTCACCCCGCAGAACGTGCCGCTGTGAAAGGTGCCGGCATTGACGCCGAAATGGCTGAGCAACGTGGAAAGGCGATCCATAACTCATACTCGCATCGACAGATTTGGACGATCTGTCGCATATCCTCGACGATTTGCACCCAAAGCACCAGCCGCGCTCCGTAGTATTCACTCCATCCCCGGCGCACTTCGCACCGGACTTTCGGAGAATCACCATGAGCCGCATCGCACCTCTCAGCCTCGAAACCGCCACCGACGCCACTCGCCCAGTGCTTGAAGGCGTGCAGAAAAAAATCGGCTTCCTGCCCAACCTGTTCAAGACCTTGGCCGTCGCACCTGTCGCGCTGGATGCCTACGTGCAAATCTCGGCAACCTTGGGCAAGACATCCCTGAGCGCCAAGGAAAAAGAGGCGGTGTACCTGGCCACCTCACAGGTCAACGGTTGCGACTATTGCCTGGCGGCGCACACCCTGTTCGCCAGCAAGGCCGGGCTGGCAGCAGAAGAAATCGTCGAAGCGCGTCACGGTCGACTGAATGCTTTCGCCACCCTCGCCCATCAACTGACCGAAACCCGCGGACATCTGAGCGATGAACAGATTGCCGCCGCCCGAGCTGCCGGTATCGACGACAAGAAGATCATCGAAGTGATCGCCATCGTCGCCGCGCAAACCCTCACCAACTACCTGAACAACGTGGCACTGACCGACATCGATTTCCCTGCCATCGATGCCTGATCAGTCACCGGGGTCGATCTCAGTCGTGATCGACCCCGGCGCGTTTCAACAACTTCTTGCAGCGCTCGGACAGGTGAAACACCTGCAACTGCTTGCCCGCCTTGGCGTAGCGTTCACGCAAGGTTTTCAGCGCGGCGATGGCCGAGTAATCGACAAAGCTCAGGTGCCGGCAATCCAGCGTCACCCTTTGCGGATCACTGGCCGGGTCGAACTGATTGAGAAACGGCGTGGTCGAGGCAAAAAACAGCGTGCCGTGCAGGCGATACAGTTTGCTGCCGTCCGCTTCCAGATGTTCATCGGCGTAGAGCTCGCGCGCCTGCTGCCAGGCAAAATTCAGCGCGGCAATGATGATCCCGCACAGCACGGCCGTGGCCAGATCGGTAAACACCGTGATGGTCGTTACCGCGATGATCACCAGCACATCGTTGAGCGGCACTTTGTTCAGCACCCGCAACGAAGCCCAGGCAAACGTCTGTTGCGACACCACGAACATCACCCCCACCAGCGCCGCCAGCGGAATCCGCTCGATCAGCGGCGACAGAAACAGAATGAACAGCAGGATCAACACACCCGCCACCACGCCGGACAACCGTCCGCGCCCGCCGGAGCTGAGGTTGATCACGGTCTGGCCGATCATCGCGCAACCGCCCATGCCGCCGAATGCACCGGAGACCACGTTTGCCGCGCCCAGCGCCACGCATTCGCGATCCGGAAAGCCACGGGTTTCGGTGATTTCGTCGGTAAGGTTGAGGGTCAGCAGGGTTTCCAGCAGGCCGACCAGCGCCATCAGAATCGCGTAGGGGGCGACGATGCGCAGGGTGTCGAGATTCCAAGGGATGTCCGGTAGCGCAAACTTCGGCAGACCGCCGGCGATGTGCGCCATGTCGCCGAGGGTGCGGGTTGGCAGGCCGAGCAGGTAAACCAGCAAACCGACGCCGAGGATCGCCACCAACGCCGGCGGCACCGAACGGGTCAGGCGCGGCAGGATGTAGACGATGGCCATGGTCAGCAGCACCAGCCCGGTCATCAGGTACAACGGCGTGCCGCTGAGCCACTGCTCGCCGCTCTTGAAATGCTCCAGTTGCGCCAGCGCAATGATGATCGCCAGACCGTTGACGAACCCGAGCATCACCGGGTGCGGCACCATGCGCACCAGTTTGCCCAGCCGCAACAGCCCGAACGCCATCATGATCAAGCCGCCGAGCAATACCGTCGCCAACAGATACTGCACGCCGTGCTGCACCACCAGCGCGACGATTACCACCGCCATCGATCCGGCCGCCCCGGAGACCATGCCCGGCCGGCCACCGAACAGCGCAGTCAACGTGCAAATAATGAAAGCGCCGTACAGGCCCATCAGCGGATTGAGGTGGGCCACCAGCGCAAACGCAATGCATTCGGGCAACAGGGCAAACGAGGTGGTGAGTCCGGCCAGGACATCGGCGCGCAGACGAATCGGTTTCATGGCTTACCTGACAGAGCGGCCGACGGGCGCGGCCACTGATTTACACAGAAAAAGGAGGGTTGCGGATGTTACGCAAATGCCCCGGCGTGGGCCAGTCATCACTGACAACAGCCAGCGCACGCTCTATGCTGGCGCGCAGTTTTTGCCAGTGGAGTCCCGAATGCCGAGCGAATTGACCAGCCGCGAAGTGTGCCAGCGCTTGCGTGATGCCGCGCTGGGCGTGTGTGGCTTGCGAGTGACAGGCATGCGAACCGGTCAGGTTTCAGTCGATATCGAAGGTTGGAACTTGCGGTTGGACTTCGACGGCCAGCGCCTGCATCACTGCGCTCAATGTCTTTGCCCGGACGGTCGCGAGTGGACGCTCGACACCCGGCAGCGCTTCGGCACCGACCCGATTAGTCTGTTGAGTACCTGGGAGCTGGCGCAGATCGAGGGCTTGTTGCAGCAACGTGAATGAGGGACGGCAAACAGAGTTGCCCAATGATGGCACTCTGCCCATAATTCGCCCCCCCTCTTCTACGCGCAAGGAACTGCCGTGAAAAAATCGCTGTTGTTGATCCCGCTGTTTGCTCTGCTCCTGCAAGGCTGTGGCATGACCATGGCCCGTTACGAGCCAAGCTTCGACAACGTTCAGAAGCTCAAGCAAACCCCGCCGCTGCACGCGATCAGCAATCCACAGGTCACCGCTGAATCGGGCGAAGGCTCATTGATGGTCCGCGCCAACCCGATCAAGTCGCCGACCGGCAGCATCCCGGCGCATATCCAGGACGCGATCACCGAAGAGTTGCGCAAGGCCGGTCTGCTCGATCCGCAGGCGTCGCGTCATCTGCAAGTGCTGGTGGTGAAAAACCAGTTGAACGCCGGCATGGGTACCGGTGATGGCACCATCGCCGCGCGCTTCACTCTGCGCAATGGCAACGATGTGGTGTACGACGCCACCAAAGATGTCAGCCATCAGTGGAACAGCAGCTTTTTCGGCTTTATCGCGATCCCCAACGCGACCAACGCCTACAACCCGATGCTGCAGGACTTGCTGAAGAATCTGTACAGCGATCCACAGTTCATTCAGGCCCTGAAGTAAGGGCAAAAAAAGAGAGCCGCGATTGCGGCTCTTTTTTTGCCCACTCGCTGGAGTGAGTCAGATGCCCGAATACTTCGGGCGATTGCTGTCGGCCCATTCCTTGAGCAACGCGTTGACCTGCCGAGTGAACGTATCGGTCACCGCTGCTTTTGGCGTATTGAACGCCAGCGGGAGGAACCAGATACCCATCCAGGTGCCGACCGCATCATGGTTGCTGGCGGTGGACAACGGCTGGCCTTGCTGGTCGAGGGTTTCCAGGCTCATGGTGTACTGGTCGGTGGCGTAGGCCGGGATGATCGTCATGCTCAGACCGCTGATGAACGCCAGCACCAGTTGACCGCCATTCGGTGGATGGTTGTACATTTTCAGGCGCAGGCTGTAGTCACCTGGCTGCTTCTCGAACTGGTCGAAGGTCACACGACCAAACAAACCGGAATCCTTCAGGACAGTTTGCAATTGCGGTTTGAGCATGTCCCGAGCTTGTGGCATTTCCACGGCGGAAGCGCTTTTCGGCTCGCCCTGATAAAAGTCGAAATCCACATAGACGTTTGGTTTGTTGGCATAGCTGGCCATCGATGGCAGCGTGACCGGGGCCACTTCGTCTTTGGTGAAGCTGGCACAGCCGCCCAGCGTGAGCACCAGACCCAGCGCCAGGATTTTCCCGAATTGCATGACGTCTTCCCTAAAAGTGATATCAAAGAGCCTCCATTGCGGAGCGCCGGGGCGGATTCTAGTGATCGTCTACGTTCGGGAAAAGACCTGATTCGGGAAAACCGTGAAAAAGTTCGCGCCGATTCAGCTTTGGCGCAAATCGAGGGTATACGTGTAATAGCCCGTATCGCGCACCCAGCCGAGTGATTCGTACAAACCCTGGGCGGTGACATTGTCGGTGGCGGTTTCCAGCACCAGTCCCTTGGCGCCGGTTTCGACGGTGTAGTCGCGGGCGGTATTCATCAGCAATCGTGCGACTCCACGACCACGGGCGGCCGGCGTGGTGAACAGATCGCTGAGCAACCACGTGCGATGGGCATCAATCGAGGAAAACGTCGGATACAGCTGGACGAATCCGAGCGCCTCACCGCTTTCATCCTCAACCAGAAAAATTGCCGATTCATTGCCGGCCATGCGCTCGGCAATAAAGGCTCGCGATTGCTCAAGGTTCGACGGCTGGCCATAAAAGCCGCGATAGGCGTCGAACAGCTTCGCCACCGCGTCGAGGTGAATCGTCGTGGCGCGCAGGGCCCGGAGAGTCATTGGCCTTTTCCTGACGTTATTGAAATTGAAACCAGCATAGCGCTGACAAACGAGTTTGCTGGCCCACTCGCTATATAGTTTTGTATATTGCGAACCCGAAATGGCCAGACCCTCAATGCCGTCCATGAGCAGCATCCGCGAACGCAACCAGCAACTGATCCTGACCGCCGCCAGTGAAGAATTCGCCGCCAAAGGTTTCGACGCAACCCAGACGCGCGACATCGCCGCCCGCGCCGGTGTGCCCAAGGCCAACCTGTATTACTACTTCCAGAGCAAGGAAAACCTCTACGGCAAAGTGCTGCTCGGCTTCGTCGAACCGTTGCTGGAAGCTTCGGCGGTGCTGCGCGAAAGTGATGACCCGTTGATCGGCCTGCGCGCCTACGTCGCCGCCCGCATCCGCATCGCCCGCGAGCACCCGGCGATCGCCAAAGTATTCAGCGGCGAGTTGCTGCTTGGCGGCCGACAGTTGCCCGAAGAATGCCGCGATCTGCTGTATGGCGAAGCCCGGCGCAATGTCGAATGCCTGCGCAGCTGGATCGACCGGGGGCTGCTGGCGCCGGTCGACCCAGAGCATTTGATGCTGTTTATCTGGTCGGCGACGCGCACCTACACCAACATCGGCTGGCAGATGGGGCGCATCACCGGGCGGGAGGTGCCGCAGGATGAGGATTATGCGGTGGCGGCGCAGACGATTACACGGCTGGTGCTGGAGGGGGTCGTGGCTCCACGGAAGGGGGAAATCCGTGACGTGCTGTTTGCGACCTGAAGCGTCAGTGCATGAAATCCAGCGGAAGCGTGCGGTCGCCTTCCATCCGCTCGTACCATGCCTGGAACTGAGCAGGCAGGCGCTTTTTCCATTCCGGTACATTGGTGTAGTAACGGGCTCGCGCATGGCCCTCTTTTTCAGGCACCAACATCAGCACCCAGAAACGGTTACTGGCCGCACGCATCAGAATGGCCGCGTTCATATTGCCCAGCCCACGTACCCACATCTCGATGACCTCTGCATCAGGCACATCAACCGCCGGGTCGCCGACGGTCATCGTACTCGTACGGTCCACCAGTTTCTGATAATCACCCTTGAGCAGTTTATGCATCGCCTGATCCTCTTGCTGCGTACGAGCAAGTCCAAGGCTCAACAGGTTGTAATTCATCGATAGTGGTTTTTCAGACGCCACATAACGACCTGAATAAAAGACCCCCATACCGGCACCGCAATCAACGTCATCGCCATTCTGCGTGACGTCCAGTACACCATTGATCGCTCGAAAAACAAGCGTGCAACTACCCTCTTCGAAACGGGCTTCACCACCGTTCAACACAGCAATACCTTCCAATTCACCAGAGTTGGCGCCCTCCTGTGCTGAAATCCCAAAGCGGATGTGTGTGGCGTCTTGACGCTTGATGATCACTTCGGATGCCGAGTTCACCCCGTGAGGAATCAACTGCCATGTGGCATCCCATGAAAACGTTCTGGTCGCATATTTCAGCTCAGTCAGGCGCATCAGATATTCACGATGCAAGCACGCCGGTTCAGCGCCACAAAGGCTGCGGTTCTTCAACCATGCTCTTTGATCAGCCTTGAGCGCTTGCGGGTCAGCCACCTGCACCAACGTTGTCCGCCAAAGCACCCCAAGCTTCTCATCAAGACTTGAGATATTCGGATCCGCGCAAACGGCTTTTTCAACCGGGCTGGAAGCCCCAGCACAGTCGAAACTGGCAGCGTGGGAGGCAGTAGCAAATACGAGCGACGTCAGCAGCAAGGCGTGACGGAAATTGAAAGCGAGCATCGACAGATTCCATTCCTGAGGCGGCGGCAGTATGCCGGGCCCGGGCTATCGATGCTCTGATTTTTCACCGGTTGCTGGCGGACAACCGGGCGCTTGTGCGAGAACGACTCAGAATCTGATTTCAGCCGCCGGCTTCACATCGATCCGCGCCACGGAACCGGTCAGGTGCGCCCAGTCCTTGTTGTGTTCGGCGATGATGTCTTCGGCGCTCATGTTGCCGTTGTCGACGGTGGTGTGGGCGTCGGCCGCCAGTTCCACGTCGTAGCCCAGTTGATGGGCCTGACGCACGGTGGCATTGACGCAGTAATCGGTTTGCATGCCGCAGATCACCAGGCGGTCGAAGTCTTCTCGGGGGATCAGTTTCTGCAGGTTGGTCTGGTAGAACGAGTCGTTGGCGGTCTTGTCGACGCGCAGATCGCCAGGTGCGGTGTTCAAGCCTTCAGCCAATTGCCAGCCTTCGGCACCATGAGCAAACGGGCTGTCCTTTTCGTTGTGCTGAATCAGCACCACTGGCACACCCGATTGACGCGCGCGGGCGCTGAGGCCGTTGATGGTGTCGATTACCCGATTGGCGTCGTGGCACTCGTATTCGCCCGCGCACAGGGCGTGCTGGACATCGATGATCAGCAATGCGGTGGTCATGGTAAGCCTTCCTTGATCGGTCCTTGAGACAGGGGCGGACCTGTGCCCGCCCCCTTTTTACTCCGCTCAGTAACCCAATGACAACCCAGTGTTGCGCCGTGGATCGTTGGCGCCGTAGAAGCGGTTCTTGCCGACCGGTTTGCCTCCCAGCGACGGTGCACCGACCAGGATCGCGGCGATGTGGTTCGGGTCCTGCGGCCCCGCAAACTTGTGGCCCCAGCTCTCGAGAATTTTCTTCGTGTCGGGGCTGGCGGCGAAGTCTTCGAGGTTGGTTTCCTCCGGCATCCACTGCTGGTGGAAACGCGGCGCGTCGACCGCTTCCTGCAGGCCCATACCGTAGTCGATGACGTTGAGCATGGTCAGCAGGGTCGCGGTGATGATGCGACTGCCGCCCGGCGTGCCGACCACCATCACCACTTTGCCGTCCTTGGTGACAATGGTCGGGCTCATCGAGGACAGCGGCGCCTTGCCCGGAGCAATGGCGTTGGCCTCGCCCTGCACCAGGCCGTACATGTTCGGCACGCCGACCTTGGAGGTGAAGTCGTCCATTTCATCGTTGAGGATCACCCCGGTCTTGCTCGCCATCACGCCCGCGCCGAACCAGTCGTTGAGGGTGTAGGTGACCGAGACCGCGTTGCCCCATTTGTCGACGATCGAATAGTGCGTGGTGTTGCTGCCTTCATGGGGCGCGACGCCGGGTTTGAGTTCAGCCGACACACCGGCCTTCTGCGGCTGGATCGCGTCACGCAGCTTGGTCGCGTAGTTCTTGTCCAGCAGGTGTTCGATCGGGTTTTTCACGAAATCCGGGTCGCCCAGATAACTGTTGCGATCCACGTATGCGTGACGCATCGCCTCGATCTGGTAGTGCATGCCCTGGGCCGAATGGAAGCCCAGATCCTTCATCGGATAGCCTTCGAGAATGTTCATGATCTGGCAGATCACGACGCCGCCGGAGCTTGGTGGCGGTGCCGATACCACGTGATAACCGCGATAGTCGCACTCCACCGGGGCCAGCTCGCGGGTCTTGTATTTGTCGAGGTCGGCCTGGGTGATGATGCCCTTGTTGGCCTGACTGGACGTGACGATGGCGTCGGCCACCCAGCCTTTGTAGAAACCGTCGGCGCCTTTTTCGGAAATGGTGCGCAGGGTTTTGCCCAGATCCTTCTGCACCAGTTTCTGCCCGACCTGCATCGGCTCGCCGTTGCTCAAAAAGATGGCGCCGGAATCCTTGATGTCCTTCTTGAACACATCGGTGGCATATTCCAGCAATTCGACATCGCCCTGTTCCAGCGCAAAGCCTTCTTCGGCCAGCTTGATGGCCGGGGCAATCATCTCCTTGCGTGGTTTGGTGCCGTACTTGCTCAGCGCCAGCTCCATGCCGGACACTGTGCCCGGAACGCCCACCGCGAGGTGGCCACGGGTACTCAGGTCCGGAATGACGTTGCCGTCCTTGTCGAGGTACATGTTGGCCGTTGCGGCCAGCGGGGCTTTTTCGCGGAAGTCGAGGAAGGTCTTGCGTCCGTCCGCCAGTTGAATGGTCATGAAACCACCACCACCGAGGTTGCCCGCCGCCGGGTAAACCACCGCCAGTGCATAACCCACGGCGACCGCCGCATCCACCGCGTTGCCACCACTTTTCAATACGTCGACGCCCACGTGAGTGGCCAGGTGCTGGGCGGTGACCACCATGCCGTTTTCGGCGGCGACCGGAGCAACCGAGGCGGCGTGCGCCATCAGGCAACTGAGCGCCAATGAGGTCGCCATCAGCGATTTGGCAAAAGGTTCGTACTTCATGAGTCGGTCTCTTCTTTTTATAAGGTAGGAAAGCGCTTCAAGAGCATCAGCCAGTATGGTCGTGATTGCGGTTTGCGCCTCCCCGATCCGGCAGTATGCTGGGCGCAGTTTTCACCCCCGCCCCGGAGTTCTGCCCATGACCTACACGTTCATCACCCTGCCCTCGCCCGTCGGCGAGTTGAAGCTGGTCGCGAACGGCTCCCGTCTGGCCGCCATCCTCTGGGAAAACGACAAACCGAACCGAGTACGCCTCGGGCCAATGAGCGAGGCACCGGACCACCCGGTATTGATGAAAACCGCGCGACAGCTGGAAGAATATTTTGCAGGAACGCGAAACGCGTTCGACCTGGAGCTGGACTTTGCCGGCACCGAGTTCCAGAAAAAAGTCTGGGCCGCGCTACTGACCATTCCGTTTGGCGAAACCCGGACCTACAGCCAGATCGCCGAACAGATCGGCCACCCGAGCGCGGTGCGTGCCGTTGGCGCGGCGAACGGGCGCAATCCGATTTCGATCATCGCGCCGTGCCATCGAGTCATCGGCGCCTCAGGAAAACTGACCGGGTTTGCCGGAGGCCTGGAAGCCAAGGAGCGCTTGCTGACTCTGGAGGGTGGCCAGTGGTCGGACATCGGTAAAACCGGCGATCTGTTTTAACCGCCAAACAGGTTATTCATCGCCGCATACTGCAGCAGCATGATGGTCTTGGCATCGCAGATTTCACCCCGCTGGAACGCCGCCAGCGCGTCGTCGAAACGCCACTCCAGCACTTCAAGTTCTTCTGTTTCCTCTTCCAGACCGCCCCCTTCACTGACCTTTGACGAAGCATCGTACTCGGCAATGAAAAAGTGCAACTTCTCGGTCACCGAGCCCGGACTCATGTAAGCCTCGAACACCTTCTTCACGTCATGCACGCGATAACCGGTTTCCTCCTCGGCCTCGTCGCGGATGCGCTGCTCCGGCGCCGCGCCTTCGAGCAGTCCGGCCGCCACTTCAATCAGCAAACCGTCGTGACCGTTGACGAATACCGGCAGGCGGAACTGCCGGGTCAGCACCACGGTGCGTTGCTCGCGGTTGAACAGCAGAATTGCCGCGCCATTGCCACGGTCGTAGACCTCGCGGGTCTGGCGCTGCCAGTCACCGTTGTTACGGCGATAGTCGAAGGTGATTTTTTTCAGCAGATACCAGTCGTGGGACAACACCTGGGTATCGACGATGTTGACCCGCTCGGCTGTGTTGGACATGACGCCTGATCCTTTTTTGTCATCGGAAGAAGGCCATGGTAGGTGAAATGCTGCGAACCGCCGACGAAAAAAAACCCGGCAGCGCTACCGGGCTTTTCCTTCGTTGACTACTGATGAGCCACGTTCACCGTCGCAGCATCAGCACCCTGCACCGCTGCAGGCACCCCGTGAATCAGTGGTCCATAACGCCGACTGAACTCCCAGTTGTACGGCACGCGGTCCTTGCTGGTGCCGTTGTCCCAATTCACCGACCACGTCATCAGGCCCTTGATCGGATGCCCTTTGATGGCCAGGCGTTTCATCGCGTTGCCGACCACGCTCTTGTCGATCACGTAACCGGTGGCGGCGGCATCGACGTTGGATGGCAGGCCGATGACGAATTTGTCCGCCGGGATCTTCGTAAAACCGCGAGTGCCGGTGACCAGGCTCTCGGTCAGGTAATAGAGGAAGTCTTCTTTCATCGCGTCGTTGTTCTGGGCGATCCACGCCCCGTTGCCGTTGTTGGCCTCCGGCACCCAGACCCCGTCGCCACCCTGGTTGTAGAACTGCGGCGCGATGAAGTCGTAATAGCCTTCCAGCGCCTGCAGATAACCGATGTATTTGCCGGAGGTGGTCAGGTACGGGAATTCCGGTGCCATGCTGATGATGAAATGCTTGCCCTGGCCGGCGTAGTGATCCTTGACCAGTTTCAGCGCAGCGGGCAGGACGGTCTTGTTGGCGGCGAAATCAATCGCACTCTGTTCAAGATCGATGTCCAGGCCATCGAAGCCGTAGGTTTCCACCAGACGGATGATTTCGTTGGCCAGCGGTTGCTCCTGACCGGCGCGCAATTCGATGTGCGCATCGGCACCGCCCAGTGAGATCAGCACGGCCCGTCCCTGACTGTTGAGCACGCCAACCTGACGGCGGAACTCGGCATCGGAAACGTTGAACGGCTTGAAGGTCGGAATCCCGCTGCCCTTCATGAAGGCCACCGCGACCACGTTGTATTCCTTCGGCACGTTTTCCAGGGCAATGTTGGCGAACTGGCCGCGCTGGTAACCATCGCTCGGGCCGGCCGGCCAGTTGTGCCAGAAGCCCATGAGGATCTTCTTGCCGGCGATGCTCGGCATCAGCGACGCGGCGTCGCTCGCCTGGCTTTTCAATAGGGTAAAGTCGATGTTTGACATGTTCTAATCCTTCAGAACGTGTGAGTTTGACGTTGCGGGCTTATTTGAAGTCCACATCGAAGGCCTGATAGAAGGCGTTGCCGGTGTTGGCGACGATCCACATCAGGACGATGACGTGATGCCCTTGCTTGTTGTCCGGCAGTTTCACCGCGTGATTGACCTTGGCTTTCAATTCCGCCGCATGACTGTAGTACGGCACTTGCGGATAGAAATCCTCGGCGAACGGTTGCGCCTCCAGTTGCGCTCGGGTGATGCGTTGCTTCGGGTCCCAGCCATCCTTGGTGATCAGCCAGCGGTAACCGCGGGTGGTGTGCGGGGCGGTGTACTCCCACTTGACCTCAAGGGTCTGGCCGGGAGTGACATTGAGCAGCGGCCAGGAGAACGGACGCCCGAGTTTCTTGCTCATTTCTTCTGCAGTGAAGTTCACGCAGTCACGTGCATCGTTCTTGCCGCCACTGAGAATATAGCCGTCAGCCGGCGGTACGACGCTCGGATTGTCGCTTTCGAACGGCGCGGGGAACGGGCCGGCTGCCAGCGCCGGAAAGTTCTTGCCACCTTCCATTTCGTTGACCTGCCAGCCACCGAGCAATCCTTGCTCGATGGCCACCGCACCGCGGCTTGCAGGGGAGATGACGCGACCGTGTCGCAGTTGGGTTTGAGCTTGTGGTTGGTTCATGTTTTTCACTCCGTTGATTTAAGAACTCTCCTGTCCGAGGAGAGGCCTTCAAGCTAACGGAGGGGGATTTTTTGTCCACCGGCGGTTTTGTCGCAGTCGGGCTCGGTGAAACGCCAAAAACGCCGAAAACACTGTATATAAATACAGCTCACTACGACGACGCTCACCCAACACATGGCAAAAAGACTACACCGCGTCATTACAAAAACCTGCATTTACCGGCTCAGGAAAGCTGAGCCTTGAACTCCTTTTCATACTGCCCGGCCAACTGTTCCTTTTGCTTGTCGTCGAGCAGCTTGCCGGCCATCTGGAAGAACTTTTGCTCTTCTTCCTGCAAATGATGATGGACTTTCTCCGAGAGCCTTTTCGCCGTGGCCAGCCAGGCCGGACTGGACATCTCGGTTTCGTCGAGCTCTTCCATCATTTCGTCCATTTCATGGTGTTCTGCGATGGCATGGCGGCTGAGGTCGATACCGTTGTCGTACTCCATCAGCGGAATATAGAAATGGCGCTCTTCAGCCGTTTCATGGGCTTGCAGCTCAGCCTTCAACTGCTTGTAGGCCTCGACCCTTTCCGGGGTATCGCCACTGGTCTTGATCAAAGATTTCGCGTAGGCGCGTTGACGGTCGTGACTTTCACGCAGGGCTTCGAAAATGTTCATGGAATCTCCCAGGCAAACGCGTTCCGGATGAACGCCCTGAAGGGCTAGACCCCGGCGCAGGAGCGACGGTTCCAAGCGATTGCTTCAATCGGCTGCGGCGCGATAGGCTGCCGATTCATTACTACAAGGAAGACAACATGACGTTGCGGATCGAGCTGTCGCAGGACCCCACCGAAGAACAGCGCGCAGCCATCCTGGCGCCCCTGCGTGCCCATAACATCGCCAAAGCCGGGCCTTCGCTGTACGAACCGGTCGCGCTGCTGGTGCGCGACGACAACGACGCAATCCTCGGTGGCCTTTATGGGCACACATTCTATCGGTGGTTGTTTATCGAGTTACTGGCGGTGCCGGAACAAGGCCGGGGACAGGGCATCGGCTCGAAGCTGATGAACATGGTCGAGGAGTTCGCCCGAGAAAAAGACTGCGTGGGGATCTGGCTCGATACCTTTGATTTTCAGGCGCCCGGGTTCTACAAAAAACTGGGGTATACCGAGTGTGGCGAGATTGTGGATTATCCGCTGGGGCACAAGCGGCATTTCTTCCAGAAGCGGCTGATTGATTGAACAGCGACCCTCGCCCGCAGGCTGGCGAGGGTCGCAAATTTCAACGCATTAGCCGCCCGTTATAGACAGGTCGCCAGCGCTGCCAAGCGGCGCTTGGCCACAAAATCATCCTTCTGCGCGTAGTAATTCAGCACGGTGCCGGACGCATCCGTGCTCAAGTCGACAAACGACTCCGCCGAGCGCGTATAGACCGTCGAACCGCCCTTCTTGCCCGGTTGCAGATACGCCGCCGCGTCCACACCGAACACCGCTTCGTCCTGCCAGGCGAACTGAACGCATCGGGCCACGTCTTTTTCGGGCTTCTCCGAGCTCAGGATCTTGTAAGGGGTTTGCGTGCGGGCGTCTTCCATCGCCGAACCCGCGCAACCGGCCAGCAGGGTTGCCGCCAGTGCCACCATCAGCATTCGCATTGCATTCGCTCATTCGGAAAAAAGCGGACTGTATCATCGCAGGCGGAAAAATCGTTCTGCTTTACTGCATTTAAAACGCGACACATGCCGGTCGCTGCGGCACATTAGCGGTCATCAGCCTTACAAGGAAAGCCCATGGCGCCTACTGACCAGCGACACGAACAGGCCTTGAAACTGTTTCTCGATGCACGCCCCGAACTGCGCGAAGCCCTCGATCACCTCAACCCGCTCTTGGCCCAGGCCAAGGGTGAAACCCCGGCGCAGTACCGCGAAGAACGCCTGCACGAAGCCTTCGAGGCGGAGGCTGAAAGCCAGGGGTTGTTTGCCTGGGAGCTGACGCTGCAACTGACTGCCGCGACGCCCGAGGAGTATCAGGCGCAACGCCTGGATGTGCATCGCGAAGTCGCGGAAATGGCCGGCATGGATTGGCTGGAATACTGCGATCTGTATGGCATAGAACCGTAACCCCTGCTCAAGGACGCTTTATCGATGCTGCCTTCGACCTCGACCCACCGCGCCAGCCCCGGACATCTTCACATACAGAAATGGCGCGGCCGTGTGGGCCTGGCGCTGGTTGCCAGCCTGTCGGTACTGGCCGGCATGACCGACGCCATCGGCTTCATGGCCAGCGGCGATTTCGTTTCCTTCATGAGCGGCAACACCACGCGGCTGGCCGTGGCGATCAGCGATGGCGACAACGGACTGACAATAAGGCTGATCCTGCTCGTCGCGACGTTCATTGTCGGTAATGCCCTCGGGGTTGTAGTCAGCCGACTGGGTGGACGGCGGGCGCTGCCCCTGTTGTTGTCCATCGCCGCTCTGCTCTGTTTGGCAGCCTGGCCCTTTGACACTCAACTGCCGGCCCTGTTGGCGGCGATCATTGCGATGGGCATGCTCAACGCGGCGGTGGAAGAAGTAAACGGTCTGCCGGTCGGGCTGACGTATGTCACCGGCGCCTTGTCCCGATTCGGTCGTGGATTGGGCCGCTGGGTGCTCGGCGAACGGCGAAGTGGTTGGCGGGTGCAACTGGTGCCGTGGAGCGGGATGTTGATCGGGGCCATTCTGGGTGCGGTGCTGGAGCATCATATGGGATTACGGGCGATGCTGGTCAGCGGTCTGTTCGCTGGCGTTCTGGGGCTGCTGACCCTGAAAATTCCGCGGCGCTGGCAGTTGGGCTACATGCCGCGCTGACAGACACCTGATCGCATCAGGACGGACACGGGAAACATCGACTTCGCCGCCCCGCCGAGAAAGCTTTATCATGGCCGCAGTTTTGCTGATCGAGTCCGTCATGAAGTTCGCCATTGCGCTGTTTTCCGCCGCCCATGCGCCCTCCTCGCGCCGCGCCCTGCTGTTCGCCCAAGCCGCACTGGCCGGCGGACATGAGATTGTCCGGCTGTTTTTCTATCAGGACGGCGTCCACAACGCGTCCGACGCGGTGGTCACGCCGCAGGACGAACTGGACCTGCCCAAGCAGTGGCGAACCTTCATCACCGAGCAAAACCTCGACGGCGTGGTGTGCATCGCCGCCGCTCTGCGCCGCGGCGTGTTGAATACTGAGGAAGCCGAGCGTTATCAACGTGATGCCGTGGCCGTCAGTGCGCCGTGGGAATTGTCCGGCCTCGGCCAGTTGCACGACGCGGTGCAGGATGCCGACCGCCTGATCTGTTTCGGAGGCGCGTGACATGGCCAAATCCCTTTTGATCATCAGCCGCCAATCGCCGTGGTCAGGCCCCGGCGCCCGCGAGGCGCTGGACATCGTGCTCGCCGGCGGCGCCTTCGATCTGCCGATCGGCTTGCTGTTTCTCGACGACGGTGTGTTGCAACTGGCGGCCGGGCAAAACGCCAAGGCACTGCAGCAGAAAGACCTGAGCGCCAACCTGCAAGCGTTGCCGATGTTCGGCGTCGAAGAGCTGTTCTACTGCACCGCCAGCGCCAGTGCGCGCGGCCTCGGCGATCGCTCACTGGACGAGGCGCTGCCTTTGGCCGCCGAGCAAATCACCGCCCTCATTGACCGTTACGACCAGGTGATCACCCTCTGATGTCGACTTTGCATGTGTTGTCCCACTCCCCGTTCGGTGACGAACGCCTGACCAGTTGCCTGCGCCTGTTGGGTGCCAGCGATGCGCTGTTGCTGTCTGGCGATGCCGCTTATGCGTTGCAACCCGGCACTGCGCCGTTCAGTGCGCTGGAATCCCGCCAGGTGAAATTGTTCGTGCTGACCGAAGACGCGCAAGCCCGTGGCGTGAAGATTCCGGACTGGGCCGAAGCCATCGATTACCCGGCCTTCGTCGAGCTGTCGATCCACCACGACAAGGTCAACACCTGGCTATGAATGCGCTGACCGTCGGCGCCCGCGCCATCGAACTGGACAAGGACGGCTTCCTGGTCGACCTCAACGACTGGTCGGCAGAAGTCGCCAGCGCCCTCGCCGCCGCCGAAGACATCGAGCTGAGCGCCGAACACTGGGAAGTCCTCGAATTGCTGCGCAGCTTCTACGCCGAATTCCAGCTGTCCCCGGCCACCCGACCACTGATCAAGTACACCGCGCTCAAGCTCGGCGCGGAGAAAGGCAACAGCCTGCACCTGAACCGACTGTTCAAAGGCACCCCTGCCAAACTCGCCGCGAAACTGGCGGGCCTGCCCAAACCGACGAATTGCCTATGACCGACTATCCAGCGCTGACCCTCGAAACGCCCGCCGAGCATCCGTTCGCCCAGTTCGTGCGCATCCTCGGCAAGGGCAAGCGCGGCGCCCGCGACCTGACCCGCGAGGAAGCGCGGGAAGCCATGGGCATGGTGCTCGACGAAGCGGTCGAAGAAACCCAGCTCGGCGCTTTCCTGATGCTGCTGCGGCACAAGGAAGAAAGCGCCGAGGAAATGGCCGGTTTCACCGAGGCCCTGCGCGAGCGCTTGCAGGCGCCAGCACTGAACGTCGATCTGGACTGGCCGACCTATGCCGGCAAGAAGCGTCACCTGCCTTGGTATCTGCTGGCCGCCAAGTGCCTGGCACAGAACGGCGTGCGTATCTTCATGCACGGCGGCGGCGCCCACACCGCCGGGCGCTTGTACTCCGAACAATTGCTCGGGGAGCTGAACATTCCGCTGTGCCGCAACTGGCAGCAGGTCGGCGTAGCGCTGGATGACGGTGGCCTGGCGTTCATGCCGCTGGTGGACTGGGCGCCGCAGCTGCAACGGATGATCGACCTGCGCAACACCCTCGGCCTGCGCTCGCCGATTCATTCGCTGGCGCGGATTCTCAATCCGCTGGGCGCACGTTGCGGCCTGCAGAGTATTTTCCACCCCGGCTATCAAGCGGTGCACCGCGATGCCAGCGGCCTGCTTGGCGACACGGCGATCGTGATCAAGGGCGACGGCGGCGAAATCGAGATCAACCCGGATGCCGACAGTCACCTTTACGGCACCACTGGCGGCGAGAGCTGGGACGAGGAATGGCCCCAGTTGTCGGCACAGCGTCACGTCAAACCGGCGTCGCTGGATGTCGAGCACCTGAAGGCCGTGTGGCGCGGCGACGTGGTCGACAGCTATCCGCAAATGGCCCTGATTTCGACTATGGCTCTGGCCCTGCGAGGGCTTGGCCAAAGCCGCGAACAAGCCTTCGAAACTGCCGAGCAATACTGGGCTGCGCGGAACAAATCGATTTAACCGATCATTCACGCCCGATCTTTGCGCTTTTTGTTCGAACTCATCGGAATAGACTCCACTCCAACGAATTATTGGTTTCTGGAGTCTTGATAATGGGTTTACTCGTCGACGGCCGCTGGCAGGACAAGTGGTACGAAAGCAGCAAGGACGGCGCGTTCCAGCGCGAACAGGCGCAGCGTCGCAATTGGGTCACTCGCAACGGCGAGCCGGGCCCGAGCGGTGAAGGCGGTTTCGCCGCCGAGGCCGGGCGTTATCACCTTTACGTCTCCCTGGCGTGCCCGTGGGCTCATCGCACGCTGATCCTGCGCAAGCTCAAAGGCCTGGAAAACCTGATCGACGTTTCCGTCGTCAGCTGGCTGATGCTCGAAAACGGCTGGACCTTCGACCAGAACCTCGGTTCGACCGGCGACAAACTCGACCACTTCGACTACATGCATCAGCGCTACACCGCTGACACCGCCGACTACACCGGCCGCGTCACCGTGCCCGTGCTGTGGGACAAGAAGCTCAAACGCATCGTCAGCAACGAATCGGCGGAGATCATCCGCATGTTCAACAGCGCCTTCGATGACTTGACCGGTAACGATCTGGACTTCTATCCGGCACCATTACGCGGCGAAATCGATGCGCTGAACGAGCGGATCTACCCTGCCGTGAACAACGGCGTGTACCGCGCAGGGTTTGCCACCTCGCAGAACGCCTATGAAGAAGCATTCGATGACGTATTTGCCGAACTGGATCATCTGGAGCAGGTGCTGGGCGCCAACCGGTATCTGACGGGCGAATACCTCACCGAGGCGGACGTGCGTCTGTTCACCACGCTGATTCGTTTCGACGCGGTGTACCACGGGCACTTCAAATGCAATCTGCGGCGGATCAGCGATTATCCGAACCTGTCGAACTGGCTGCGTGAGATGTACCAATGGCCGGGCGTTGCCGAGACCGTGGATTTCCAGCACATCAAGCATCACTACTACGGCAGCCACAAGACCATCAACCCGACCGGGGTTGTGCCGAAGGGGCCGAAGCAGGATTTCACTGTTGCCCATGACCGGAACCGGTTGGGCGGGAAAGGAGTCTGGCGCAGAGGTTGAAAGCAGGATTGTTCCCACCGCGTGGGAACAATCCCTTCAGAGTCGTCAGATTTGACCCTGAGCGCCCTCGAACCACGCCAGTTTCTCGCGCAATTGCACCACTTCGCCGACGATTACCAGCGTCGGCGCATGCACTTCATGCTCCGCCACCAGACTCGGCAGGTCAGCCAGCGTGCCGGTGAAGACCCGCTGATTGACCGTGGTGCCTTGCTGGATCAGCGCTGCCGGGGTATCGGCGGCGCGGCCATGCTTGATCAACTGCTCGCAGATGATCGGCAACCCCACCAGCCCCATGTAAAACACCAACGTTTGCGCCGGCGCGACAAGGTCGGCCCACGGCAGATCGGACGAACCGTCCTTCAAGTGCCCAGTGACGAAGCGCACCGACTGCGCGTAATCGCGATGAGTCAGCGGAATCCCGGCATACGCCGCGCAACCGCTGGCCGCCGTGATGCCCGGCACCACCTGGAACGGGATGCCATGGGCCGCCAGTTCTTCGATCTCTTCGCCGCCACGGCCGAAGATGAACGGATCCCCGCCCTTCAAGCGCACTACACGCTTGCCGGCCTTGGCCAGATCCACCAGTTGCTGGTTGATCTGATCCTGCGGCACGGCGTGATCGGCGCGACGTTTGCCGACGTAGACCCGCTCGGCATCGCGACGGCACAGCTCAAGAATTGCAGGCGCCACCAAGCGGTCGTACAGCACCACATCGGCTTGCTGCATCAGGCGCAAGGCGCGGAAGGTCAGCAGATCCGGATCGCCTGGCCCTGCACCCACCAGATACACCTCACCGGTCGTGACCATGGCTTCGCCGTCAATCTTGGCTTGCAGCAAACGTTCGGCTTCGGCGCCCTGTCCTGCCAGTTGCCGATCGGCGATCGGCCCCTGGAACACGTCTTCCCAAAAACCCCGCCGCTGCTGCACATCAGGGAACAGGCCTTTGACCTGATCACGAAAACGCGCGGCCAGACCGGCCAGATGGCCGTAAGTCGAGGGAATCCAGGTTTCGATCTTGGCGCGGATCAGTCGGGCCAGCACCGGCGCATCGCCGCCACTGGAGACCGCGATGATCAGTGGTGAACGATCGACAATCGCCGGGAAGATCACGCTGCACAGCGCCGGTGCATCGACCACGTTGACCGGCACGCAGCGCCGATGGGCATCGGCGGAGACTTGCGCGTTCAACGCTTCGTCATCGGTGGCGGCAATGATCAGCCCGCAACCGTCCAGATCCGTTTCGGTGTAGCCACGCAGCAGGCATTCGCCACCGCTGGCGGCAACCAGTTCGCGCAGTTGCGCTTCGATTTCAGGTGCGACCACCCGCAGCAGCGCACCGGCATCGGCCAGCAGGCGGGACTTGCGCAAGGCAATCTCCCCCCCACCGACAACCAACACACGACTGCCGCGCAGGTTGTGAAACAGCGGCAGATATTTCATTTAACCGATGACCTCAAGGCCACCCATGTACGGCTTCAGCACGTCCGGCACACGGATCGAACCGTCGGCCTGCTGATAGTTTTCCAGCACGGCCACCAAGGTACGACCGACCGCCAGACCGGAACCGTTCAGGGTGTGCACCAGCTCAGGCTTGCCGGTTTCCGGGTTGCGGAAACGCGCCTGCATGCGGCGGGCCTGGAAGTCGCCGCAGTTGGAGCACGACGAGATTTCACGGTATTTGTCCTGGCTCGGGATCCACACTTCCAGGTCGTACGTCTTGACCGCGCTGAAGCCCATGTCGCCGGTGCACAGCGCCAGGGTGCGGTAAGGCAGACCCAGCAGTTGCAGAACTTTTTCGGCGTTGGCGGTCAGGCTTTCCAGCGCTTCCATCGACTTCGACGGCTCGACGATCTGCACCATCTCGACCTTGTCGAACTGGTGCTGACGGATCATGCCGCGAGTGTCACGACCCGACGCGCCGGCTTCACTGCGGAAGCACGGAGTGTGAGCGACGAACTTGATCGGCAGCTGTTTCGAATCGACGATTTCACCGGCCACGATGTTGGTCAGCGACACTTCGGCGGTCGGGATCAGGTACAGATCGGCTTCGCCTTCGCGAGCGATCTTGAACAGGTCTTCTTCGAACTTCGGCAATTGACCGGTGCCTTGCAGCGCCGGAGCCTGAACCAGATAAGGCGTGTAGGCCTCTTCGTAGCCGTGCTCGGTGACGTGCAGGTTGATCATGAACTGCGCCAGTGCGCGGTGCAGGCGGGCAATCGGGCCGCGCAGCAGGGCGAAACGTGCGCCGGACAGCTTGGCGGCAGTTTCGAAGTCGAGCCAGCCGAACTTCTCGCCTAGGGCCACGTGGTCCTGAACCGGGAAATCGAAAGCCGTCGGCGTGCCCCAGCGACGGACTTCGACGTTGCCATCTTCGTCTTCACCGACCGGAACCGATTCGTGCGGCAGGTTCGGGATACCCAGCAGGATCGAATCCAGTTCGGTCTGGATCGCGTCCAGCTCGACTTTACCGGCGCTCAGTTCGCCCGCCATGCGCTCGACGTCCGCCATCAGCGGCGCGATGTCTTCGCCGCGCTGCTTGGCCTGTCCGATGGATTTGGAACGCGCATTACGCTCAGCCTGCAGTGCTTCGGTGCGGGTCTGGACGGTCTTGCGCTGTTCTTCCAGCGCTTCGATGCGCGCGACATCCAGGGCAAAGCCACGGGAAGCCAGGCGGTCCGCTACGTCCTGAAGGTTGCTACGTAACAGTTTGGAATCGAGCATGTCGGTTTCTCGTTATCAAAGTTTGGTCAGGGACAGGCCGGCCCAGGTCGCGAGCAGCCCGCCGAATACGCTGATGGCCGCATAGCCCAGGGCCAGCGGCACTTGCCCGCTTTCCAGCAGGCGCACCGTATCCAGTGAAAAGGATGAAAAAGTCGTCAGCCCCCCGAGGAAGCCGACCATCAACCCGGCACGCACCTCGACAGGCACTTCCGGGCGTATCAAAAACAGGCCGTACAACACGCCAATCAGCAGACAGCCCACGATATTAACGGCCAGCGTCGCGGTATAGAAGTGCCGCGGCCAATTGGCGTTGACCCAATTGCCGGTGGCGAAGCGCAACAAGGTGCCGGCAATCCCGCCGACGGAGACTGCAACGATCAGTGGAACCACTATTTTCTCCGCTGCCGGGGGCTTAAACGATCAAGTTGGGCGAGGTGGTTGAGCTTTTCGCCGATTTTCAACTCCAGGCCACGGGGCACCGGCTGGTAGAAGGGAATCGGGTCGAGTTCTTCCGGGAAATAGTCTTCGCCGGCAGCATAAGCGTCTGGCTCGTCGTGGGCATAACGGTATTCGTCGCCATAACCCAATTGCTTCATCAATTTGGTCGGCGCATTGCGCAGGTGCAGCGGCACTTCCAACGAGCCATGTTCGGCGGCGGCACGCAGCGCGGTCTTGAAGCCCATGTACACCGCGTTGCTTTTCGGCGCACAGGCCAGATAAGTGATGGCCTGAGCCACTGCCAACTCACCTTCCGGGCTGCCGAGACGTTCCTGCACTTCCCACGCGGCGAGGCACAGGCTCAAGGCACGAGGATCGGCATTGCCGATGTCTTCGCTGGCCATGCGCACCACGCGCCGGGCCAGGTACAGCGGATCGCAGCCGCCGTCGATCATTCGCGCAAACCAGTACAGCGCACCATCCGGATTGGAGCCGCGCACTGACTTGTGCAGCGCGGAAATCTGGTCGTAGAACGCTTCGCCGCCCTTGTCGAAGCGCCGGCGAGTGTCGCCGAGCAGGCTTTGCAGCAGCTCGGTGCCCATCTCACTGTTGTCTTCAGCCAGATCCGAGGCGTTTTCCAGCAGGTTCAGCAGGCGCCGGCCATCGCCATCGGCGGCGGACAGCAGCATCTGGAAGCCTTCATCGCTGAGGGTCAGATGACGCTTGCCCAGACCACGCTCTTCGGTGAGTGCGCGGTGCACCAGTTTGCGCAACGCCGCTTCGTCGAGGCTCTTGAGTACGTAGACCCGCGCCCGCGACAGCAATGCGTTGTTCAGTTCGAACGAAGGGTTTTCGGTGGTGGCGCCAATGAAGATCAGCGTGCCGTCTTCAACGTACGGCAGGAAGGCGTCCTGTTGAGACTTGTTGAAGCGGTGTACTTCATCGACAAACAGAATCGTGCGCTTGCCGTATTGGCCGGCCTGCTGCTTGGCGATTTCCACCGCCTGACGGATCTCCTTGACCCCGGCCAGCACCGCCGAAACCGTTTCGAAGTGCGCATCCGAGACTTCCGCCAGCAACCGCGCCAGCGTGGTCTTGCCCACGCCCGGCGGCCCCCAGAAGATCATCGAATGCAGGGCACCCTGCTCCAGCGCCTCGCGCAGAGGCTTGCCGCGAGCGAGCACGTGTTCCTGACCGACGTACTCATCCAGATTGGTCGCCCGCAAACGGGCGGCCAGTGGCTGGGCAATCGGTGCACTGCGAAACAGATCCATCACGTACTGTTGAAACCTCTGTGTTTATTCCTGAATCACATCGGCACCCTTCGGGATGTCGAACTTGAACTTCGAGGCCGGGACCGCTTCGTTGGCCTTGACCCCGGTAAACAGGATGTTGGTGCGCTGGCCGACGCTGTCGATCAGTTGCATGTCATTGACCAGACCGTTGCGGAACGACAGACGCAGGCTGTCGAACAGGGTGTCCTTGGTTTTCGGCTTCAGGGTGAAGTCGATCACGCCGCCGGCCTCTTTGGCGGTAATGTCGAAGCTCTGGCTGATTTTCGATACGTCGCCGGACAGCAACAGAGCCGGGGTCTGGGTCAGACGCTCATCGAGCTTCTTGATAGTGGCCTGTTCCAGGTCCGGGTCCCACAGGGTGACTTTCTTGCCGTCGGAGACCATGGTCTGCTCGGCGGGCGCATTGGTGTGCCAGTAGAACAGGCCTGGACGCTGCAGGGTCATGTCGCCGGTGGTTTCCTGCAACTGGGTGCCGCTGCCGTCGAGGGTCAATTGGGAGAAATTGGCGGTCAGGGTCTTGGATGTTTCGAGCAATTGGGTCAGGCGAGCCACATCCTTGTCATCGGCGTGAGCCGTGAGGGTGGTCAGAGCCAGTACCGGCAGCAACATGCGGATAAGACGCATGGGAGTCCTCTTGAATACTCGTGGGAAAGTGGACGGCGCTTCATGCACCGTCCATTGCATTTGGATCAGGGTATCGAATCAGTCGCGTACCGGGCCAGGGGCCAGGACTTCGCGGGAACCGTTGGTGTTCATCGACGTCACGACCCCGGCCATTTCCATGGCTTCGATCATGCGCGCGGCACGGTTGTAACCGATCTTCAGCTTGCGCTGAACAGCGGAGATGGAGGCGCGGCGGCTTTCCAGTACGAACTGCACGGCTTCGTCGTACAGCGCGTCGGCTTCCGGATCATCGCCATCACCGCCGCCGCTGCTGCCTTCGAAACCACTGCCCGCCTCTTCGACACCGTTCAGGATGTCGTCGTTGTATTCCGGCGCGCCACGCAGCTTCCAGGCCTCGACCACCCGGTGAACTTCATCGTCGGACACGAATGCGCCATGAACCCGGATCGGCAGGCTGGTGCCCGGCGGCATGTAGAGCATGTCACCGTGGCCGAGCAGTTGTTCGGCGCCGCCCTGGTCGATGATGGTCCGGGAGTCGATCTTGCTGGACACCTGGAACGCCATCCGGGTAGGGATGTTGGCCTTGATCAGACCGGTGATCACGTCCACCGACGGCCGTTGGGTCGCGAGGATCAGGTGGATACCGGCCGCACGCGCCTTCTGGGCGATACGGGCGATCAGTTCTTCGACCTTCTTGCCGACGATCATCATCATGTCGGCGAATTCGTCCACGACCACGACGATGGTCGGCAGCTTCTGCAACAGTGGCGCTTCGTCGTGGATGCTTTCGCGTTTGTACAGTGGATCGCTCAACGGCTCGCCGGCATCCTGGGCTTCCTTGACCTTGGCGTTGAAGCCGGACAGGTTTCGCACGCCCATCTTCGCCATCAGCTTGTAGCGACGTTCCATCTCGGCAACGCTCCAGCGCAGGGCGTTGGCGGCGTCCTTCATGTCGGTCACGACCGGGCACAGCAGGTGCGGAATGCCTTCGTAGATCGACAGCTCGAGCATTTTCGGGTCGATCATGATCAGCTTGGCGTCGTCCGGGCCGGACTTGAACAGGATCGACAGAATCATCGCGTTCACGCCCACCGACTTACCGGAACCGGTGGTACCGGCCACCAGCAGGTGCGGCATTTTCGCCAGGTCGGTGATGACCGGCTTGCCGCCGATGTCGTGGCCCAGGGCCAGAGTGACTGGCGATTTGAAGTTGTCGTACTCAGGCGTCGACAGCACTTCGGAGAAGCGCACGATCTGCCGGTCTTCGTTGGGGATCTCGATACCGACCGTGGTCTTGCCAGGAATCACTTCCACCACCCGCACGCTGGTCACGGCCAGCGAACGCGCAAGGTCTTTTGCCAGGTTGGCGATACGACTGACCTTGACGCCAGCGGCTGGCTGGATTTCGTAACGGGTAATGACCGGGCCGGGATGGATCGAATCCACGGTGACTTCGACGCCGAATTCCTTGAGCTTGATCTCCAGCAGGTGGCCGACAGCGGCCAGGGACTCGGGCGAATAATTGAGTTGTTTCTTTTCCGCGGGATCGAGAATCGAGATGGGTGGCAAGGTGCCTTCCACGGCGCTGTCGACGAACAACGGCACCTGCTTCTCTTTCTGCACGCGTTTGCTTGGCTCCGGCGCCTTGACCGGAGCCGGGGCGATGACCGGCGGCACCTGTTTCTCGCGCTCGGACATGTGCTTGCTCAGGGCCTGCTCGCGCTCGATCAGACGTTCCTTGACCTTGGCCTGCTCACGTTTGTCGGTGACCGTCGGTGCAACCACGTCATGCACGCGATCGTCGACTTCACGCAGTTGCGCGACCAGTTGCTTGCGCTCGGTACGCGCCGACCACCAACGGTTGACCGCGCCCTGGAACAGTTCGAACAGGTCGAGGGTGATCTTGCCGGTGATGTCCATCACCTTGAACCACGACAGGTCGGTGAACACCGTCAGGCCGAACAGGAACAGTGCGATAAACAGCAACGTACTACCCTGAATGTTCAGGGCATTGCGGGCCAGGTCACCAAGGCTTTCACCCAGCGCACCACCCGCGCCGGCCGGCAATCCGGTGGGGGCATGGAAATGAATGTGCGCCAGCGCGGCGCCGGACAACACCAGAAACACCAGGCCGATCAGGCGCCAGGAGAACAGCCAGCCGCTCCACTGCCACGGCTCGTGGCGCTGACGGAAGATCTGATACGCCTTGATCGCCAGCAGCAGCGGGAAGATGTACGCGAAGTAACCCAGCACCATGAACAGGATGTCGGCGCTGTAGGAGCCCGCCGGGCCACCGAAATTCTGCACGTCATCGATCTTGCTGTTGTGGCTCCAGCCCGGATCGTCCTTGCCGTAGGTCAACAAAGCCATCATCAGGAACAGGCACAAGGCGCCGATGGCGATCAATGCACCTTCCTTGAGCCGGTAGTGCAATTGCTGGCGCCAAAGCGGAACGACTGTTTTTGGTGCTTCCGTGGATTTCTTCAAAACGCTTCTTTTCCTGCGCCAGAGGCGCGTCCATCTATTGAATGACGATAAAAAACTGCCCAATCCAGGCAGGTAAAAAATTGACGGGCACAACGGAGACTACTTTTAACACTGCGCCCCGCCTTTTATAAACACGGCACGCGGCGAATATTCTGTAACAGCCCGGCATTGTACGGGTTTGCGCGTTCGATGCCATGCTTCCAGGTCTCTGGTTCAAGCATAGCCAAACGCACAACACCCGGCGTTCAATTTGAGCATGCATTGTCTTTTGTGACAAAGGCTTATGAGGTGTATTTGATGAACGTAGCGAAGCATTCGCACCTCATCTCCCCTGAGCGCCGCACATTGGCATCGGTGTCCTTGCCCGCAGCGGTGTTGTGCCGGATTACGACCGCATCCGGATGCTCAAGTTGCAGCGGCACACACGCAGCACCGCAATGGAGGACATTCGCCTCATTTCCCGGCACACTTTACCGCGGGCCCAGCGCCCACCGCCCTCCCCTTCTGCAAGCCTGGACGCCATGCTGACTTGGTTACAACGCAATTCACTGACTTTCCCGCCACTGGAAAAGGCCATGCGCGATCCCAACGGATTGCTGGCGGCTGGTGGCGACCTGTCCGCCGATCGCCTGATCCAGGCCTATCGCCATGGCTGCTTTCCATGGTTTTCCGAAGGCCAGCCGATTCTCTGGTGGTCGCCGGATCCGCGCACCGTGCTTTTTCCCGACGAACTGCACGTCTCGCGCAGCCTCGGCAAATTGATGCGCAAACAGCGTTATCAAGTGACCTTCGATCAGGATTTCGACGCCGTGATCCGCGCCTGCGCCGCGCCAAGGGAATACGCCGACGGCACCTGGATCACCGAGGCGATGCAGGACGCGTATATCGAACTGCATCGACGCGGCTTTGCCCATTCGGTGGAGGTCTGGGATCAGGGCGAACTGGTCGGCGGCCTGTACGGCCTGGCGATGGGGCAGCTGCTCTTCGGCGAGTCGATGTTCAGCCGCGCGGACAACGCGTCCAAGTACGGCTTTGCGACGCTGGTGCAACATCTGAAGGAAGCGGGTTTCGTGCTGATCGACTGCCAGATGCCGACTGAGCACCTGCACAGCCTCGGCGCCCGAGCTATTTCACGGCAGACATTCGCCGACTATCTGGCCCGACACCTCGATCAACCCAATCACGCGACCTGGGTTTGCTGAGCGACTTTTGCGCGCGTGGCTTACACTTAATTCACCAGCTTACCCTTGAGGGTTGATCATGACCGAGTTGGCGCGGTTGAAGTTTTATGCCACTCAGCCTCACTCTTGCAGTTATCTGCCCGAGGAACAGGCGACGACCCTGTTTCTCGATCCGAGCCAGCCCATGGATGTGCATGTCTACGCAGACCTGTCAGAAATGGGCTTTCGTCGCAGCGGCGACCACCTGTACCGCCCGCATTGCCAGAACTGCAATGCCTGCGTGCCTGCGCGCATTCCGGTGGCGCAGTTCAACCCCAACCGCCAGCAGAAACGCATTTTCAAACGCAACAGCGATTTGCAGGTACGCCCGGTCAAGCCGGCGTTCAGCGAAGAGTACTTCGACCTCTATCAGCGCTACATCGAACAGCGCCACGCGGATGGCGACATGTACCCGCCGAGCCGTGATCAATTCTCGACCTTTCTGGTACGCGACCTGCCCTTCTCACGCTTCTACGAGTTCCGGCTCGACGGACGGTTACTGGCAGTCGCCGTCACCGATCTGCTGCCCAACGGCCTGTCAGCGGTCTACACCTTTTACGAGCCGCAGGAAGAACGTCGCAGCCTGGGGCGCTATGCGATCCTCTGGCAAATCGCCGAAGCCCAGCGCCTGGGACTTGAGGCGGTGTACCTGGGTTACTGGATCAAAAACTGCAAAAAGATGAACTACAAGACCCAATATCGGCCCATTGAACTGCTCATCAATCAGCGCTGGGTCATCCTGAACTGAATGCAAACCCTAAACCCCTTGGCGTAAACCCCATTTTTCGGGCACAATGCACGCCGCTTTTGCCTGGCGCAGTTGCACCGGGCCATTCATTGGATACCGAGGGCTTTACTGCATGTCGAAAGAAGACAGCTTCGAAATGGAAGGCACTGTCGTCGACACCCTGCCCAACACCATGTTTCGTGTGGAGTTGGAAAATGGGCACGTCGTAACCGCGCATATTTCCGGCAAGATGCGCAAGAACTACATTCGTATTCTTACCGGTGACAAAGTGCGCGTCGAGCTGACGCCCTATGACTTGAGCAAAGGGCGTATTACTTACCGCGCTCGCTAATCAAGTCAATACAAGACGCCCGGCACATGCCGGGCGTTTTTGTTTGTCTGGGCCTTTCTGGGATTTGGCGTTTTGGGTTAGTGCTTGAGTTTTGGGTGTATATCCGTTGCTGCGGTAACGGCTTCTTAGGGTTCCGCTCTTACAGCAAGTCCCTTTTTCAAACGCCAAAAAGGAACCAAAAGGCTTTTGCCCCGGCGTACGGCACTTCGCTTATGCTCAGTGCTCCCTCGCTACGGTGTCCATCAGGGGGCATCGCCTACGGCTTGCTTCGCTGCACCTCCTCTCGATGTATGCGGCTTCGCCGCACGGCGCTGCGCGCCTACCCCCTGATGGACACCTCCGCTCGGCCTGCCGAAGGGGCTTGAGATCAAAAGCAGATCAAGAGCAAGAGCAAAAGCCAGATCAAGAGTTCCCCCTCACCCTAGCCCTCCCGAAACGTCGGACCGCCCGTAGGGAGAGGGAACTGATCGAGTGGTTTGGGAGAGCTTCGCCGACGTGCGATACCGCGTTGAACTCAGGCTTTGAAAAGCACAAAAAATCGGCCCCCTCCCCCGGGGGAGAGGGCTGGGGTGAGGAGTAAACCCACCACAAAACCAAAGCCGAACAAGCCCCGCTCCTCCCCACTCAAAACGATGAGCGTTAGCTCGAGTAAAGCTTTTGATCACAGGGCCCGTCGGCAGGCTGAGTGGAGGGATTGATCCGGGGGTGGGAGCGAAGCGACCGTTTGGCGAAGCCAAACACATCGAGAGGAGGTGCAGCGAAGCAAACCGTAGGCGATGCCCCCGGATCAATCCCGGAGCGAAGGAACCCCGAGCCTCAGCGAGGGGCCGTACGTCAGGGTTAGAGACCTTTTGGTTACTTTTGGGGCGTTTGCCAAAAGTGACCCGCCGTAAGGGCGGAACCCTAAGAAGCCGTTACCGCAGCAACGGATATGCCCCCCAAACCAAAAACCGCAGACAGCAAAAAGGCGCCCAAAGGCGCCTTTCGCTTTACAACAGACCAACAACCATCAAGCCATTTCTGCAGTGGTCTCGAAGTCAAACGTCAGCTCACCATCCTTGATGTCGATGTGAACCACACCGCCATGCTCGGCCAGCTCGCCAAACAGAATCTCCTCCGCCAGCGGACGCTTGATCTTGTCCTGGATCAGACGCGCCATCGGACGTGCGCCCATGGCCGAATCGTAACCACCGGCCGCCAGCCAGCTGCGCGCCGCATCGGTCACTTCCAGAAGCACCCGCTTGTCTTCCAACTGCGCCTGAAGCTCGGTAAGGAACTTGTCCACCACGCTTTTGATGACCTCATGACTGAGGCGACCAAACTGAATGATGGTATCCAGACGGTTGCGGAATTCCGGCGTGAAGCTCTTTTTGATCACTTCCATCGCATCGGACGAGTGGTCCTGATGGGTGAAACCGATCGAAGCACGTGCCGCCGTTTCAGCACCGGCGTTGGTGGTCATGATCACGATCACATTGCGGAAGTCCGCCTTGCGCCCGTTGTTGTCAGTCAGCGTACCGTGGTCCATCACCTGCAGCAGCAGGTTGAAGACTTCCGGATGCGCCTTCTCGATTTCATCGAGCAGCAATACGCAATGCGGTTGCTTGGTGATCGCTTCGGTCAACAGACCGCCCTGGTCGAAACCGACATAACCCGGAGGCGCACCGATCAGACGCGATACGGTGTGACGCTCCATGTACTCGGACATGTCGAACCGCACCAGGTCGATCCCCAGCGCCTTGGCCAATTGACGCGCGGCTTCGGTTTTACCAACACCGGTCGGCCCTGCGAACAGGAACGAACCGACAGGCTTGTCCGGCGACTTGAGGCCGGCACGGGACAACTTGATCGCAGTCGACAGCGAATCGATCGCCGCGTCCTGACCAAACACCGTCAGCTTCAGATCACGCTCGAGGTTACGCAGCAGTTCCTTGTCGGAACTCGTGACGTGCTTCGGCGGAATCCGCGCGATTTTCGCAACGATGTCCTCGACTTCAGGGACTTCGATGCGTTTCACACGCTTCTCGACCGGTTGCAGACGCTGATAGGCGCCGGCCTCGTCGATCACATCGATGGCCTTGTCCGGCATGTGCCGGTCATTGATGTAGCGCGAAGCAAGTTCGGCAGCGGCGCGCAGCGACTCATCGCTGTATTCGATGTTGTGATGCTGTTCAAAACGCCCTTTCAGACCGCGCAGGATACCGATGGTGTCTTCCACCGACGGCTCAACGACATCGACTTTCTGGAAGCGACGCGCCAGGGCGCGGTCTTTTTCGAAAATTCCACGGAATTCCTGGAACGTGGTCGAACCGATGCAGCGAATGTCGCCAGACGACAGCAGCGGTTTGAGCAGGTTCGAGGCATCCATGACGCCACCGGACGCAGCACCCGCACCGATGATGGTGTGGATCTCGTCGATGAACAGGATCGCCTGCGGACGTTTTTTCAGCTCGTTGAGCAGCGCCTTGAAGCGCTTCTCGAAATCACCGCGATACTTGGTGCCTGCGAGCAGAGCGCCCAGATCGAGGGAATAAACGACGCTGTTGGCCAGCAGGTCCGGCACCTGGTTGTCGACAATGCGCTTGGCCAGGCCTTCGGCAATCGCGGTTTTACCCACGCCCGCCTCGCCCACCAGCAGCGGATTGTTCTTGCGACGACGCGCGAGAATCTGCGCGACACGCTCGACTTCCGTTTCACGCCCGACCAGCGGATCGATCCGGCCCTGGCGTGCGAGTTCGTTGAGATTGCTGGCATAAGCGTCCAGCGGATTGCCTGAAGAAGAAGACTCACCGCCCTCGTCGTCCTGCATATCTTGTTCACCTTCAGAGTGATCGCCATGCCCCGGCACTTTGGAAATGCCGTGGGCGATATAGTTGACGACATCAATGCGTGCAACGCTCTGCTGTTTCAGCAGAAACACCGCCTGACTCTCTTGCTCACTGAAGATTGCAACCAGCACGTTGGCGCCGGTCACTTCGCGCTTGCCCGAGCTCTGCACATGAAAGACAGCACGTTGCAGCACACGCTGGAAGCCCAGGGTTGGCTGGGTTTCGCGATCCTCGTCGTGGACGGGGATCAATGGCGTGGTGGAGTCGATGAACTCCTGCAGGTCGTGCTTGAGTTTGTCGAGGTTTGCGCCGCAGGCACGCAATACGGTGGCGGCAGCCTCATTGTCCAATAGGGCCAGCAGCAGGTGTTCGACGGTCATGAACTCATGACGCTTCGAACGTGCCTCCTTGAAGGCAAGATTGAGGGTGACTTCGAGCTCGCGGTTTAACATAGCTTCACCTCATACCCAAGTGGTCGGCGATTAACCGTCCTTCTCGATTTCACAGAGTAGCGGATGCTGGCTTTCCCTGGCGTACTGGTTGACCTGCATGGCCTTTGTCTCGGCGATGTCGCGGGTAAACACTCCACATACTGCCCGCCCTTCTGTGTGGACGGCCAGCATGACCTTGGTCGCCAGCTCGCGATTCAGGTTAAAAAACACCTCGAGCACTTCGACGACGAAATCCATCGGTGTGTAGTCATCATTGAACAAAACCACCTTGTACATCGGCGGCGCCTGTAACGCAGGCTTTGCTTCCTGAACAGCAACGCCTGCCGAATCGTCGTCGTGCTCCTGTGGAAGATCCTTTTGGAGAAGCGGGCGATCCTGATTGAATGTTAGTCGAATCTGGCTGATTGCATGCATGGAAAGAAAGGTTCGTCAGTTGTGCAAATACAGTGGTGGGGGCGGCTTGACACGTTTTCAACTCCGACTGCCCGGTCACCTTGACTATCGGGAAAACGGTGTTACAACCAATAGAACCCACAGTGGGGAAAAAAGATCCGCGGAGTCAATCTTTTTAACGGATTCGACTGCGGATGAATTGGATGATACTCCAGCGATGGAGACTGTTGCAGAGGGATTTGAGCATGGCTGTCGGCAAGGTGAAATGGTTCAACAATGCCAAGGGATTCGGTTTCATTAACACCGACTCCCGCGAGGGGAAGGACGAGGACGGCAAGGAGATCGACTTCTTTGCCCACTATTCCGCCATTGAAATGGACGGATACAAAACTCTCAAAGCCGGGCAGATCGTCAAATTCGAGATCGTGCAAGGACCCAAAGGCCTGCATGCCACAAAAATTCAGAATGTCGAAGCCGCAAAAGATGCCGCCTCGGCCGCCGCTCAGCATCAATCAGTGACCAGCTGAAGCAACCAGAACACCTGCCAGAAAACAAATCGCCCGGCTCGATCACTCGAGCCGGGCGGTTTCGTTGCAGGTGCCTTTCTTACATGTGCTTGATGATCGCCTCACCGAAGCCCGAAGAGGACACCAGTGTGGCGCCATCCATCAGACGTTCGAAGTCGTAGGTCACGGTCTTGGCCTTGATGGCGCCATTGGTGCCCTTGATGATCAGGTCGGCCGCCTCGGTCCAGCCCAGGTGACGCAGCATCATCTCCGCCGACAGGATCACCGAGCCCGGGTTGACCTGGTCCTTGCCGGCATATTTCGGCGCGGTACCGTGGGTCGCCTCGAACATGGCCACGGTGTCGGACAGGTTGGCACCCGGCGCGATACCGATACCGCCCACTTCCGCTGCCAGGGCGTCGGACAGGTAGTCACCGTTGAGGTTGAGGGTGGCGATCACATCGTACTCGGCCGGACGTAGCAGGATCTGCTGAAGCATGGCGTCGGCGATGGCGTCCTTGACGACGACTTCACGACCGGTTTTCGGGTTCTTGAATTTCATCCATGGGCCGCCATCGAGCAGCTCGGCGCCGAATTCTTCCTTCGCCACCTCGTAACCCCAGTCCTTGAAGGCACCTTCGGTGAATTTCATGATATTGCCCTTGTGCACGATGGTCAGCGACTTGCGGTCGTTGTCCACCACGTATTGCAGGGCCTTGCGCACCAGACGCTTGGTGCCTTCTTTGGAAACCGGCTTGATGCCGATGCCGCAATCCTGATCGAAACGGATCTTGGTGACGCCCATTTCTTCTTTCAGGAATTTGATGACCTTGGTGGCTTCCGGGGAGCCGGCCTTCCATTCGATACCGGCATAAATGTCTTCGGAGTTCTCGCGGAAGATCACCATGTCGACGTCGCCAGGCTTTTTCACCGGGCTCGGCACACCTTCGAACCACACCACAGGGCGCAGGCAAACATAGAGATCGAGCTGTTGACGCAAGGCAACGTTGAGGGAACGGATGCCGCCACCGACCGGGGTGGTCAGCGGGCCTTTGATGGAAACCACGTAATCCTTGACCGCGTCCAGGGTTTCCTGGGGCAGCCAGGTGTCCTGGTCATAAACCTGAGTTGCTTTTTCGCCAGCATAAACCTCCATCCAGGAAATCTTGCGCTTGCCCCCGTAGGCTTTTTCTACGGCAGCATCAACCACTTTGATCATCACAGGGCTGACGTCGACGCCAATGCCGTCACCTTCGATGAAGGGAATGATCGGGTTATCAGGGACATTGAGAGAATGGTCTGCGTTGACGGTGATTTTGTCGCCGACGGCTGGAACCTGAATCTTCTTGTAACCCATGCTGAACTCCATTGTTTGGATTGAACATCTGGCTTGGTTCGAGCGTAACCCAGTTGAATCAACACGCAAACCCTCTGTTCCGGGCGCGACCACATCTCGTTTCGTACAAGCCTGAAAGCAAAGGGAAAAGCGCCAATCTCAAGCATTCACGGCGACTCTACGCCCCACCCCGGCCTGCGACCTTTAGACCAATGGACGAGAATCGTTGCATATGAACCATCGGCAGATTGCCAGCTACCTATGTATAATGCCGCCCGCTGACCACAGGGTCACGACGGCTGGCCTCTCTAGCACGAGACTTTCCGCCTGATTGGTCGGGTTGTTACCGCAGTCCGACTGCTTGACGCTCTACTGATGCACCCAACATCACCGCGAAGATTCTCGACATTCGGTTCATGGATGACTTTGAACGAACGCGCTTACCCGGCGCCCCTCGAGTTTCTGCGCACGCTTTAGCAAAGAAGAGAGAGTTAATCCGAATATGCCCACCCGCTCGAAGATCATCTATACCTTCACCGACGAAGCTCCAGCCCTCGCCACCTATTCCCTGCTGCCGATCATCGAGGCTTACACCGCCTCGGCCGATATCGCCGTGGAAACCCGCGATATCTCTCTTGCAGCACGCATTCTGGCCAGCTTCCCCGAGCAACTGGGCGACAAAGCCGTAGCCGACCACCTCGCCGAACTGGGCGACCTGGCCGTTACGCCTGAAGCCAACATCATCAAGCTGCCGAACATCAGCGCTTCGGTTCCGCAGTTGCAAGCCGCGATCAAAGAACTGCAAGCCCAGGGCTACAACCTGCCGGACTACCCGGAAACCGTGACCAACGACGCCGAAAAAGAAGCCAAGGCGCGTTACGACAAGGTCAAGGGCAGCGCCGTGAACCCGGTTCTGCGTGAAGGCAACTCCGACCGTCGTGCGCCGCTGTCGGTCAAGAACTACGCTCGCAAGCACCCGCACAAAATGGGCGCCTGGGCCAAAGACTCCAAGTCTCATGTCGCTCACATGAGCACCGGCGATTTCTATGGCAGCGAAAAAGCTGTCCTGATCGACGCCGCTGACGCCGTGAAGATCGAACTGATCGCCAAAGACGGCACCGCGACTGTCCTGAAAGAAAAGACCACCGTTCAGGCGGGCGAGATCCTCGACTGCTCCGTGATGAGCAAAAAGGCCCTGCGCGCGTTCATCGCCGCTGAAATCGACAGCGCCAAGCAACAAGGCGTGCTGCTGTCGGTTCACCTGAAAGCCACCATGATGAAGGTCTCCGACCCGATCATGTTCGGCCAGATCGTTGCCGAGTTCTACAAGGACGCCCTGACCAAGCACGCCGACGTGCTGGCCGAAATCGGCTTCAACCTGAACAACGGCATCGGCGACCTGTACGCCCGCATCAAATCCCTGCCGGCCGAGCAGCAAGCCCAGATCGAAGCCGACATTCAAGCGGTCTACGCCGTTCGTCCGTCGCTGGCGATGGTCAACTCCGACAAAGGCATCACTAACCTGCACGTGCCGAGCGACGTTATCGTCGACGCCTCGATGCCGGCCATGATCCGTGACTCCGGCAAGATGTGGGGCACCGACGGCCAGCTGCACGACACCAAGGCCGTGATCCCGGATCGTTGCTACGCCACCATCTACCAGGCCGTGATCGAAGATTGCAAAGCCAATGGCGCTTTCGATCCGACCACCATGGGCAGCGTGCCAAACGTTGGCCTGATGGCTAAAAAAGCTGAAGAATACGGTTCCCACGACAAGACCTTCCAGATCAAGGCCGACGGCGTGGTTCGCGTGACCGACAGCAAAGGCACCCTGCTGATGGAACAGGCTGTTGAAGCCGGCGACATCTTCCGCATGTGCCAGACCAAAGACGCGCCGATCCAGGACTGGGTCAAACTGGCCGTCAACCGTGCTCGTGCAAGCGCAACTCCAGCCATTTTCTGGCTGGACCCGATGCGCGCCCACGACGGCGTAGTGATCGAGAAGGTTCAGGCTTACCTGAAGGATCACGACACCACCGGCCTGGACATCCAGATCATGGCGCCGGTCGATGCCATGAAATACACCCTGCAACGCACCCGCGAAGGCAAGGACACCATTTCGGTGACCGGCAACGTACTGCGCGACTACCTGACCGACCTGTTCCCGATCATGGAACTGGGCACCAGCGCCAAGATGCTGTCGATCGTACCGCTGATGAAAGGTGGTGGCCTGTTCGAAACCGGCGCTGGCGGTTCGGCTCCGAAGCACGTGCAGCAACTGGTCGAAGAGAACTTCCTGCGCTGGGATTCGCTGGGTGAATTCCTGGCCCTGGCCGCCTCTCTCGAGCACCTGGGTGTGAACTACAACAACCCGAAAGCGCTGGTTCTGTCCAAGACTCTGGACCAGGCCACTGGCCAGTTCCTCGACAACAACAAGTCGCCATCGCGCAAAGTCGGCAACATCGACAACCGCGGCAGCCACTTCTACCTGGCGATGTACTGGGCACAGGCTCTGGCCGCCCAGACCGAAGACGCTGCACTGCAAGCGCAGTTCGCGACTCTGGCCAAGACCCTGACCGAGAACGAAGCGACCATCGTCGCCGAGCTCAACGCCGTTCAAGGCAAGCCAGTGGATATCGGCGGTTACTACCACGCCAATGCCGAGCTGATCAGCAAGGCCATGCGCCCAAGCGCAACCTTCAACGCGGCGATTGCTGCGCTGGTATAAGGTTGTAAAGGGAACATCACAAACCCCGGCCCCGTGCCGGGGTTTGTGTTTCTGAAGACAACACAAACCCTTGTGGGAGCTGGCTTGCCAGCGATGGCAGCCGATCAGCCAACAATCAGGGTGATTGATCCACCGCTATCGCTGGCAAGCCAGCTCCCACAGGGATAGTGTTTCAAGATTTGGAAAATTGAGGACGACTTATGGACTGGCTCCCCCACATCACCGTCGCCACCATCGTCGAGGACAACGGTCGTTTCCTGATGGTCGAGGAACACAAGGCCGGGCGTAACGTGCTCAATCAGCCGGCCGGCCATCTGGATCCGGACGAAACCCTGATCGAAGCCGCCGTGCGCGAAACTCTCGAAGAAACTGGCTGGGACGTCGAGCCCACCGCCGTGGTCGGCATTTATCTGTACACCGCGCCAAGCAACGGCGTGACTTACCAGCGCGTGTGCTTCAGTGCCAAAGCCGTAAAACATCACCCGGAATATCAGCTGGACGACGGCATCGTCGGCGCCAAGTGGCTGACCCGCGACGAATTATTGGCCCAGCGCGACAACTGGCGCAGCGAGCTGATCATCCGCTGCATCGATGATTATCTGGCCGGCAATCGCTTCGGCCTCGAACTGATCCGCCCTTCCCTTTAGCCTTGAGGCCGTGAGCCTGATAGAATCGCGTCCTTTTTCAAGACACTCATTGAATCCCTATGCGTGATCCAGCCCCTTCTGACACATCCAAGAAGCGCGTCATTGTCGGCATGTCCGGCGGCGTGGACTCTTCCGTTTCCGCTCTCCTGCTGATCGAGCAGGGCTATGAAGTGGAAGGCCTGTTCATGAAGAACTGGGAAGAAGACGACGGAACGGAATACTGCACCGCCATGGACGATCTGGCGGATGCCCAGGCCGTGTGCGACAAGATCGGTATCAAGCTGCACACCGCGAATTTCGCCGCCGAGTACTGGGACAACGTGTTCGAGCATTTCCTGGCCGAATACAAGGCCGGCCGCACGCCGAACCCGGACATCCTGTGCAACCGCGAGATCAAGTTCAAGGCGTTCCTCGACTACGCCATGATGCTCGGCGCCGACCTGATCGCTACCGGTCACTATGTGCGCCGCCGCGACATCGACGGCCGCACGGAGCTGCTCAAGGGCCTGGATCCGAACAAGGATCAAAGCTACTTCCTGCACGCTGTCGGCGGCGAACAGATCGCCAAGACCCTGTTTCCGGTCGGCGAGCTGGAAAAACCGCAGGTCCGAGCCATTGCCGAGAAATACGAGCTGGCCACCGCCAAGAAGAAGGATTCCACCGGAATCTGCTTCATCGGTGAGCGGCGCTTCAGCGATTTCCTCAAGCAATACCTGCCGGCGCAACCGGGCGAGATCAAGACCACCGAAGGCGAAGTCATCGGCCGTCACCACGGCTTGATGTACCACACCATCGGTCAGCGCCAGGGCCTGGGGATCGGCGGCCTGAAAGACGCCGGCGACGAGCCGTGGTACGTGCTGCGCAAGGATCTGGACACCAACGAGTTGATCGTCGGTCAGGGCAACAACCATCCGTGGCTGTTTTCCAGCGCCCTGCTCGCTTCGGAAATCTATTGGGTCAATCCGATCGATTTGAGCCAGCCGCTGCGACTGACCGCCAAGGTTCGCTATCGCCAGAGCGATCAAGCCTGCACCCTTGAGAAAACCGAAACCGGCTATCGCGCCGTGTTCGACGAGCCGCAACGCGCGGTCACGCCGGGTCAGTCGGTGGTGTTCTATGACGGTGAAATCTGCCTCGGTGGCGGCGTGATCGAAGTCGCCGAGCCGTGGAGCGGACAGGCATGAGCCCGACTCAGGAGCAATTGACGGCTCTGGGCGGCGTGTTTCTCGCCGCCGTGCTGGTCGACCGGATCGCCAAGACCGGCCAGACCAACGAAGCGGGCCTGAGCTGCATGCTCGGCAGCCTGCTGGTTCGCGACCCGAAAGACACGCTGGATGTTTACGGCGGCGACGATATCAACCTGCGCGAGGGTTACCGCGCGCTGATCGGTGCCCTTGAGCGCGATCCGAGCACCTTGCAGCGCGAGCCGCTGCGCTATGCGTTGTCGATGCTTGGTCTAGAGCGACAACTGGCCAAGCGCGACGACATGCTCGACGTGATCGGCAAGCGCTTGCCGCAGATCCAGTCGCAGGTCGAGCATTTCGGCCCGGCCCACGAAAACGTGATCGCGGCCTGCGGCGCGCTGTATCAGGACACCCTGAGCACACTGCGCCAACGCATTCAGGTACATGGCGACATGCGCAACCTGCAGCAGCCGAGCAATGCCTCGAAGATCCGCGCCCTGCTGCTCGCCGGCATTCGTTCGGCCCGCCTGTGGCGTCAGCTCGGCGGTCATCGCTGGCAGTTGGTCATCAGCCGGCGCAAATTGCTCAAAGAGCTGTATCCGTTGATGCGCAGCGAGTAAATCACCACGCAACAAAAGCTTTGTAGTCTGTAACGCGTAATACGCCGGTCAGTTGGCGACGGACCGGCGGATTTTTTCATGTATGATACGCGCCCCATTTCGTTGCCCGACTGTCCGAGAACACCCCATGCAGCTCTCTTCGCTCACTGCGGTTTCCCCTGTTGACGGCCGCTACGCCGGCAAAACCCAGGCCCTGCGCCCAATTTTCAGCGAGTACGGTCTGATCCGTGCCCGCGTTCTGGTTGAAGTGCGCTGGCTCCAGCGCCTGGCCGCTCACGCCGGCATCCCGGAAGTGCCAGCCTTCTCCGCCGAAGCCAACGCCGTTCTGAACGAACTGGCCGAAAACTTCTCGCTGGAGCACGCCGAGCGCGTGAAAGAGATCGAGCGCACCACCAACCACGACGTCAAAGCGATCGAATACCTGCTCAAGGAGCAGGCGGCCAAGCTGCCGGAGCTGGCCAAGGTCAGCGAATTCATCCACTTCGCCTGCACCAGCGAGGACATCAACAACCTGTCCCACGCCCTGATGCTGCGCGAAGGCCGTGACGACGTGATGCTGCCGCTGATGCGCCAGACTGCCAACGCCATCCGCGAACTGGCCCTGCGCTTCGCCGACGTGCCAATGCTGTCGCGCACCCACGGCCAGCCGGCTTCGCCGACCACTCTGGGTAAAGAGCTGGCGAACGTGGTTTACCGTCTCGAGCGTCAGATCGCTCAGGTCGCTGCCGTTCCGCTACTGGGCAAGATCAACGGTGCTGTCGGCAACTACAACGCTCACCTGTCGGCCTACCCGCAGATCGACTGGGAAGCCAACGCCCGCGCCTTCATCGAAGACGAGCTGGGCCTGGCCTTCAACCCGTACACCACACAGATCGAGCCGCACGACTACATCGCCGAGCTGTTTGACGCCATTGCGCGCTTCAACACCATCCTGATCGACTTCGACCGTGACATCTGGGGCTACATCTCCCTGGGCTACTTCAAGCAGCGCACCATCGCCGGCGAAATCGGTTCGTCGACCATGCCGCACAAGGTCAACCCGATCGACTTCGAAAACTCCGAAGGCAACCTGGGCATCGCCAACGCACTGTTCCAGCACCTGGCGAGCAAACTGCCGATTTCCCGCTGGCAGCGCGACCTGACCGACTCCACCGTGCTGCGTAACCTCGGTGTGGGTTTTGCCCACAGCGTGATCGCGTACGAAGCCAGTCTCAAAGGCATCAGCAAGCTCGAACTGAATGCTGACAAGATCGCTGCCGATCTGGACGCTTGCTGGGAAGTCCTGGCCGAGCCGATCCAGACCGTGATGCGCCGCTACAACATCGAAAACCCTTACGAGAAGCTGAAAGAACTGACGCGCGGCAAGGGCATCAGCCCAGAAGCACTGCAGACTTTCATCGATGGCCTGGACATGCCGGCCGCTGCGAAAGCCGAGCTCAAGCAACTGACCCCGGCCAACTACATCGGCAACGCTGTAGCGCAAGCCAAACGCATCTGATCGACTGCTTGACCCGCTTGAGACGCCCGGCCGCGCCGGGCGTTTTTATTCCCGTCTGAAAAATGCTTTTTTTCAATAGGTTACATATGAATCCCGATATTCCTCTTCAACTTCTGGGTGGTCTTACGGCGCGCGAGTTCATGCGCGATTACTGGCAGAAAAAACCACTGCTGATCCGCCAGGCGTTTCCTGATTTTGAAAGCCCGATCGACGCCGACGAACTCGCCGGCCTGGCCCTGGAAGAAGAAGTTGAATCGCGTCTGGTGATCGAGCACGGCGAGCGTCCCTGGGAACTGCGCCGCGGCCCGTTCGCCGAAGACGAATTCAGCAAACTGCCGGAACGTGAGTGGACCCTGCTGGTGCAGGCGGTTGATCAGTTCGTGCCGGAAGTCAGCGAGTTGCTGGAAAACTTCCGCTTTCTGCCGAGCTGGCGCGTCGACGACGTGATGATCAGCTTCGCCGCTCCGGGCGGCAGCGTCGGCCCGCACTTCGACAACTACGACGTGTTCCTGCTGCAAGGCCACGGCAAGCGCAACTGGAAAATCGGCCAGATGTGCGACTCCGAAAGCCCGCTGCTGCAACACGCAGACCTGCGCATCCTCGCTGAATTCCACGAGACTGAAGAGTGGGTCCTGGAACCCGGCGACATGCTCTACCTGCCGCCGCGCCTGGCTCACTGCGGCGTTGCCGTTGATGACTGCATGACCTACTCGGTCGGCTTCCGCGCACCGAGCGCCGCTGAAGTGCTGACCCACTTCACCGACTTCCTCAGCCAGTTCCTGACTGACGAAGAGCGTTATACCGACGCCGATGCAAAACCGGTCAGCGATGACCCGCATCAGATCCAGCACGATGCCCTCGGCCGCCTGAAAGCGCTGCTCGCCGAGCACATGAGCGACGAACGCCTGCTGCTGACCTGGTTCGGCCAGTACATGACCGAGCCGCGTTATCCAGAGCTGGTGGTCGGTCCGGAAGAAGTCGAGGAAGAAGACCTTCTTGGCGCGCTCGAAGACGGCGCCATCCTGATCCGCAACCCGAGCGCGCGCCTGGCGTGGTCGGACGTCGATGACGATCTGCTGCTGTTCGCCAGCGGCCAGAGCCGCTACCTGCCGGGCAAGCTGCGCGAACTGCTGAAGCTGATCTGCTCCGCCGACGCCCTGCACACCGACAACCTCGGTGACTGGCTGAGCGACGAAGATGGTCGCGGCCTGCTGTGCGAACTGGTCAAACAGGGAAGCCTGGGGTTCGCCGACGATGAATAAGATTCGCGTACGTGTTGCAGACTGGCAAAAGGACAACGCCGAGATCCGCCGCATTCGCGAAACGGTGTTCATTGCCGAACAATCGGTTCCACCCGAGCTTGAGTGGGACGCCGATGATGCCACGGCGGTGCATTTCCTGGCTTTCGAAGGCGACTTTCCGATCGGCACCGCCCGCCTCTTGCCCGACGGGCATGTTGGCCGGGTTTCGGTGCTGAAGGACTGGCGTGGCTTGAAGGTTGGCGATGCGCTGATGCAAGCGGTGATTGCCGAAGCGGAAGCACGCGGACTGAAGCAGCAGATGCTCAGTGCCCAGGTTCAGGCCACGGCGTTCTATGAGCGTCTGGGTTTCAACCTGGTCAGCGAGGAATTCCTCGAGGCCGGGATTCCGCATGTCGACATGGTTCGTCATTCGGCCTGAACGATCACGTAACACGCAAAACGCCCCGCCATCTCACGATGCCGGGGCGTTTTGCTGTCTACGATTCAACTTGCCCCACCCCGGGCCGACAAACTGGCAATATCAAGCCTTTCGAAAGCGGAGATAACGGACATGTCCCTACGCACCCTGCTCACCACCCTGCTGCTCGGCTGCAGTTTTTCGGTGATGGCAGCCACAGAAATCGTGCCCCTCAAGTACCACACCAGTGCCGACATGCTGCCAGTGGCTCAGGACTTCATCGGCAAGGACGGCCAGGTCAGCGCCTATGGCAACCAACTGATCGTCAAGGCCGAGCCCGGCAAGATTCAAGAACTCAAGGACCTGCTCTCGCAGCTCGACACCGCGCCCAAGCGCCTGCTGATCACGGTCGACACCAACGAAAACAACGGTCGTGGCGATGAAGGCTATTCGGTCAATGGCGCGCAAACCCGCATCATCAGCCGCAGCACCGCCAGCCGTGACGGCGGCATTCAGCAAATTCAGGCCAGCGAAGGTGCACCGGCACTGATCCAGGTCGGCCAGAGCGTGCCGATCACCAGCAGCCAGACCAACTCCTACGGCGATTACAGCAGCCAGACGCAATATCGCAACGTCACCCAGGGCTTTTACGTCACCGCCAGCGTCACCGGCGAAACCGTTCACCTGGCCATCAGTACTAACCGTGACCGCATGAGCCAGGAACGTCCCGATGTAGTGAACGTACAAAGCACCGACACAACCGTCACCGGACGCCTGGGCGAATGGATCACCCTCGCCGGCGTGAATCGCCAGACCCAGGCCGACAAACAGGGCCTGGCCCGCAGCTACTCGACTCAAGGCCGGGATGACATGACGTTGCGAGTGAAAGTCGACACGCTGGACTAAAGCACCGAAAACTGACTGATTAGTCGTATTAGACGAAAGATGTAGTGCTTGAAAAAAAGCACTACAAAACGTTTGACGAGCCAAAAAAGCGAAGGCATGATGGCCTCGCTCCCGCTAATCAGAGGCCCTGGCAAGGGCCTTCGAAGCGCTGCTCGCAACCATCCCCGCGAGCCGTTTCGTGTCTGTACCGCCCACAAGGTGTGTTTGACGAGGTTGCCGACTGGAACGAAGTTGTCCCGAGGGACGGAAGCGTAATTAGGTAACCCGGCTCTACACTGTAGTTCGTATAAAGGCCCACGACGCCCGAATGCGCCCGCCAGTTCGCCTTTACCTGCTCACTTCCCCTCGAGCCCATCGTTCATCCCGTCGCCTGCCCCGCCGAACCCGACCTGACCACCTAAGCTTCTGGTCAGCGAGCGCAAGGAATTTTCCACCGCAGAACAACTTTTCATAAAGACGCGACGAGGTTTATCTCCATGGCACTGACACGCGAACAGCAAATTGCAGCCCTTGAAAAAGACTGGGCTGAAAACCCGCGCTGGAAAGGCGTGACTCGCAATTACTCCGCTGCTGACGTCGTCCGTCTGCGTGGCTCGGTTCAACCAGAGCACACCTTTGCAAAAATGGGCGCCGAAAAACTGTGGAACCTGGTCACCCAGGGTGCCAAGCCGTCCTTCCGCCCAGAGAAAGACTTCGTCAACTGCATGGGCGCCCTGACCGGCGGCCAGGCTGTGCAGCAGGTTAAAGCCGGTATCCAGGCGATCTACCTGTCGGGCTGGCAAGTCGCTGCGGACAACAACTCCGCCGAATCGATGTACCCGGACCAGTCGCTGTACCCGGTGGACTCGGTTCCAACCGTGGTCAAGCGCATCAACAACTCGTTCCGTCGTGCCGACCAGATCCAGTGGAAAGCCGGCAAGAACCCGGGCGACGAAGGCTACATCGACTACTTCGCGCCGATCGTGGCTGACGCTGAAGCCGGTTTCGGCGGCGTACTGAACGCCTACGAGCTGATGAAGAGCATGATCGAAGCAGGCGCCGCCGGCGTTCACTTCGAAGACCAGCTGGCTTCCGTGAAGAAATGCGGCCACATGGGCGGCAAGGTGCTGGTTCCAACCCAGGAAGCCGTGCAGAAGCTGACCGCTGCCCGTCTGGCTGCCGACGTTGCCGGCGTACCGACCATCATCCTGGCTCGTACCGACGCCAACGCTGCCGACCTGCTGACTTCCGACTGCGACCCGTACGACCAGCCGTTCGTGACCGGCACCCGTACCCAGGAAGGTTTCTACAAGGTTCGTGCAGGTCTGGACCAGGCAATCGCCCGTGGCCTGGCCTACGCGCCGTACGCCGACCTGATCTGGTGCGAAACCGCCAAACCAGACCTGGACGAAGCCCGTCGTTTCGCTGAAGCGATCAAGAAGGAATACCCGGACCAGATCCTGTCGTACAACTGCTCGCCTTCCTTCAACTGGAAGAAAAACCTGGACGACGCGACCATCGCCAAGTTCCAGCGCGAACTGTCCGCCATGGGTTACAAGCACCAGTTCATTACCCTGGCCGGTATTCACAACATGTGGCACAGCATGTTCAACCTGGCGCACGACTACGCCCGCAACGACATGACTGCCTACGTGAAGCTGCAAGAGCAGGAATTCGCTGACGCCGCCAAGGGTTACACCTTCGTGGCTCACCAGCAGGAAGTGGGCACTGGCTACTTCGACGACATGACCACCGTGATCCAGGGCGGCACGTCCTCGGTGACCGCACTGACCGGTTCGACCGAAGAAGAACAGTTCCACTGATCGACTTCGTCTGAGCGAACGGCCTTTGCGGACCGTATAGAAAGCTAACCGCACTGCCGAAAAACTGACGCCCCGACTGGTTCGGGGCGTTTTTTTTGCCTGCGCTTTTCCGGGCACCTCAGGAAATGGCACAGCCTGTCAGGCGAAACATTGATCCAGAGCGGTATCCGCACCGCAAAAATCGGTTAAAACGGGCGCCGCCGCTACTTGCAGTAACGCGGATATAAGACAACTTCCCGACTACTGACCCGTTAAACAGTTACCCAATCACTCCAAACGATATCAATTATCATTTAGCGACAACTATGTTCGTTACATTTCCTACAAAACATAATTCGTGAAATCCCGGCTAATGCCCGCAGCGCATGGGCTGCGGGCCCTTCGAGGTGCGCTATGTCCTTATTCCAATAAATAATTTCGCTATAGGAATTTTACTTGCCGGGTGTTTAGCCATAAAATCAGCGCGATTGATTGCTGCGACATATCGTCACTGCCTTATTTCTTTATCAAGCTCAGAGACCTTTGCTCTCTGTTAAGGATTTCCAGCATGCCCGAAGCGACAGGACTCATGGCCCACAACTGGGGCTTTGCCATTTTCCTTCTGGGTGTAGTCGGCCTGTGTGCCTTCATGCTCGGCGTCTCCAGCCTCCTCGGGTCAAAAGCCTGGGGCCGCAGCAAAAACGAACCGTTCGAGTCCGGCATGCTACCTACCGGTGGCGCCCGCTTGCGGCTCTCAGCCAAATTCTATCTGGTCGCGATGCTGTTCGTGATCTTCGATATCGAAGCCCTCTTTCTCTTTGCATGGTCTGTGTCCGTCCGCGAAAGCGGCTGGACCGGATTCGTCGAAGCTCTCGTTTTCATAGCAATTCTGTTGGCAGGTCTTGTCTACCTGTTCCGAGTGGGCGCCCTTGACTGGGCTCCGGAAGCTCGTCGCAAGCGGCAGGCGAAGCTGAAACAATGAGGCTTTGGCAATGCAATACAATCTCACCAGAATCGACCCCGATGCTCCTAACGAGCAGTATCCGATCGGCCAGCGGGAAACCGTTTCCGATCCGTTAGAGGATCAAGTCCACAAAAACATTTTCATGGGCAAGCTGGAAGACGTGCTGAGTGGCGCGGTCAACTGGGGGCGTAAAAACTCCCTGTGGCCGTACAACTTCGGTCTGTCGTGCTGCTACGTGGAAATGACCACCGCCTTCACGGCGCCCCACGACATCGCGCGCTTCGGCGCCGAAGTTATCCGGGCATCACCGCGTCAGGCCGACTTCATGGTTATCGCCGGGACCTGCTTCATCAAGATGGCGCCGATCATTCAGCGCCTGTACGAGCAGATGCTCGAGCCGAAATGGGTTATCTCCATGGGTTCGTGCGCCAACTCCGGTGGCATGTACGACATCTACTCCGTGGTTCAGGGGGTGGACAAGTTCCTGCCCGTTGACGTCTACGTACCTGGCTGCCCGCCCCGTCCAGAAGCATTTCTGCAAGGCTTGATGTTGCTGCAGGAATCCATTGGCCAGGAGCGTCGCCCACTGTCCTGGGTCGTTGGCGATCAAGGCGTCTATCGCGCCGACATGCCTTCGCAGAAGGAACAGCGCCGCGAACAGCGAATCGCAGTCACTAACCTGCGCAGCCCTGACGAAGTCTGATCCAGTCTGTTTCAAAGAAACGAGAAGCTGGCTTCATTCTTTACGTTGACCGAAAGCGAAAAAATAACCATGACTACAGGCAGTGCTCTGTACATCCCGCCTTATAAGGCAGACGACCAGGATGTGGTCGTCGAACTGAACAACCGTTTTGGCGCCGAAGCGTTCACCGCTCAGCCGACCCGCACCGGCATGCCGGTGCTGTGGGTGGCTCGCGCCAAGCTCGTCGAAGTCCTGACCTTCCTGCGCAATCTGCCCAAGCCGTACGTCATGCTCTATGATCTGCACGGCGTGGACGAGCGTCTGCGCACCAAGCGTCAAGGGCTGCCGAGCGGTGCCGATTTCACCGTGTTCTATCACCTCATGTCGCTGGAACGTAATAGTGACGTGATGATCAAGGTCGCCTTGTCCGAGAGCGACCTCAGCTTGCCGACCGTCACCAGCATCTGGCCGAACGCCAACTGGTACGAGCGTGAAGTCTGGGACATGTACGGCATCGACTTCAAAGGTCACCCGCACCTGTCGCGCATCATGATGCCGCCGACCTGGGAAGGTCACCCGCTGCGCAAGGACTTCCCGGCGCGCGCCACCGAATTCGATCCGTTCAGCCTGAACCTGGCCAAGCAACAGCTCGAGGAAGAAGCCGCGCGTTTCCGTCCTGAAGACTGGGGCATGAAGCGCTCCGGCCCGAACGAGGACTACATGTTCCTCAACCTGGGCCCGAACCACCCTTCGGCGCACGGTGCGTTCCGCATCATCCTGCAGCTGGACGGTGAAGAAATCGTCGATTGCGTTCCGGACATCGGTTACCACCACCGTGGCGCCGAGAAGATGGCTGAGCGTCAGTCCTGGCACAGTTTCATTCCGTACACCGACCGTATCGACTACCTCGGCGGCGTGATGAACAACCTGCCGTACGTGCTCTCGGTCGAGAAGCTGGCCGGCATCAAGGTGCCCGAGAAGGTCGACGTCATCCGCATCATGATGGCCGAGTTCTTCCGGATCACCAGCCACCTGCTGTTCCTGGGTACCTACATCCAGGACGTCGGCGCCATGACTCCGGTGTTCTTCACCTTCACCGACCGTCAGAAGGCCTACACGGTGATCGAAGCCATCACCGGGTTCCGTCTGCACCCGGCCTGGTACCGCATCGGCGGCGTCGCTCATGACCTGCCACGCGGCTGGGAAAAACTGGTGAAAGACTTCGTTGAATGGCTGCCGAAGCGCCTTGACGAATACACCAAGGCCGCCCTGCAGAACAGCATCCTCAAGGGTCGTACCATCGGCGTTGCCCAGTACAACACCAAAGAGGCCCTGGAATGGGGCGTCACCGGTGCCGGTCTGCGTTCCACCGGTTGCGACTTCGACCTGCGCAAAGCGCGTCCGTACTCCGGTTACGAGAACTTCGAGTTCGAAGTACCGCTGGCCGCCAACGGCGATGCCTACGACCGCTGCATGGTTCGCGTCGAAGAGATGCGCCAGAGCGTCAAGATCATCGACCAGTGCCTGCGCAACATGCCGGAAGGCCCGTACAAGGCGGATCACCCGCTGACCACGCCGCCGCCGAAAGAGCGCACGCTGCAGCACATCGAAACCCTGATCACGCACTTCCTGCAAGTTTCGTGGGGCCCGGTCATGCCGGCCAACGAATCCTTCCAGATGATCGAAGCGACCAAGGGCATCAACAGTTATTACCTGACGAGCGACGGCGGCACCATGAGCTACCGTACCCGGATCCGTACTCCGAGCTTCGCCCACCTGCAGCAGATCCCTTCGGTGATCAAAGGCAGCATGGTCGCGGACCTGATTGCGTACCTGGGTAGTATCGACTTCGTTATGGCCGACGTGGACCGCTAAGCATGAACAGCACGCTTATCCAGACAGACCGTTTCACCTTGAGTGAAACCGAGCGCTCGGCCATCGAGCACGAGCTGCATCACTACGAAGATCCGCGCGCGGCGTCGATCGAAGCCTTGAAGATCGTCCAGAAGGAACGCGGCTGGGTGCCGGACGGCGCTCTGTACGCCATCGGCGAGATCCTCGGCATCCCGGCCAGCGACGTTGAAGGCGTGGCCACGTTCTACAGCCAGATCTTCCGTCAACCGGTCGGCCGTCACATCATTCGCGTCTGCGACAGCATGGTCTGCTACATCGGTGGCCACGAGTCGGTAGTCAGCGAAATCCAGAACAACCTGGGTATCGGCCTGGGTCAGACCACCGCCGACGGTCGCTTCACTCTGCTGCCGGTCTGCTGCCTAGGCAACTGCGACAAGGCACCGGCGCTGATGATCGATGACGACACCTTTGGCGATGTCCAGCCTGCCGGCGTCGCCAAACTGCTCGAGGGCTACGTATGACCCTGACTTCTTTCGGTCCGGCCAACCGCATCCAGCGTTCGGCCGAGACTCACCCGCTGACCTGGCGCCTGCGTGACGACGGCGAAGCCGTTTGGCTCGACGAGTACCAGGCCAAGAACGGTTACGCCGCTGCGCGCAAGGCTTTCGCCGACATGGATCAGGACGCCATCGTCCAGACCGTGAAAGACGCCGGCCTCAAGGGTCGCGGCGGTGCAGGCTTCCCCACTGGCGTGAAGTGGGGCCTGATGCCAAAAGACGAATCCATCAACATCCGCTACCTGCTGTGCAACGCGGATGAAATGGAGCCGAACACCTGGAAAGACCGCATGCTGATGGAGCAACTGCCCCATCTGCTGATCGAAGGCATGCTGATCAGCGCCCGCGCGCTGAAAACCTACCGTGGCTACATCTTCCTGCGTGGCGAGTACACCACCGCCGCCAAGCACCTGAACCGTGCCGTGGAAGAAGCCAAGGCAGCGGGCCTGCTGGGCAAGAACATCCTGGGCAGCGGCTTCGATTTCGAGCTGTTCGTCCACACCGGCGCCGGGCGTTACATCTGCGGTGAAGAAACCGCACTGATCAACTCCCTCGAAGGCCGCCGCGCCAACCCGCGCTCCAAGCCGCCCTTCCCTGCCGCCGTTGGCGTGTGGGGCAAGCCGACCTGCGTGAACAACGTTGAAACCCTGTGCAACGTGCCGGCGATCATTGCCGACGGCGTGGACTGGTACAAATCGTTGGCCCGCGATGGCAGCGAAGACATGGGCACCAAGCTCATGGGCTTCTCCGGCAAGGTCAAGAACCCGGGCCTGTGGGAACTGCCATTCGGCGTGACCGGTCGCGAGCTGTTCGAAGACTACGCCGGCGGCATGCGCGACGGTTACAAGCTCAAGGCTTGGCAGCCAGGTGGCGCCGGTACCGGTTTCCTGTTGCCGGAACACCTCGACGCACAAATGTACGCCAGCGGCATCGCCAAAGTGGGCACCCGTATGGGTACCGGCCTGGCCATGGCGGTGGACGACAGCGTCAACATGGTGTCCCTGCTGCGCAACATGGAGCAGTTCTTCGCTCGCGAATCCTGCGGTTTCTGCACCCCTTGCCGTGATGGCCTGCCATGGAGCGTCAAGCTGCTGATGGCCATCGAACAAGGCCGCGGCCAGCCGGGTGACATCGAGACCCTGCTGGGTCTGGTCAACTTCCTCGGCCCGGGCAAGACCTTCTGTGCTCACGCACCGGGTGCCGTGGAGCCGTTGGGCAGTGCCATCAAATACTTCCGTCCAGAGTTCGAAGCCGGTATCGCGCCTGCAAGCGCCGCCGTCCCGCCTCTGGCGAAGCCGATCGTAGTCGGCGCGTAAACGCTTAAAAAGGCGAAGGGTCCGTGCCCTTCGCCTTTCGTCCGATGACGCCTTCAGGGGCTGACTGGATTCGGACGGATAACAAGATTCCATTAGCCACGCCCGCTGACACCGGGCCAACGAAGACCTTTGAACCATGGCCACTATCCACGTAGACGGCAAAGCGCTCGAAGTCGACGGGGCAGACAACCTGTTACAGGCATGTCTGTCGCTGGGCCTCGACATCCCTTATTTCTGCTGGCACCCCGCGCTTGGTAGCGTCGGGGCCTGCCGCCAGTGCGCGGTCAAGCAGTACACCGACGAGAACGACACCCGTGGTCGCATCGTCATGTCCTGCATGACGCCTGCCACCGACAACACCTGGATCTCCATCGACGATGAAGAATCCAAGGCGTTTCGCGCCAGTGTTGTTGAATGGCTGATGACCAACCACCCGCACGACTGCCCTGTGTGCGAGGAAGGCGGTCACTGCCACCTGCAAGACATGACCGTGATGACCGGCCACAACGAGCGCCGTTATCGCTTCACCAAACGCACCCACCAGAACCAGCAACTGGGCCCGTTCATTTCCCACGAAATGAACCGCTGCATCGCCTGCTACCGCTGCGTGCGTTTCTACAAGGATTACGCTGGCGGCACCGACCTCGGTGTATTCGGCGCTCACGACAACGTGTACTTCGGTCGCGTTGAAGACGGCACCCTCGAAAGCGAGTTCTCCGGCAACCTCACCGAGGTCTGCCCGACCGGTGTGTTCACCGACAAGACTCACTCCGAGCGCTACAACCGTAAGTGGGACATGCAGTTCTCGCCGAGCATCTGCCATGGCTGCTCGAGCGGTTGCAACATCTCCCCGGGCGAGCGTTACGGCGAACTGCGTCGCATCGAAAACCGTTACAACGGTTCGGTGAACCAGTACTTCCTGTGCGACCGTGGCCGTTTCGGTTATGGCTACGTCAACCGCACCGACCGCCCACGTCAGCCGCTGCTGGCCGACGGCACCAAACTTGGCCTGGATGCTGCACTGGACAAAGCCGCCGACCTGCTGCGCGGTCGCAACATCGTCGGTATCGGTTCGCCGCGTGCCAGCCTCGAAAGCAACTACGCGTTGCGTGAACTGGTCGGCGCCGAGCACTTCTATTCCGGTATCGAAGCCTCCGAGCTGGAACGCATCCGTCTGGTCCTGCAAGTGCTGAAAGACAGCCCGCTGCCAGTGCCGAACATGCGCGACATCGAAGACCACGACGCCGTGTTCGTCCTCGGTGAAGACCTGACCCAGACCGCCGCCCGCATGGCCCTGGCCCTGCGTCAGTCGGTCAAAGGCAAGGCCGAAGACATGGCCGAAGCCATGCGCGTTCAGCCTTGGCTCGACGCTGCGGTGAAGAACATCGGTCAGCACGAACTGAACCCGCTGTTCATCGCCAGCCTGGCTGAAACCAAGCTCGATGACATCGCCGAAGAGTGCGTACACGCCGCTCCAGACGATCTGGCCCGCATCGGTTTCGCCGTGGCTCACGCCCTGGACTCCAGCGCGCCTGCCGTTGAAGGTCTGGACGCCGAAGCCCTGGAGCTGGCCAAGCGCATCGCCGACGCCCTGCTCGCGGCCAAGCGTCCGCTGATCATCGCCGGTACTTCGCTGGGCTCCAAAGCCTTGATCGAAGCGGCTGCGAACATCGCCAAGGCCCTGAAGCTGCGCGAAAAGAACGGTTCGATCAGCCTGATCGTGCCGGAAGCCAACAGCCTCGGCCTGGCCATGCTCGGTGGCGAGTCGGTTGATGCCGCACTGCAAGCGGTCATCGACGGCAAGGCTGACGCCATCGTCGTGCTGGAAAACGATCTGTACACCCGTACCGCCAAGGCCAAGGTCGATGCGGCACTGAACGCTGCGAAAGTGGTGATCGTTGCCGACCATCAGAAGACCGCCACCAGCGACCGCGCGCATCTGGTTCTGCCGGCCGCCAGCTTCGCTGAAGGCGACGGTACGCTGGTCAGCCAGGAAGGTCGCGCCCAGCGCTTCTTCCAGGTTTTCGACCCGCAATACATGGACGCGAGCATTCTGGTCCACGAAGGCTGGCGCTGGCTGCACGCCCTGCGCGCCACCCTGCTGAACCAGCCGATCGACTGGACGCAACTCGACCACGTGACCGCTGCCGTTGCTTCGAGCACGCTGCAACTGGCCCGTATCGTCGACGCCGCGCCGTCCGCCTCGTTCCGCATCAAGGGTCTGAAACTGGCCCGTGAGCCGCTGCGCTACTCCGGTCGCACCGCGATGCGCGCCGACATCAGCGTTCACGAACCACGCACCCCGCAAGACAAGGACACCGCGTTCGCCTTCTCGATGGAAGGTTACTCGGGCTCCGCCGAACCGCGTCAGCAGGTTCCTTTTGCATGGTCGCCGGGCTGGAACTCGCCGCAAGCCTGGAACAAGTTCCAGGACGAAGTCGGTGGTCACCTGCGCGCTGGCGATCCGGGCACCCGCCTGATCGAAAGCACCGGTGATTCGCTGAACTGGTTCGCCAGTGTTCCGCGCGCGTTCAACCCGGCCCAGGGCACCTGGCAAGCCGTGCCGTTCTACCACCTGTTCGGCAGCGACGAGAACTCGTCGAAAGCCGCTCCGGTTCAGGAACGCATTCCGGCTGCGTACGTCGCACTGGCCAAGTCCGAAGCGGATCGCCTGGGCGTCAACGACGGCGCACTGCTGAGCCTCAACGTCGCCGGTCAGACCCTGCGCCTGCCGCTGCGTATCGATGAAGAACTGGGCGCAGGTCTGGTGGCATTGCCTGCGGGCATCGCCGGCATTCCACCGGCATTCGCCGGCGTATCCGTTGATGGTCTGCAGGAGGCAGCGCAATGACCTGGTTCACCCCTGAAGTGATCGATGTGATCCTGACGGTCATCAAGGCCATCGTGATCCTGCTGGCCGTGGTGGTCGCAGGCGCGTTGCTCAGCTTTGTCGAGCGTCGCCTGCTGGGCTGGTGGCAGGACCGTTACGGTCCGAACCGCGTTGGTCCGTTCGGCATGTTCCAGATCGCGGCCGACATGCTGAAGATGTTCTTCAAGGAAGACTGGACCCCGCCGTTTGCCGACAAGGTGATTTTCACCCTGGCGCCGGTGGTGGCCATGTCCGCCCTGCTGATCGCGTTCGCGATCATCCCGATCACCCCGACCTGGGGCGTGGCGGATCTGAACATCGGCCTGCTGTTCTTCTTCGCCATGGCCGGTCTTTCGGTCTACGCGGTGCTGTTCGCCGGCTGGTCGAGTAACAACAAGTTCGCCCTGCTGGGCAGCTTGCGTGCCTCGGCGCAGACCGTGTCCTACGAAGTGTTCATGGGCCTGGCCCTGATGGGCATCGTGGTGCAGGTCGGCTCGTTCAACATGCGCGACATCGTCGAGTACCAGGCGCAGAACCTGTGGTTCATCATTCCGCAGTTCTTCGGCTTCTGTACCTTCTTCATCGCTGGCGTGGCCGTGACTCACCGTCACCCGTTCGACCAGCCGGAAGCGGAACAGGAACTGGCCGACGGTTACCACATTGAATACGCCGGTATGAAATGGGGCATGTTCTTCGTCGGTGAATACATCGGCATCATCCTGATCTCGGCGCTGCTGGTCACCCTGTTCTTCGGTGGCTGGCACGGTCCGTTCGGCATCCTGCCGCAACTGTCCTTCGTCTGGTTCGCACTGAAGACCGCGTTCTTCATCATGCTGTTCATCCTGCTGCGCGCTTCCATCCCGCGTCCGCGTTATGACCAGGTGATGGATTTCAGCTGGAAATTCTGCCTGCCACTGACCCTGATCAATTTGCTGGTGACCGCTGCAATCGTGTTGTGGAACACGCCTGCGGTTGCGGTTCAGTGAGGATTTGACCCATGTTCAAATATATTGGCGACATCGTTAAGGGTACCGGTACCCAGTTGCGCAGCCTGGTCATGGTCTTCGGCCATGGCTTTCGCAAGCGCGACACCCTGCAATACCCGGAAGAGCAGGTCTACCTGCCGCCACGCTACCGTGGCCGCATCGTCCTGACCCGCGACCCCGACGGCGAAGAACGCTGCGTAGCCTGCAACCTGTGCGCCGTGGCGTGCCCGGTGGGTTGCATCTCGCTGCAGAAAGCTGAAACCGAAGACGGTCGCTGGTACCCGGACTTCTTCCGTATCAACTTCTCGCGCTGCATTTTCTGCGGTCTCTGCGAGGAAGCCTGCCCGACCACCGCGATCCAGCTGACCCCGGATTTCGAGATGGCCGAGTTCAAACGTCAGGACCTGGTGTACGAGAAAGAAGATCTTTTGATCTCCGGCCCCGGCAAAAACCCTGATTACAACTTCTATCGTGTTGCAGGTATGGCCGTTGCGGGCAAGCCGAAAGGCGCCGCACAAAACGAAGCCGAGCCGATCAACGTGAAGAGCTTGCTGCCTTAAGGAAGAACGATGGAATTCGCTTTCTATTTCGCATCGGGTATCGCTGTTGTGTCCACACTGCGTGTGGTCACCAACACCAATCCTGTGCACGCCCTGCTCTACCTGATCATTTCGCTGATCTCCGTGGCCATGACCTTCTTCGCCCTCGGCGCGCCGTTCGCCGGCGTGCTGGAAGTGATCGCCTACGCCGGCGCCATCATGGTGCTGTTCGTGTTCGTGGTGATGATGCTGAACCTGGGCCCGGCCTCGGTTCAGCAGGAGCGCACCTGGCTCAAGCCCGGCATTTGGGCAGGACCGGTGATTCTCGCCGCCCTGCTGCTGGCCGAACTGCTGTATGTGCTGTTCGCTCACCAGAGCGGTCAGGCCATCGGTCAAACCACCGTGGACGCGAAAGCCGTGGGCATCAGCCTGTTCGGTCCGTATCTGCTGGTGGTCGAACTCGCCTCGATGCTGCTGCTCGCGGCAGCCGTCACGGCGTTCCATTTGGGCCGTAACGAGGCGAAGGAGTAAGACATGCCTGCTATCCCTCTCGAGCATGGATTGGCCGTTGCCGGCATCCTGTTCTGCCTTGGTCTGGTCGGCCTGATGGTCCGCCGCAACATTTTGTTCGTGTTGATGAGTCTGGAAGTGATGATGAACGCCTCTGCACTGGCTTTCATCGTCGCGGGCGCCCGCTGGGCGCAACCGGATGGACAGATCATGTTCATCCTGGTGATCAGCCTTGCAGCCGCCGAAGCCAGTATTGGCCTGGCGATCCTGCTGCAACTGTATCGCCGCTTCCACACGCTCGATATCGACGCTGCCAGTGAGATGCGCGGATGAACCTACTCTTTCTGACTTTCGTATTCCCTCTGATCGGGTTCCTGTTGCTGTCGTTCTCCCGCGGCCGCTTCTCGGAAAACCTGTCGGCGCTGATCGGTGTCGGCTCCATCGGCCTGTCTGCCATCGTCGCGGCCTACGTGATCTGGCAGTTCAACGTCGCTCCACCGGAAGGTGGCGTATACGTCCACGTACTGTGGAAATGGATCTCGGTGGAAGGCTTCCAGCCGAACTTCGCCCTGTACCTGGATGGTCTGTCCGTGACCATGCTCGGTGTGGTGGTCGGCGTGGGTTTCCTGATCCACCTGTTCGCCTCCTGGTACATGCGCGGTGAAGCCGGTTACTCGCGCTTCTTCGCCTACACCAACCTGTTTATCGCCAGCATGCTGTTCCTGATCCTGGGCGATAACCTGCTGTTCATCTACTTCGGTTGGGAAGGCGTGGGCCTGTGCTCGTACCTGTTGATCGGTTTCTACTACAGCAACCGCAACAACGGTAACGCCGCACTGAAAGCCTTCATCGTCACCCGTATCGGCGACGTGTTCATGGCAATCGGCCTGTTCATCCTGTTCCAGCAACTGGGCACGCTGAACGTCCAGGAACTGCTGGTGAAGGCGCCTGAGCACTTCAAGGTCGGCGATTTCTGGATCGTGCTGGCGACCCTGATGCTGTTGGGTGGTGCGGTCGGCAAATCGGCTCAACTGCCGCTGCAAACCTGGCTTGCGGACGCGATGGCCGGCCCTACCCCGGTTTCGGCACTGATCCACGCCGCAACCATGGTGACCGCTGGCGTTTACCTGATCGCCCGTACCCACGGTCTGTTCGCCCTGGCCCCGGACATTCTGCATCTCGTGGGAATCGTCGGTGGTGTGACCCTTGTGCTGGCCGGTTTCGCCGCACTGGTGCAAACCGACATCAAACGTATCCTCGCCTACTCGACCATGAGCCAGATCGGCTACATGTTCCTGGCGCTGGGCGTTGGCGCCTGGGAAGGCGCGATCTTCCACCTGATGACCCACGCCTTCTTCAAGGCCCTGCTGTTCCTTGCCTCCGGTGCGGTGATCGTTGCCTGCCACCACGAGCAGAACATCTTCAAGATGGGCGGCCTGTGGAAGAAACTGCCGCTGGCCTACGCCAGCTTCATCGTCGGTGGTGCCGCTCTGGCCGCCCTGCCGCTGGTGACCGCCGGTTTCTACTCCAAGGACGAAATCCTCTGGGAAGCGTTCGCCAGCGGTAACCACGGTCTGCTTTACGCAGGTCTGGTCGGCGCATTCATGACGTCGCTGTACACCTTCCGCCTGATCTTCATCGCGTTCCACGGTGAAGCCAAGACCGAAGCCCACGCCGGTCACGGCATCGCTCACTGGCTGCCGCTGTCGGTGCTGATCGTGCTGTCGACCTTCGTCGGCGCCATGATCGTTCCACCGCTGCACGGCGTACTGCCCGAGAGCGTTGGCCATGCCGGTGGCGAAGCCAAGCACAGTCTGGAAATCGCCTCGGGTGCCATCGCCCTGGCCGGTATCCTGCTGGCGGCCCTGCTGTTCCTCGGCAAGCGTCGCTTCGTGACCGCGATCGCCAACAGCGGCATCGGCCGTCTCCTTTCGGCCTGGTGGTTCGCTGCCTGGGGCTTCGACTGGATCTACGACAAACTGTTCGTGAAGCCGTACCTTGCGATCAGCCACATGCTGCGCAAAGACCCGCTCGACCAGACCATCGGTCTGATCCCGCGCATGGCCAAGGGTGGTCACACCGCCCTGAGCCGTACCGAAACCGGTCAACTGCGTTGGTACGCTGCTTCGATGGCTGCTGGTGCCGTGTTGGTCATCGGCGCTGTCGTGCTGGTAGCGGTCTGATATGAACCTTGCGAATTTGCGAAAGGAAACGAGCCCGTCATGATTCTGCCTTGGCTAATCCTGATCCCCTTCATCGGCGGCCTGCTGTGCTGGCTGGGTGAGCGCTTCGGCGCCACCCTCCCCCGCTGGATTGCGCTGTTGACCATGACCCTGGAACTCGCCCTCGGCCTCTGGCTGTGGGCCCACGGTGACTATTCATTTGCACCGGCGCCTGGCGCCGATCCGACCTGGGCGCTTGAGTTCAAGCACGTCTGGATCCAGCGCTTCGGCATCAACGTGCACCTGGCCCTCGACGGCCTGTCGCTGCTGATGATCCTGCTGACCGGCCTGCTGGGTATCCTGTCGGTACTCTGCTCGTGGAAAGAGATCCAGCGTCACGTCGGCTTCTTCCACCTGAACCTGATGTGGATCCTGGGCGGCGTTGTCGGCGTGTTCCTCGCCCTCGACCTGTTCATGTTCTTCTTCTTCTGGGAAATGATGCTGGTGCCGATGTACTTCCTCATCGCGCTCTGGGGTCACAGTTCTTCGGACGGCAAGAAAACCCGGATCTACGCGGCGACCAAGTTCTTCATCTTCACTCAGGCTTCCGGCCTGATCATGCTGGTGGCGATCCTCGGTCTGGTGCTGGTCAACTACAACAGCACTGGCGTGATCACCTTCAACTACGCCGACCTGTTGAAGACCAAGATGTCGATGACCACCGAGTACATTCTGATGCTCGGCTTCTTCATCGCCTTCGCGGTCAAGCTGCCAGTGGTTCCGTTCCACTCCTGGCTGCCTGACGCTCACGCCCAGGCGCCGACTGCAGGTTCCGTCGACCTCGCCGGTATCTTGCTGAAAACCGCGGCCTACGGTCTGCTGCGTTTCGCCCTGCCGCTGTTCCCGAACGCCTCGGCCGAGTTCGCGCCGATCGCCATGACCCTCGGTCTGATCGGGATCTTCTACGGTGCGTTCCTGGCGTTCGCTCAAACCGACATCAAGCGTCTGATCGCCTTCTCGTCCGTTTCCCACATGGGCTTCGTACTGATCGGCATCTACTCCGGCAGCCAACTGGCCCTGCAAGGTGCAGTGATCCAGATGCTGGCGCACGGTCTGTCGGCCGCTGCACTGTTTATCCTCAGCGGTCAGCTGTACGAGCGTCTGCATACTCGTGACATGCGTGAGATGGGCGGTCTGTGGTCGCGCATCGCTTACCTGCCGGCGATCAGCCTGTTCTTCGCAGCCGCTTCTCTGGGTCTGCCGGGCACCGGTAACTTCGTCGGCGAGTTCCTGATCCTGATCGGTACGTTCGCCAGCGCACCATGGATCACCGCGATTGCCACCTCCGGTCTGGTGTTCGGTTCGGTCTACTCGCTGATTATGATCCACCGCGCTTACTTCGGTCCGTCGAAATCGGATTCGATCCTGCACGGCATGGACGGTCGCGAACTGATCATGGTGCTGGGCCTTGCGGTACTGCTGATTTACCTCGGCGTCTACCCGCAACCGTTCCTCGACACTTCCGCCGCCACGATGCATGGCGTGCAGCAGTGGCTCGGCACCGCCTTCACTCAACTCGCTTCGGCCCGGTAAGAGCGCTATGGAATTCACGATTCAACACTTTATTGCGCTTGCGCCACTGTTGATCACCAGCCTCACCATTATCGTGGTGATGCTGGCAATCGCCTGGCGCCGCAACCACTCGCAGACCTTCCTGATTTCGGTGGCCGGTCTGAACCTGGCCTTGCTGTCGATCCTGCCGGCCCTGAAAGTCGCGCCTCTGGCCGTGACCCCATTGCTGCAGATCGACACCTTTGCCTGCCTGTACATGGCGCTGATCCTGGTCGCCACCCTCGCCTGTGTCACCCTCGCCCACGCCTACCTCGGCGATGGCGGTTCGGGTTACCCGGGCAACCGTGAAGAACTGTACCTGCTGATCCTGATGGCCGCCGCCGGTGGCCTGGTTCTGGTCAGCGCGCAGCACCTGGCCGGCTTGTTCATCGGTCTGGAGCTGCTGTCGGTGCCGGTCTACGGTCTGGTGGCCTACGCCTTCTTCAACAAGCGTTCGCTGGAAGCCGGCATCAAGTACATGGTGCTGTCGGCCGCCGGTTCCGCGTTCCTGCTGTTCGGTATGGCGCTGCTGTACGCCGACTCGGGTTCGCTGAGCTTCGTCGGTATCGGTCAGGCCCTGGCCGCGACCGGCCTGCCAAGCTCGCTGGCGCAACTGGGCCTGGGCATGATGCTGATCGGTCTGGCGTTCAAGCTGTCGCTGGTACCGTTCCACCTGTGGACGCCGGACGTGTACGAAGGTGCTCCGGCACCGGTGGCCGCGTTCCTCGCCACCGCTTCGAAAGTAGCTGTGTTCGCGGTCATGGTTCGTCTGTTCCAGATCTCCCCTGCTGCAAGCAGTGGCGTTCTGAGCAACGTGCTGACCATCATCGCCATCGCCTCGATCCTGTTCGGTAACCTGCTGGCCCTGACCCAGAGCAACCTCAAGCGTCTGCTCGGTTACTCGTCCATCGCGCACTTCGGCTACCTGCTGATCGCACTGGTGGCGAGCAAGGGTCTGGCGGTGGAAGCCATCGGCGTGTACCTGGTCACCTACGTGATCACCAGCCTCGGCGCCTTCGGCGTGATCACCCTGATGTCCTCGCCGTACAACGGCCGTGACGCAGACGCGCTGTACGAGTACCGCGGCCTGTTCTGGCGCCGTCCGTACCTGACCGCCGTACTGACCGTGATGATGCTGTCCCTGGCCGGTATCCCGCTGACCGCAGGCTTCATCGGCAAGTTCTACATCATCGCTACCGGTGTCGAGTCGCACCAATGGTGGCTGGTCGGTTCCCTGGTACTGGGCAGCGCCATCGGCGTGTTCTACTACCTGCGCGTGATGGTCACCCTGTACCTGATCGAACCAAACCTGCGCCGCCATGACGCCCAACTGCACTGGGAACAGAAAGCAGGCGGCGTGATGCTGCTGGCAATCGCTGTGGTTGCGTTCTTCCTCGGCGTCTACCCGCAACCGCTGCTGACCCTGGTTCAGCAATCGGGCCTGGCGGGCTGATCGCTCAGCGATAGTTGGCTACAAACAGAAACGGCACCTTCGGGTGCCGTTTTTGTTTTCGTGGGATTTTCATTTTCAACGCCCTCTCCTTTTCAAGGAATTTGCCTTCAAAACGATTAGCAACGGCTGACATCACACGGTTGGCCTATGCCGTTAAATTCGAAAGTCACCCATCAAGTGGAGATACATGAACCATGAAGCGAGATATTTTTTCAGAGTTGATGGACGGCCTCGAGGCGTTAGCCGATGAACGCAAAGACAAAGTCACCTTGAAAAAAACGCGCGCCCAACGGATCGGAACCATGAAGGGCAAACTCACACTTCCCAAAGACATCGATACCTCTCTGCCAGAAGACGTGCTGGATAGCTTCGAACGGTAGAAACGGACATCTGCATACATGGAACAATCAGACCCACCCTGTGTGTGAGTTGCGACTCCACCCACCTAACGAAATTGTAATTCCCCAATCACCTCCGCGTTATCCGCAGCCTGCAACGATGTCACCCGGCGACCCTGCCGACGGCCCCTTGCCCGTCGAACAATAAAACCCACGCCGAAGCTCGTTCCCGCTCTGCCGAACCCAAGGAGTGATTGATGGTTAACAACACAAAAATGTCGATGGCCGCTCTGGCAGTGGTTGTCGGCGCCGGGCCGTCCACGGTGTTTGCAGAAGAAAAACCCGAAGGGTTTATCGAAGGCAGCAGCCTGTCGGTACTCAACCGCAACTTCTATTTCAATCGTGATCACCGCAACGGCCAGTCCAGTCCCACCGGCAAGTCCAGTCCCACCGGCAATGGTTATTCCGAGGCCTGGGCCCATGCGGTCATCAGCAAGTTCGAATCCGGTTTCACCCAGGGCACCGTCGGGGTCGGGGTGGATGCGTTTGCGATGATCGGTCTGAAGCTCGACACCGGCGACGGCCGCAACGGTGGTCGCAGTTCCTTCGATGTGTTGCCGGTCAACAGCGACGGTGAAGCACGGGACGAATACACCAAGGTCGGTGGCGCCGCCAAAGTGCGGGCCTTCGGTACGGTGGTGAAAGTCGGTGATGTGTTCCCGGCCAACCCGGTGGTCGCGGCAGGCGATTCGCGATTGCTGCCGGAAAGCTTTCGCGGTGTGACGGCGACCAACACCAGCATCGAAGGTCTGTCGATCCAGGGCGGCCGCTTGCATGCGATGAGCCAACCGGTATCCAGCGACATGCGCGAGAACTTCGCGACCTTCTATGCCGGCCCGGTCAACTCGCCCTGGATTGCCTATGGCGGCGGCGATTATGCGCTGAACAAAAACCTGAGTTTCAGCCTGTACTCCAGCCGCCTGAAAGATGCCTGGAACCAGTACTACGCCGGCACTGCCTGGACGTATCCGCTGTCGGATGACCTGTCACTGTTCGGTGGCCTGAACTATTACAAGGCCGTCGACGAAGGCAAACAATTGCTCGGCCAGTTCGACAACAACATCTGGAGTGGCCGGGTCGGCGTGAAGCTCGGCGCCCACTCCGTCGCCCTCTCCCACCAGCGCAACAACGGCAACGACGACTTCGATTATCTGCGCCAGTCCGACTCGATCTTCCTCGACAACTCCATCCAGTACAGCGACTTCAACTCGCCGAAAGAGCGTTCGTGGATGGTGCGCTACGACCTCGACATGACCACTTACGGCATGCCGGGCCTGTCGTTCATGACCCGTTACGCACGTGGCACCGACGCCGATTACTCCAACGCCAACGCCGTGTACATGCGCCGCGATGCCGAAGGCAATCCGCTGACCGACCAGAAGCGCTGGGAGCGTGACATCGAAGTCAAATACGTGGTGCAAAGCGGTTCGATGAAAGACCTGTCGCTACGTCTGCGCCAGGCCACTACCCGCGCCACCGCGTTCGAATCGGATCTGGATGAAGTGCGGGTGATCGTCGAATACCCGCTGGCGATTCTCTGAGTTTAACGAGCAATACACATTCACCTTTAGAAGCTCCTTGCTCCTTTGGTAAGAGGTGAATCCTTTGGCGTCCTTCGGGGCGCCTTTTTTACGCCCGAAAAAAAGCCCGACTCACTGCACATGAACCGGGCGCTTCAGCCGGGATTAGCGTCAGCCACCCTGCTGACGGCAATTCCCCATCACGTTGTAAGTGACCGTATTGAGCTGCCCTTTGGAGTCCTCATAAGTCATCGCAGCCGGCACCACAGCGCACTCACTCTTTGGCCGGACAACGCTGACCACCTTCTTCACATCCAGCTTCATTCCGTACTCGTATTCCTTGACCACCGGCGCCGCTTTGCCCTGCCTGGCCGCGTATTGCTCCATGGCTTTTGCATTGGCGCTGAGCGCCCGATCGAACGTTCTGTCGCCACCGCCTTCGGCCAGCGCATTCAAGGACATTGCCATGACACCGGTGAACGCCATCCACTTGAGAAGCTTCATATCCATCTCCTTCAAAACAAACTCATAAAAAAGCCCACCATCGATGCGCGATGACGGGCTCATTCACTGGCAGCACGCTTACAGGTCTTGGGTCTTCTCATCCTTTTTATCATTCACGACGACAGGATCGCGGGCCTTCTCCTTGGCCACAAACAGCTCCATGGAGCGGTCGCTGGCGGTCATCATTCGGTCGAAAGTACGGTCACCACCACCTTCGGCCAACACCAGGGAAGACATCATCAGAGCCACGGCAAACGCGCCAATCTGTGCAAGTTTCATCGTTGATTCCTCATTCAAGTCACTGACGGGATCAAGGTAACAATCCGAACCTTTCGTGACGGTGGCGCCGAAATTACATATCCGTTATGTAGAAAGGCCCGCATTGGCGGGCCTTTTGTTAAACCAAAAAATGACTAGGCAGCCGTGGGCAATTCCTCATCCCGACGATGCGCCAGCTGATACAACGCCGGCAGAATCAGCAACGTAAGAATGGTCGAGGACAGGATCCCGCCAATCACCACCGTCGCCAGCGGGCGCTGCACCTCGGCACCGGTGCCGGTCGCCAGGGCCATCGGAATGAAGCCCAGGGACGCCACCAACGCCGTCATCAGCACCGGGCGCAATCGCGTCAGCGCACCTTCGTGAATCGCCTCGGCAAGCGAACGCCCCTCCTCCCGCAAGTTGCGAATGAACGCGATCATCACCAACCCGTTGAGCACCGCCACACCGGACAACGCGATAAACCCGACACCCGCCGAGATCGACAGCGGAATATCCCGCAGCCACAACGCCATGACCCCGCCGGTCAGCGCAAACGGAATCCCGGTGAACACCAGCAAGCCGTCCTTGAGGTTGTTGAACATCATGAACAGCAACCCGAACACCAGCAGCAACGCCACCGGCACCACGATCTGCAAGCGCCTGGCCGCCGATTGCAACTGCTCGAACTGCCCGCCCCAGGTGGTCCAGTAACCCGCCGGCACCTGCACCTCACGTTCGATCGCTGCGCCCGCCTCGGCTACAAAAGAACCGATGTCGCGCCCGCGCACGTTGGCGCTGACGATCACCAGGCGTTTGCCGTTTTCGCGGCTGACCTGATTCGGCCCCAGCACCAGATCGAGGCTGGCGACGTCCTTCAGCGCAATGAAACCGATCTGACTGGCTGAATCACCACCCGCCGCCGGCACCGGAATCAACAGTGCCGACAACCCGTCGATGTCCTTGCGCATGGCGTCGGACAAGCGCACCACCATGTCGAATCGACGATCACCTTCGTACAGCGTCCCGGCCTTCTGTCCGCCGACGGCCACCGCAATGGTGTCCTGCACATCGCCGACGTTGAGCCCGTAACGCGCGGCCTTGTCGCGATCGATATTGATGGTCAGCACCGGCAGACCGGTGGTTTGCTCGACCTTGACCTCGGACGCGCCGTTGACCTTCTGCATCGCGACGGCAATCTTCGCCGCCGTGGCGTTGAGCACGTCCATGTCATCACCGAACACCTTGACCGCCACGTCGCTGCGCACGCCGGAGATCAGCTCGTTGAAGCGCAACTGGATCGGCTGCGACAGTTCATAGTTGCTGCCCGGCAGCGTTGCGGCGGCTTGTTGTAGCTCTGCCATCAGGGTTTCGCGGGACTTGCCCGGGTCCGGCCACTGGTCTTTGGGTTTGAGCATCACGTAGCTGTCGGAGATGTTCGGCGGCATCGGGTCAGAGGCGATTTCCGCAGTACCGGTGCGGGCGAACACGCGCTCGACTTCCGGCACTTTATTCAGGATCAACGTTTCCAGCCGCTGCTGCATATCCACCGACTGCGTCAGGCTGGTGCCCGGTACGCGCAGTGCCTGCAAGGCAAAATCGCCTTCGCTGAGACTCGGCACAAACTCGCTGCCCATGCGACTGGTGACCACGCCACTGAGCACAATCACCCCCAACGCCGCGCCGACCGCCATCGTCCGATGGGACAGCACCCAGTCCAGCGCCGGCGCATAAACGCGACGCGCGCCGCGCATCACCGCGCCCTCTTCTTCCTTGACCTTGCCGGTCACGAACAGCGCAATCGCCGCCGGCACAAAAGTCACGGACAACAGCATGGCGCCGAGCAACGCGATGACTACGGTGAACGCCATCGGGTGGAACATTTTCCCCTCGACGCCGCTCAGGGCGAAGATCGGCAGGTACACGACCATGATGATCAACTGACCGAAAATCAGCGGTCGCCGCGCCTCTTTTGCCGCCGCAAACACTTCATGGAAACGCTCGGATCGCGTCAACAGCCGTCCGTGACGCTGCTGCGCATGGGCCAGTCGTCGCAGGGTGTTTTCGACGATCACCACCGCGCCGTCGACGATGATGCCGAAGTCCAGCGCGCCGAGGCTCATCAGGTTGGCGCTGACCTTGTTGCTGAACATCCCGGTGAAGGTGAACAGCATCGACAGCGGAATCACCATCGCCGTAATCAACGCCGCGCGGATATTCCCGAGGAACAGAAACAGGATTGCGATCACCAGAATCGCGCCTTCGACGAGGTTCTTCTTTACCGTGGCGATGGCTTTGTCGACCAGATGCGTGCGGTCGTATACCGGCACCGCGATCACGCCATTGGGCAAGGACTTGTTGATCTGTTCGAGCTTGGCGGCGACGGCCTGGGAAACCGTGCGACTGTTTTCACCGATCAGCATGAATACCGTACCCAGCACCACTTCACGGCCGTTTTCCGTGGCGGCGCCGCTGCGCAGTTCGCGGCCGATGTCCACGGTGGCGACATTCTTGATCCGGATCGGCGTGCCGTCGACATTGGCCATGACGATGTTGGCGATGTCCTCTGTGCTCGCTACCTGGCCCGGTGCGCGAATCAACAATTGCTCGCCGCTGCGCTCGATGTACCCTGCGCCGACGTTGGCGTTGTTGCGCTCCAGCGCCGTCACCAGATCGGTGAGGGTCAGTTTGTAGGCCGCGAGTTTTTTCGGATCGGGCGCGATCTGATATTCCTTGGCAAAACCGCCGATGGTGTTGATCTCGGCCACGCCGGGAACGTTGCGCAGTTGCGGCTTGATGATCCAGTCCTGAATCACCCGCAAGTCGGTCGGCGTGTAGGGCGTACCGTCGTCCTTCAGCGCGCCCTCCCTGGTCTCGACCGTCCACAAAAAGATCTCGCCGAGCCCGGTGGAGATCGGCCCCATCACCGCCTCCACACCTTCGGGCAACTGCTCCTTGGCGGACTGCAATCGTTCGTTGACCAATTGCCGGGCAAAGAACAGATCGGTGCCGTCCTTGAAGATTACCGTGACCTGGGACAAGCCCGAGCGCGAGAGCGAGCGGGTTTGCTCCAGCGCGGGCAGGCCGGCCATCGCGGTTTCAATCGGGAACGTAATGCGCTGCTCGGTTTCCAGCGGCGAGAACCCGGCCGCGCCGGTGTTGATCTGCACCTGGACGTTGGTGATATCGGGCACGGCGTCGATCGGCAGTTTCTGATAACTGGCGATGCCGAGGCCGGCCATGAGCAGAACGGCGAGCAGCACGATGATGCGCTGCTCGATGGCAAACTGGATCAAGCGTTCGAACATGGGAGTCTTCCGCGATTAATGACTGTGCTCGGCCGAGGCTTTGCCCAGCTCCGATTTGAGGACGAAGCTGCCGGCACTGGCGACTTGCGCGCCCGGTTCCAGTCCGGCGATGACTTCCACCTGGCCTGCCGCGCGACTGCCCAGCTCCACGACTTGCGCCTTGAAGCCGTCGTCGGTGCGCACAAACACCGTGGGCTTGTTCTCGACGGTCTGGACTGCGGTTTCCGGTACGGCGACTTTGGCCTGGCGGCTGTCGGTGGCGACCAGCGCGGTGACAAACAGGCCCGGGCGCCATGAGCCTTGCGGGTTTTCCAGGGTGACGCGCACGGTCGCGGTGCGGGTCTGTTCGCCGAGCAGGCTGCCGACGTAAGCCACGGTGCCGCTGACTTCGGCGTTCAACTCCGCCGCACTGACGGTGACGGGTTTGCCCACTTGCACCTTGTTCAAGTCTTTCGGTGACACACCGAACGTGACCCACACCCGCGACAAATCCGAGAGCGTGAACGCTGCCGTGGTTTCGTCGACCACTTCGCCAGGCGTCAGGTGTTTTTCCACCACCACGCCATCGAACGGTGCCCGCAGTTCATAACGATTACCGCCAGTGGCAACCACGCTGCCACTGAGCACGCTGATCTTTTGCCGGGCGTTGCTCACCGCAATCTCGGCTTCTTCCAGAGCCTGGCGCGCCTGGAGAAAATCCTGCTCGGCGGAGATCCTGTCCTGCCACAGTTTCCTCTCGCGCTCGAACGTCGTGCGGGCCAGGGCGAGACGGCGTTGCGCGGCTGCCTGCTCGCTGCGCTGATCGGAGATCTGCTGACTGGCGATCACGGCCAGCAACTGGCCTTTCTTCACCGACTGTCCGAGGTTGACCGAAACTGACTCGACCACGCCCGGCACACGCGGCACCACATGCGCGGTGCGGTCTTCATCGAAGCGCACTTCGCCGGGGAACGACAGACCGAGGCTGAAGCTCTGCGCCTGGGCGGCGGCCAGTTGAATCCCCGCCGCCGCGATCTGCTCGGCCGTCAGTTCGATGTGCCCTTCTTCGTCGTGCCCGCCGTCAGCGGCGGCGCCTTCTTCGGCATGGTCGGCGTGCTCCGCCGCTTCATCGGCATGCGCATCGACAGACGCATTGCCGCTCCACATCGCGCCGAGGCCAATGCCCAGCGCCAAGGTCGCCGCAGCGACCACGATCAGTTTTTTGTCCATGGAAACTCCTCTGCGCCAAACCATCGCGCAGTAATCAGAACGTTGAAATTCAAGGGTTGGCGCTGAGGTCGCCGAAGATGCGTTCGATGCGGACCCGGGCGTCGGTCGCCTCGCTCACCGCCTGGATGTATTGGCTGCGAGCGGCGATCAATGTGCGCTGGGCATCGAGCACGTCGAGGAAGCCGAACTTGCCCATTTCGAAACCGCGAGTGGCGCTGTCCACCGCACTTTGTGCGGCGGGCAGAATGGTCCGGTCGAACGCCTGGATTTCGCCGTTGGCGGTCTGCCATTGCGCCAGCGTGGTCTGGATTTCCGTGCGCAAGCGCAGTTCGGTGGCGTTGCGCAGGTCCCGCGCCTGATCGGTACGCCGCGCCGCCGCCAGCACGTTGCCCTGGTTGCGGTTGAACAACGGAATCGGCATCGACAGCCCGACCACGTTGACCCGCTCGCGCTCGGTTTCGCTGTACTGGCTGCCGATGCTGACGGTGAGATCGGGAATCCGCTGGGACTTTTCCAGCCCCAGCGACGCCTCGCGCTGGTCGATCTGCAACCTGGCCAGCCGCAGCTCCGCTGTTTCGTTCAGACGTTCAAGCAAACGGGTGGGCGGCGGTACGCTGGACAGGGTTTGAGCAGCGGCTTGCACCGTGGTCGACGTCGACAACGGTGCGCCCATGACCTGGGCCAACTGCTGGTACGCATTGGCCTGATCGCGCTCGGCGCGGCTCAATTCCAGGCGCACCTCCGAGAGCTGCACTTGCGCCCGCGTGCCTTCCACTGGCGACGACTTGCCCGCCTCGATCCGCCCCTGAGCCACACGCAAACCGTGCTCGGCGAGTTGCAGCGACTGCCGGGCCAGTTGCAACCGTTGCTGCGCGGTCTGCGCACCGTTGAACGCTTGAAGCACGTCGGCGCGCAATGCGTTGCGCTTGCGCTCCAGCTCGATGCCGGCGGCGTCCTGCGCACGACTCGCCACATCAATCCGCGCGCCACGCTTGCCGCCCAGCTCGATCGGCTGGCTGAGCATCACCGTGGTGGTGCGTGATTCACGCCGGGTGTCTTCGGCCTCCCACGACACCTCGGGGTTGGGGATCAGCCCGGCCTGTTTGCGGTCGCCTTCGGCAATGCCGATTTCCCACTGCGCGGCGGCCAGCTCCGGGTTGCCGGCGAAAGCGGTTTGCAGCGCCTGATCCAGCGTCAAAGTCGATGCACTGGCAAAGCCTGTGCAGGCCAGCAACAAGAGGCCGCTGGCGGTTTTTTTCAGGCGTGATCGCGCCGTCAGTTCAATTAAACCGGGCAATGGAAGGCTTCCTTCAATCAAGAATCGTTGATGGCGCCACGGTAGGGTTTTGAACTTATCGACAAGGTGACGTGAACATTACAAATCCGTTATCCACGGTTTATCGAAGTTGTTTTGCTCTAGGATTCGAAGTTCGAATGGCGTTGCTGCAATACATAGAAACAAATGCACGTTAGTTATCTGCCGGACAGCACTTGCCGAAATGGAAGTTGTGAAAAATGTGCCATTCCCCTGCGGCAGGCTGTCGCGGATGGCCGATTTAAAGCGCTCAGGCGTTGACTCTGTAGCCACTACAGCCTTTACCGTGCACGCCACTCAGTTCCAAAGTCCGTCAGGAAGTCCCTGTAAAAACTGCAACTTCCAGACTCTCTTAGTTAAATACCCATTCATTAAAAGTGGTGAAACATCATGCGAATCCTTGTCGTCGAGGACGAGCTTAAAGCTGCCGAATACTTGCATCAGGGCCTGACCGAAAGTGGTTATATCGTTGATCACGCGATCAATGGCGCGGATGGTTTGCACCTGGCGCAACAACAGGTTTATGACCTGATCATCCTTGATGTAAACCTGCCGGAACTCGACGGCTGGAGCGTGCTGGAACAACTGCGTCGCACTCACTCCACCCGGGTGATGATGCTCACCGCACGCGGGCGGCTGGCGGACAAGATCCGGGGTCTGGATCTGGGCGCCGATGATTATCTGGTCAAGCCGTTCGAGTTCCCGGAATTGCTGGCGCGCGTGCGCACGTTGATGCGGCGCAGTGAAAATATCCCGGTGCCACAGGTGCTCAAGGTCGCCGATCTGGAACTCGATCCGGGCCGTCACCGGGCGTTTCGTGGCAACCAGCGCATCGACCTGACCACCAAGGAGTTCGCCCTGCTGCACTTGCTGATGCGCCAGTCCGGCGAAGTGCTGACCCGTACCCAGATCATCTCGCTGGTGTGGGACATGAATTTCGACTGCGACACCAACGTGGTCGAGGTCTCGATCCGCCGCTTGCGGGCGAAGATCGACGACCCGTTCGACAGCAAACTGATCCACACCCTGCGCGGCGTCGGCTATGTGCTGGAGGCGCGGGAATGAAACCGGCGAGCCTGTCGCTGCGGCTGGGTCTGACGGTCAGCATTCTCGGCGCCCTGCTGGTGGTGTTTCTGGCGATCCTCGCCTATTTCGCCCTGACCCATGAGCTGAACGCGCTATCGCGCGACAGCCTGGAAAAGAAGCTGGAACAGGTCGAGCACAGCCTGACGCTGTACGCCGACACCGGTGAGATCAGCGCCAAACCGCACATTCTGCTCGATCAGGTCATGGGGCATGACAACCTGACCCTGAGTATTTATGACCTGAACAACCTGCGCACCCCGCTGCTCAAGTCCGGTTCGGGCCTGACCGATCCACGGGTTGAGTTAAAGGCGGTACGGGCGACGACCGATCAGTTGACCCACACCGACAGCGCCGATGCCGAAGGTGCGAAGTTTCTCACCGTCTCCAAGCTGATTCGCCTCAAGGACGGCAGCAGCGTACCGGTGCTGCTGTCGATGGATAACGCCCACGATCAGGCCTTGCTCAGTGCTTATTTGCGCTCGACGTTGATGGCTTTGCCGTTGCTGCTGGTGTTCATCGGCCTGACCGCTTGGGGCGCCGTGCAGCGAGGGTTGGCACCGTTGCGGGAATTTCGCAAAGTGGCGGCGCGAGTGACGACGCAGGATCTCGACCATCGCCTGTCGGTGCTGAACATGCCCCAGGAACTCAGCGAACTGGCGCAGGGCATCAACGTCATGCTCGATCGACTGGACAGCGGCGTGCAGCAGTTGTCGCAGTTCTCCGATGATCTGGCCCACGAGCTGCGCACGCCGATCAACAACCTGATGGGCAAGGCCCAGGTGACGCTGTCGCGGGAGCGCTCGGTCGAGGAATACACCAACGTTCTGGTGTCCTGCACCGAAGAGCTGGAGCGGGTAGCGCGGATTGTCTCGGACATGCTGTTCCTGGCCCAGGCCAGCCAGCCTGCGGCGCACGCCTCGTTCGAACCGATTGCGCTGGAGGAAGAGGCGTCCAGGGTGGCGGATCTGTTTTCCCTGACGGCACAGGACAAACAGATCGATCTGAAGATCATCGGCAGCGCGCAGGTGTCGGGGGACCGGCTGATGATTCAGCGAGCGATTTCCAATCTGCTGTCCAATGCCCTGCGCCACTGCCCGTGCGGCAAGACCGTTTCGCTGTTCATCGAACAGGCGCCGAACGAGGTGGCGCTGCGGGTGAGCAATCCCGGCACAGGCATCGAAGCGCAGCACCTGCCGTATCTGTTCGACCGTTTTTACCGGGTCGACAGCAGCCGCACCCGGTCACAGGGCAGTACCGGTCTGGGACTGGCCATCGTGCACTCGATCATGACCCTGCATCAGGGGTCCGCGCAGGTTCAAAGCCGACCGGGAGCGATGACGATATTCAGTCTGGTGTTTCCCGTGACGCACCCGGAACGGCACTGAACCTTCAAGCCGATTTGTGCGGTGTTTTCTCAAACCTCATGGGAAAAATCGCCGCACAAGTGCTGCATCCATCCCCGTAAATCCTTCAGCACGAATTTGCGTCGCCCCTGCGCTGAAATCTCTGACAGCGGCAAAAGACGGAACGCCTCAAGCCGCTGATTCCTTTCGCGTGGCTCGCCGGTTTTAACGCAGTGCTGCCCCTCAGAAATACGTCCTCGCGGCGTCAATTCACGCTTTATCAGTACGTATTTCGATACCGCTGAAAGCCACGACTGGAAACGTCTGGACATTTTTGACCCCGCCGCCACCGCCCTTTTAGATTCGGCTCGTGCTTGCCACAGCACTCCCAAACGACAACCAAGGAGCAACATCATGGGCTACATGGGCAGCTGGAACGCCAACCAGATCGATGAACTTGAAGAGCAGGAAGCGCCCTCGGCAGAGCAGATCGAAGCCCTGCAACTGACCGAAGAAGAACGGGCGGAACTCAACGCCGAGTGACAGACCCCGCGGGGGCCTTGCGCCCTCGCGGGCTTTGCGGGAAGGGAATCATGGACAAGACAACGTTGGTCGAGCGAGAGCTCACGGCCGATCAGGCAGAACGGCGTATTCATACCGAACTTTCACGCCAGCGCCTCACGCCACACACCCGCACCTTCGGCAGCAAAGTCGTTGCCGTCCAGGCGAGTCTTCAGGGCAGCGACAACCGCCATGCCCGCGGCTTTGGCAAGGGCTATGCAGATCAGGCGCACTTGGGCGCGCTTTATGAAGCGCTCGAGCACTATTGGACGGATAAGCTCTGCACCTGCGATGTTCACGAAGAGACGGAACGCTATTTCAAAGACACGCCGATGTTTGCCGATGACTCGCTTCTGCAAAGGCTCACCTGCCAGCAGAACGTGCGCATCAGTTGCCGGACCTATGTCTGTCCGCCGTGGCAAGAGCGGTTTTCCTATCCGGTGGCGCTGACTTCGCCGAACGGTTCACGTTTGCCCCCGTCACCGGGCATGGCGGACTACCGCGCCGTGCGGCGCTACGCCAGCAACAGCGGCACCGCGATTGGCGCCACTTACAACGAAGCGCTGCTGCACGCCGCCAACGAGTGTATCGAACGCGATGCCGTGTCGTTGTTTCTGCTCAACCATTTTTACTATCAGAACCATCCGCCACTGCGACGGGTGGCGCGTCTCACGGAAAAGGACGAACTCGGTCGTCTATGGACCGATGCCGAACAGGAAATCGACGGCGAAATCGTGCTGGTGGATATCAGTACAGAGTTCAAGGTGCGGACCTTTCTGGCCTTCACCACGAAGCCGGGCTCTAACCCACAGGTATTCGGCAGCGGCAGCTCTCTCGACCCGCGCCATGCTGCGTGGCGGGCGCTCACTGAACTGGTGCAGTTGCAACTGAGTGCCGCCGAACCTGAATACCGCCAGACACTGGCCAATGCGCTGCGCAACCTGCAACCCTTCCCGCGCCTGCTGCGCTGTGCGCAGTTCGATCCGCAGACGCTGCTGCATCGCTGCGTTCAACACGAAGTCAATCTGCCGGATTCCGCTAAAGACCTGTCGGTGGACAATCAACTGCACTTGCTGACCCAAGACCTGCGGATTCATGGCCGTACGCTGGGTGCAGCGCTCCTGCAGCGAACCGAGCTCGGCACCACCCTGCTCAACGTGGTGATCCCCGGACTGGAACGCTTCTTCGTGGTCTCCAGTGGTAACGTCGTCGTCCCGCAAGCCCGGGGCCGTACGCTGGAGAGGCCCGCCCCATGAACCGACCCGATCGCAATCGGGAGCGGACACTGGCCCGATCCATGCGCCTTTACCTCAACGAGAACGGCGCTGTTGGTCACTACCTCGAACCGCGAGGCAGCGGACTGCATCACGTTTTTTTCCTGCGGGTGAACGATGAGCTCTGGGTTGGACGCAAGCTTCTGCAACGTGACCGGCATTTCCGCTGGCAGGCCGGCAGCGCGCTCAAACCCGGTATGTTGTTTGGCCCGCATCTGCATTCATTGTGGGGTGATGACGGGTTGTCGATCGGCTATCGGACCGCTTCCCCCACAGAGAAAGCGCAGTTCTTCGAGCACGCCTTGCATCAGGCTGACAGCGAGATCCTGTTTCCCTTTCCACTGCTGGATGAGACAGGGAGGGAAGCGGTCTGCCCGGCAGACTTCTGGCAATGCAACGCATCACTGGCCGAACAGCTGAACACTGACGAGCAGCACTTGCGCGAATACTGCGCCGCGCTGCTCCAGGCCATCACCGAAAAAGGCGCACTGATTTACGACCCGGCCTGTTCGACCGGCGCGTTCATCGCCCACCTCGCCCGCGCCCTGCCCGACTGTCTGTGCCTGGGCAGTGATCGTTCGGCCTCGATGATCGAATACGCCAGGCGCTGGCACAGCGGAACATCCGTCGAGTTCGACCTGCTGGAGGCGAGTGAAGCCTTCGATACCGGGATTCGCTGCGATGTCTTGATCCTGCGTTTCCTCAACGCCGAAGTCTTGACCCGCCGTGAGGCCCAAACCGCATTTGAGTCACTGATCCGCTGCATCAAGCCCGGCGGCACGATCCTCGTCTTCGGTCACACCCCGGTGCTGATTCCGGTCACCTGGCTTGCCTCCATACACCACCTGAAACTTGAATCCAGCGTCGCGGCGCGGCCGGGGCAGGTCGAGCTGTTCCAGTTCTATCGTCTGACGGTTTCGGCGCCATGAGTTTTTCCCTGCACAGCCGAGGTTATTACCCGACCGGCGACGGCCATCAACTCTATTGGGAACGCCATGGTGTTCCGGGACTCGAACCGGTGTTTTTCCTCCATGGCGGCCCCGGCGGACGTTTCAGCCGCCACCATTTGCAGTTCTTCGACCAGGGCCGGTTCGACATCATCCTGTTCGATCAACGGGGTTGCGGGCGCTCGACGCCTTACGGCGAACTGCGGGACAACACTACCGGGCTGTGTGTCGAAGACATCGATGCCCTGCGCCAGCATTTCGGCTTCGAAAAAATCAGCGTGCTGGGCGTGTCATGGGGTAGTTGGCTGGCGATCCAGTACCAACAGCGTTACCCGCAGCACCTACTGAAAAGCACATTGGTTTCGGTGTTCGTGCCGTTTGCCGGCAATGTCCGGGCCTACGATCAGGCGCTCAATGACGGGTTGGCGCAATCAGCTCAAATGTCGCCCGGCCAACGCGCCAGGGACATCTACCGGATCCTCGGCGAAGGCTGTCCATCGCAGCAGCACCGCGCCGCCATCGAATGGTTGAACGCTGTTCTACGTCGCACAGGACAGACCATTTGCCCCGACACCCTGGAGCGTTTCGTCGATCATGAAGCGGTGCTCGCGATCCGCCTCGAACTGCATTACCACCTGCAAAACTATTTCTTCACACCAAAGGACGAATACCTGACCCTCGACGACAACACCCTGCTGATCCAGGGCATCCGCGACACCCATGGCATGGCCAGCGTGCGCTGGCTCAGGCAACGCATGAACATCCACTGCCGGCTGCTGCACGCCGGGCACAACGCCTTTGAAAACGCCCTCCTCAAAGCGGTACGCCGGGCGGTGAAACGTGAAATCGAAGGCTAAAAAAAACGGCACCCGAAGGTGCCGTTCCGTCCCGCAAAAAACCTTATTTGCGTGCCGCCTCCCACGACTTGAGCAGTTCGTTGTAGCTCACGGTTTCGCCTTTCGGCTTCTCGTTAGCCAGTTTCGGTTTTGGTGCGCCTGGCTGGTCGAACCAGTATTGCGCGTCGCGCTCGGGGTTCATTTTCGGAGCGCACACGGCCTGCGCCTTGGAGCGCTCCAGGCGAGTCATGATCGCGTCCTGATCCTTGGCCAGACCGTCGAGGGCCTGTTGCGGGGTCTTCTCGCCGCTGGCGGCCTCGGCGATGTGGCTCCACCACAGCTGTGCCAGGCGTGGATAATCCGGCACGTTGGTGCCGGTCGGGGTCCACTGCACACGGGCCGGGCTGCGGTAGAACTCGACCAGACCACCGAGTTTCGGCGCCAGATCGGTCATGGCTTGCGAGTTGATGTCCGATTCACGAATCGGCGTCAGGCCGACGATGGTTTTCTTCAACGAAACGGTTTTCGAGGTCACGAACTGCGCGTACAGCCAGGCCGCGAGTTTCTGTTTCTCAGGCGTGGATTTCATGAAGGTCCACGAGCCCACGTCCTGATAACCGAGTTTCATCCCCTCTTCCCAGTACGGTCCGCGCGGCGACGGCGCCATGCGCCATTTCGGCGTGCCGTCGGCGTTGACCACCGGCAGGCCCGGTTTGGTCATGTCGGCGGTGAATGCGGTGTACCAGAAGATCTGCTGGGCGATGTTGCCCTGGGACGGCACCGGGCCGGACTCGGAGAAGGTCATGCCCGCCGCTTCCGGTGGCGCGTACTTCTTCAGCCAGTCGACATATTTGGTGGTGGCGAACACCGCCGCCGGACCGTTGGTGTCGCCGCCGCGGGTCACGCTGGAGCCGACCGGGTGGCAATCCTCGACGCGAATCCCCCACTCGTCCACCGGCAAACCGTTGGGAATGCCCTTGTCGCCGCCACCGGCCATGGAGAACCAGGCATCGGTGAAGCGCCAGCCCAGGGACGGGTCTTTCTTGCCGTAGTCCATGTGCCCGTAGATGCGTTTGCCGTCGATCTCCTTGACGTCTTCGCTGAAGAACTTGGCGATGTCTTCATAGGCCGACCAGTTCACCGGTACGCCCAGTTCATAGCCGTACTTTTCCTTGAACTTGGCTTTCAGGTCGGCGCGTTCGAACCAGTCGGCGCGGAACCAGTACAGGTTGGCGAACTGCTGGTCGGGCAATTGATAGATCTTGCCGTCCGGCGCGGTGGTGAAGGAGATGCCGATGAAATCCTTGATGTCGAGGGTCGGCGAGGTGAAGTTCTTGCCTTCGTTGGCCATCAGGTCGGTGATCGATTCGGTCTTGCCGTAGCGAAAGTGCGTACCGATCAGGTCCGAGTCGTTGACCCAACCGTCGTAGATGTTCTTGTCCGACTGCATCACCGTCTGCATTTTTTCCACGACGTCGCCTTCCTGCAGCAGGTCGTGGGTCAGCTTGATGCCGGTGATTTCGCTGAAGGCCTTGGCCAGCACCTTGGATTCATATTCGTGGGTGGTCAGGGTTTCCGAAACCACCTTGATGTCCATCCCGCGAAACGGCTCGGCCGCCTTGATGAACCACTTCAGTTCTTCGAGCTGCTGATCTGCCGTCAGGGTCGACGGTTTGAACTCGCTGCCGATCCATTTTTTTGCGGCATCTTCGTAGGCGTCGGCCCAGGCGGACGCGCTCAAACCGCTGAGTGCCAGCATGGCTGCCAATGAAATGCTATGTCGCAGCTTATTTTTCTTATCGAACATAGAGACCTCCTGTTAGGTTTTCGGAGCACGATTGCCGAGCGATTCGACTAGCCCCAACGCATCACAGCCAACAGCCACACCAGGGACAACGCGGACGCTACCCAGATGCTCCAGTCGGTCACGCCGATTACCAGCAGATGCAGGTAGGCGCTGCCGAGAAGACCGATGAACAAGCGATCGCCACGGGTGGTGGCAATCGGCAGAAACCCTCGCCGCAAGATGCTCGGCGAGCGCAATTCCCAGGTGGTCATGCCCACCAGGATCAACCCGATCACGATGAAAAACGCCGCCGTCGGGACGGTCCAGCTCATCCATTCCATCATCAGTTCCTCAGACCCGGCCCAGGGCAAAGCCCTTGGCCACGTGGTTGCGAACGAACCAGATCACCAGCATGCCGGGGAGAATAGTCAACACCCCCGCCGCCGCCAGTACGCCCCAGTCAATCCCGGATGCCGACACCGTGCGCGTCATCACCGCCGCGATCGGTTTGGCGTTCACCGAAGTCAGGGTGCGTGCCAGCAGCAGTTCGACCCAGGAAAACATGAAGCAGAAAAACGCCGTCACGCCGATGCCGGAGCCGATCAGCGGAATGAAGATCTTCACGAAGAACTTGGGAAAGCTGTAGCCGTCGATGTAGGCGGTTTCGTCGATTTCCTTCGGCACCCCGGACATGAAACCTTCGAGGATCCACACCGCCAGCGGCACGTTGAACAGGCAGTGCGCCAGCGCCACGGCGATGTGGGTGTCGAACAGGCCGATCGACGAATACAGCTGGAAGAACGGCAGCAGGAACACCGCCGGCGGCGCCATGCGGTTGGTCAGCAGCCAGAAGAACAGGTGCTTGTCACCGAGAAAGCGGTAGCGCGAAAAGGCATACGCCGCCGGCAGCGCCACGCTCAGGGAAATCACCGTGTTCAAACTGACGTAGTACAGCGAGTTGATATAGCCGGTATACCAGCTCGGGTCGGTGAAGATCACCTTGTAGTTCGCCAGCGTGAAATCCTGTGGGAAAAGGGTCAGCCCGCCGAGGATTTCGGTGTTGCTCTTGAAAGACATGTTCAGCAGCCAGTAGATCGGCACCAGCAGGAACAGGATGTAGAGCAGCAGTGGGATCAGCTTTCTTTTGCTCATGGCCGGGCCTCAGCGGTTGGCATCGTTGTGGGTCATGGCGGTGTAGAACAGCCAGGACACCAGCAGGATGATCAGGAAGTACACCAGCGAGAATGCCGCCGCCGGCCCCAGGTCGAATTGGCCTACGGCCATCTGGGTCAGGGTCTGACTGAGGAAGGTCGTCGAGTTACCCGGCCCGCCACCGGTGAGCACGAATGGCTCGGTGTAGATCATGAAGCTGTCCATGAAGCGCAGCATCACCGCGATCAGCAGCACGCTTTTCAACTTGGGCAACTGGATGTGCCGGAACACGGCCCAGGCTGAGGCCCGGTCGATGCGCGCGGCCTGGTAATACACATCGGGAATCGCCCGCAGGCCGGAGAAACACAGCAGCGCCACCAGCGAAGTCCAGTGCCAGACGTCCATCACCAGCACCGTGACCCAGGCATCCATGGTGTTGGCCGCGTAGTTGTAGCTGATGCCCATGGCGTTGAGGCTCGACCCGAGCAGGCCGATGTCGGCGCGGCCGAAAATCTGCCAGATGGTGCCGACCACGTTCCATGGAATCAGCAGCGGGATCGCCAGCACGATCAGTACCACCGACGACCAGCGACCCTTGGTCGGCATGGTCAGCGCAATGGCGATGCCGAGGGGGATTTCGATCAGCAGCACACACGCCGAGTAGATGAACTGGCGCAGCAGCGAATCGTGCAGGCGCGGGTCAAGCAGCACTTGTTTGTACCAGTCGGCGCCGACGAAGTAGCGGCTGGACTGGTCGAAGATGTCCTGCACCGAATAGTTGACCACGGTCATCATCGGAATCACCGCACTGAAGGCCACCAGCAGGAATACCGGCAACACCAGCCACCAGGCCTTGTTGTTCTGCACCTTGTTCATGGCTGTACCTCGCTGTCGGTGGTATCCAGCAGAAATTCGTCGGCATAGACCATCAGCCATTGCGCCGGAAAACTGATGTAGGCCGTGCCCTGCGGCACCGGTTTGTCCTCGGCAAGACGCACTTTCAGCTGTGCGCCGTCCAGATCCAGGGTCATGATCTTGTAGGTGCCGAGGTCTTCGACGTGTACGACCCGCGCCTGCATCGCGTCATCGAACGGCTCGTCCCACACATGGATGAACTCGGGACGGATGCCGACCTTCAGATTTTTCCACTGGCCGTGTTCGATATGGCGCTGCAAGCCGTCGGACAGCGGCAGATGGGTCGAGTTGAAACCGACCCCGCCCGGTTGCGGCTGCACTTCGATCAGGTTCATCCCCGGGCTGCCGATGAAGTAGCCGACAAAGGTGTGGCTCGGACGCTCGAACAATTCCCGTGGCGTGCCGAACTGGACGATCTGGCCGCCGTACATCACCGCGATCTTGTCGGCGAAGGTCGAGGCCTCCAGCTGATCGTGGGTGACGTAGACCATGGTGATGTTGAACTGCTCGTGGATCTGCTTGAGCTTGCGCCGCAGTTTCCATTTCAGGTGCGGGTCGATCACCGTCAGCGGCTCGTCGAACAGAATCGCCGAGACGTCATCGCGCACCAGACCACGGCCCATGGAGACTTTCTGTTTTTCGTCGGCGGTGAGGTTGCGCGCCTTTTTGCTCAGCAGGTTTTGCAGGTCGAGCACTTCGGCGATTTCCTGCACCTTGCTGTGCACTTTCGCCTCGGCCAGGCCCTGATTTCGCAGGGGAAAGGCCAGGTTGTCGAACACGGTCATGGTGTCGTACACCACCGGGAACTGGAACACCTGGGCGATGTTGCGCTTCTCCGGGGTGAGGTCGTTGACCGCTTTGCCGTCGAACAACACATGCCCCTGAGATGGGCTGAGCAGGCCGGAAATGATGTTGAGCAAGGTCGACTTGCCGCAGCCCGAAGGGCCGAGCAAGGCATAAGCGCCGCCCTGCTCCCAGATGTGGTCCATCTCGCGGATCGCGTAATCCTCGGGCCCGCTCGGGGTTTTGCTGTAGCTGTGGGCGAGGTGCTGCAAACGGATTTCAGCCATCAGGCAACCCTCGCGACACGCCGGCCCGGTGCCTGCACCAGACGGCCCTGCGCATCGAACACAAACAGTTTATGGGTCGGGATATAGATACGGATCGGCGCATCGACGTCGTATTCATGAACGCCGGGCAAGTGCAGCACCAGCAGGAAATGCTCGTTGCGCACGTGGAGGAAGGTTTCCGAACCGCTGATCTCCGCCACCTCGACGGTCACCGCCAGTTCCAGGTCGTCGTCGTTGCTCGGCACCAGCGAGATGTGGCTCGGACGCACGCCGAAACGGAACTCGCCCTCGCCCACCGGCCGCAGATCGACGTTCAACGGGAAGTGCACGAAGTTGGCGAAGCTCACTTCGTTGCCGGCGATGCGCCCCGGCATCAGGTTGATCGGTGGCTCGGAGAACAATTCGGCGGCCAGCACCGTTTGCGGCTGGTGATAGACCTCGGTCGAAGGGCCGCTCTGGATCACTCGGCCTTCATGAAGAATGGTGGTGGTGCCGCCCAGCGCCAGCGCTTCATTGGGCTCGGTGGTGGCGTAGATGGCGATGGTGTGGCGCGCCTTGAACAGCTCGCGCATTTCCTGGCGCAGCTCTTCACGCAGTTTGTAGTCGAGGTTGACCAGCGGCTCGTCGAACAGGATCAACTCGGCATCCTTGACCAGCGCCCGCGCCATCGCGGTGCGCTGCTGCTGGCCACCGGACAGTTCCAGCGGATAGCGCTTCAGGAATTTCTCGATGCGCAGCATCTTCGCGGTTTCCTGCACCTTGCTCTGGATCTGCTCGTTGGAGATCCCAGCCTGACGCAGCGGCGAGGCGATGTTCTCAAACACCGTCATGGTCGGGTAATTGATGAATTGCTGATAGACCATCGACACGTTGCGCAAACGCACCGGGCGCTGGGTGACGTCGACGCCGTTCATCAGAATGCGACCGCTGTCGGGCTTGTCCAGACCGGCCATCAGGCGCATCAGACTGGTCTTGCCGGACAGCGTGCGCCCGAGCAGAACGTTGAAGGATCCAGGTTCGAATTTCAGGCTCGCATCGTCGATCCAGGTCTGGCCCTCGACGGTACGGCTGACGTGCTCCAGGGTGAGTGACATGGCTCGGCCTTTTTATTATTGGAGTCAAGCGACCTGTGCTGTAGAGCGACATTCGTGCCAGAAACGGCAAGTCTTTGATTTACCGTCGAATTCGCTGCAAGCCACGCAAACCGTGGTTCGTAGCTGAACACAAATGAACAGTTACGAATGAACAATTGAACAGTCGGGCGATTGACAATGAACAATCGTGAACAACACTCTATGGATGCTTTTTGCTCGTCGAACGAGCCATAACAAAAACAACAAAGCACCCTTCAGAGACTGCCAATCATGGCCGCACCTGCCCCGCCGCTTTCCCACGATGCGATCGTCCAGGACTCCTGGTCCCGTTGCCGCGCCTTCGGTCTCAATCATCAAAGCGCCCCGGCTTTCGATCAGTTGCCCGCTGCCGGCATCGCGCAGTTGCTCGACCGCCATCATTCGCTGGTGCAGACCACTCACCAGGAAGTGCTGCCGTATTACGAAAACATCCTGAGCAACTCCAACTGCCTGATCATGCTGGCCGACAATCAGGGCCAGGTGCTGACGTCCTGGGGTACACAGCGCTTTATCGAGCCGAATCTGGCGCGCGGTTTTCAGGCCGGCGCCAGTTGGGTCGAGCGCGCCAGCGGCACCAACGCCATCGGCACGGCGCTGGCCTGCGAGCAGGCGGTACACATCGAGCACGATGAACACTTTCTCAAGGCCAACCGATTCATGACCGGTTCCGCCGCGCCGATTTTCGATGCCGAACGCAAGGTCATCGCCGTACTCGATGTGTCCAGCGACAGTTATCTGCCGCCCTCGCACACCCTCGGCATGGTCAAGATGATGAGCCAGACCGTGGAAAACCGGCTGATCCTCAACCTGTTCCATGGCCAGCACTTTCAACTGACCTTCAACACCGGGTTGAACAACCTCGACAGCCAGTGGGCCGGGCTGCTGATCTTTGATGAGAGCGGTCAGGTGTTGTCGGCCAACCGTCGGGCCGACAATTTGCTGGGTCTGCGCTTGTCGCGGGTCAGCGTTGAGAGCCTGTTCAAGGTGTCGTTGCTGGAGTTGATCAATCAGCCGGATGGGTTGCCGTTTGCCTTGCAGACTTCCGGGCGCAATCGTTTCCAGTGTTTGTTGAAAAGACCTAAACAGGCGCCGGTTCAGGCGCGAGTGTTCACTGAAACCAGAGCCGCTGAACCGAAAGTCACCGTACCGACGGCCATCAGCCTGAGTACTCTGCACTTCGGCGACAGCCGCGTGGAAAAAGCCGTGCGCCAGGCCGAACGCCTGCTGGAAAAAGACATCCCGCTGCTGATTCACGGGGAAACCGGGGTCGGCAAGGAAGTCTTCGTCAAGGCCTTGCACCAGGCCAGCTCCCGCAGCAAACAGGCGTTCATCGCCGTCAACTGCGCGGCGATCCCCGCCGAACTGGTGGAGTCGGAGCTGTTCGGCTACGAGAAAGGCGCATTCACCGGCGCCAACCAGAAAGGCAGCATCGGCCTGATCCGCAAGGCCGACAAAGGCACGCTGTTCCTCGATGAAATCGGCGACATGCCACTGCCGACCCAGGCCCGCCTGTTGCGAGTGTTGCAGGAGCGCTGCGTGCAACCGGTGGGCAGCAGCGAGCTGTTTCCGGTGGATCTGCGGATCATCTCAGCCACCAACCGTTCGCTCCGGGAACAGGTGCAACTGGGGCGTTTTCGCGAAGACTTGTACTACCGCATTGGCGGCTTGACTCTGGAATTGCCACCGCTTCGCGAGCGCAGCGACAAGCAGGCGCTGTTCAAACGGTTGTGGGAACAACATCGCGAGCCGTCGCAGTGGGCGGGATTGAGTCGCGAGGTGCTGGAACTGTTTGAACGGCACCCGTGGCCGGGCAATCTGCGTCAGGTCAGCAGCGTGATGCAGGTAGCGCTGGCGATGGCCGAGGAACAACCGATTCGGCCCGAGCATTTGCCGGACGATTTTTTTGTCGATCTGGAGATGGAGCCAGTAGAGGTGGCCGAGCCATTGGGCATCGATCTGAACGATGCCGAGGCGTTGAATCGGGAGTTGCAACTGGCCGGGGGCAATATTTCCCATCTGGCGCGGCGGTTGGGGGTGAGCCGCAATACCCTATACAAGCGTTTGCGACAGATTGAAGGTTGAGTAAACCCCTTCCCCTCATCGGAACGCCGCCCGCCCAGCCCTCTCCCCCAGGAGAGGGAGCCGACCGAGGTGTCTGGCGTTCTACATCGACCTGAGAGATTGCGTCGATTATGGATTCGGAGAAAACCTTTCAGGTCGGCGTATTTCTTGAATATCCCCCATTCAGTCCCCTCTCCCTCTGGGAGAAGGTTAGGGTGAGGGGCTCTTCTCGCAGCCAAACAAAAACCCGCACAAGGCGGGTTTTGTTTGTAACAGGCGCAGCAATCAGTCAGCCAGACGCCAGGTCGTGCCGCCCTTGCCGTCTTCCAGCACCACGCCCATGGCGGTGAGCTGGTCGCGGATGCGGTCGGATTCGGCCCAGTCCTTGCCGGCACGTGCCGCCAGACGCGCAGCGATCAGCGCCTCGACTTCGGTAGCATCGACACGCCCTTCGGCGCCGGCCTGCAGGAAATCATCGGCTTCGAGCTGCAACACACCGAGCACGCTGGCCAGTTCTTTCAGACGCGCCGCCAGACCGGCCGCTGCATCGAGATCGCTCTCGCGCAGACGGTTGATCTCACGGACCATCTCGAACAGCACCGCGCAGGCTTCCGGCGTGCCGAAGTCGTCGTTCATCACCGTAGTGAAACGCTCGACGAAGGCTTCGCCGCCGGCCGGCGCCACATTCGGCAGGCCTTTCAACGCGTGGTAGAAACGCTCCAGTGCGCCCTTGGCGTCCTTGAGGTTGTCTTCCGAGTAGTTGATCGCGCTGCGGTAGTGGCTCGACACCAGCAGGTAACGCACGACTTCCGGGTGGTACTTGTCGAGCACGTCGCGAATGGTGAAGAAGTTGTTCAAGGACTTGGACATCTTCTCGCCATTGATACGGATCATGCCGCAATGCATCCACGCGTTGGCGTAGGTCTTGCCGGTGGCCGCTTCGCTCTGGGCGATTTCGTTTTCGTGGTGCGGGAACTCAAGGTCACTGCCGCCGCCATGAATGTCGAACGTCTCACCCAGGCAGCAGGTGGACATCACCGAGCACTCGATGTGCCAGCCCGGACGTCCGGCGCCCCACGGCGACTCCCAGCTCGGCTCGCCCGGCTTGACGCCTTTCCAGAGCACGAAGTCCAGCGGATCTTCCTTGGCTTCGTCGACCTCGATCCGCGCACCGATGCGCAGGTCTTCGATCTTCTTGCGCGACAGCTTGCCGTAGCCCATGAACTTGCCGACGCGGTAGTACACGTCGCCATTGCCCGGGGCGTAGGCGTAACCCTTGTCGATCAGGGTCTGGATCATCGCGTGCATGCCAGGGATGTGATCCGTGGCGCGCGGCTCCATGTCCGGCTTCTGGATGTTCAGGCGCGCTTCGTCTTCGTGCATCGCCGCGATCATGCGCTCGGTCAACGCTTCGAACGACTCGCCGTTCTCGTTGGCCCGGTTGATGATCTTGTCGTCGATGTCGGTGATGTTGCGCACGTACGTCAGGTCATAACCGCTGAACCGCAACCAGCGGGTCACCAGGTCGAACGCGACCATGCTGCGGCCATGGCCCAGGTGGCAGTAGTCGTATACGGTCATCCCGCAGACGTACATGCGCACCTTGTTGCCATCCAGCGGCTTGAAGACTTCTTTGCTCTTGGTGAGCGTGTTGTAGATCGTAAGCACGGTGTTTCCTTAAGACTTGATCACTGGCCCCACGAATCGCGCAGGGTCACGGTACGGTTGAATACCGGCTGACCTGGTTTCGAGTCCTTGATATCCGCGACGAAATAACCTTCGCGCTCGAACTGGAAACGGTCTTCCGGCTGTGCATTGCCCAGCGAAGGCTCGGCACGACAACCGGTCAGCACTTGCAGTGAGTCAGGGTTGATGTTGTCCAGGAAACTCGCGCTGTCTTCGGCCTTCTCCGGGTTCGGAGAACGGAACAGGCGATCGTACAGACGCACTTCGCACTCGACGCTGGCAGCGGCCGGGACCCAGTGGATCACGCCCTTGACCTTGCGGCCTTCAGGGTTCTTGCCCAAGGTGTCCGGATCGTACGAGCAACGCAGCTCGACGATGTTGCCGTCGGCGTCCTTGATCGCTTCGTCGGCGCGGATCACGTAGCTGCCGCGCAGACGCACTTCGCCGTTCGGCTCCAGGCGCTTGTAGCCTTTTGGCGGCTCTTCCATGAAGTCATCGCGGTCGATGTAGATTTCACGGGCGAACGGCAGCTGGCGCACGCCGAGTTCTTCTTTCTGCGGATGACGCGGCAGTTCGAGGTTCTCGACCTGATCTTCCGGGTAGTTGGTGATCACGACTTTCAACGGACGCAGCACGCACATGGCGCGCGGGGCGTTGGCGTCCAGGTCCTGACGGATGCTGAACTCGAGCATGCCGAAGTCGACCACGCCGTCGGAACGGTTGGTGCCGACCATCTCGCAGAAGTTGCGGATCGACGCCGGGGTGTAACCACGGCGGCGGAAGCCCGACAGCGTCGACATGCGCGGATCGTCCCAGCCGTTGACGTGTTTCTCGTCAACCAGTTGCTTGAGCTTGCGCTTGCTGGTGATGGTGTAGTTGAGGTTCAGGCGGCTGAACTCGTACTGACGCGGACGCGCCGGCACTGGCAGTGCGTCGAGGAACCACTCGTACAGTGGACGATGGCTTTCGAACTCCAGGGTGCAGATCGAGTGGGTGATGCCTTCGATGGCGTCCGACTGACCGTGGGTGAAGTCGTAGTTCGGGTAGATGCACCACTTGTCACCGGTCTGATGGTGATGGGCGTGGCGGATGCGGTACATGATCGGGTCGCGCAGGTTCATGTTCGGCGAAGCCATGTCGATCTTGGCGCGCAGCACGCGGGCACCGTCCGGGAATTCGCCGGCGCGCATGCGGGCGAACCAGTCCAGGTTCTCCTCCACGGAACGGTCGCGGAACGGGCTGTTCTTGCCCGGCTCGGTCAGGCTGCCGCGGTATTCCTTGGCTTGCTCGGGCGTCAGGTCGTCGACGTAGGCCTTGCCGGCCTTGATCAGTTCAACGGCCCAGTCGTGCAACTGGTCGAAGTATTGCGAGGCGTAGCGCACTTCGCCGGACCATTCGAAGCCCAGCCATTTGACGTCGCTTTCGATCGCGTCGATGTATTCCTGGTCTTCCTTGGCCGGGTTGGTGTCGTCGAAACGCAGGTGAGTGACGCCGCCGAACTCCTGGGCCAGGCCGAAGTTCACACAGATCGACTTGGCGTGGCCGATGTGCAGGTAGCCGTTGGGCTCAGGCGGGAAACGGGTGACGATCTGCGTGTGCTTGCCCGAGTCCAGGTCTGCCTGGATGATCGGCCGCAGGAAATTGACCGGCACGGCAGGGCCGGACTTGGCATTCGAGGTAGGGTCGACAGTGGGCTTGCTCATAGGATCCTTGACTTACATGTGCGCGGCCGCAGAGGGGGCCAGACAAAACAAAGCCGCTATCATAGCCGATGCTGTCAAGGGGCTGACAGAGCAGGCCTTATAAAGGAGCGTATTTAATCGCAGGGATTTGAAAAACAGCCTCGAAATTCGCGCCTGTCACGCTAAACTGCGCACCTTGGCCGAAGCAGGCTGAACCGGTTGCGGGGCCTGAGGCTCCAAAACCACGAATTCCTTATAAAGAGTAGCGATCATGACTCAAGTCAAACTGACCACCAACCACGGTGACATCGTCATCGAACTGAACGCCGAGAAAGCCCCGATCACCGTGGCCAACTTCATCGAGTACGTTAAAAAGGGTCACTACGAGAACGTCGTGTTCCACCGCGTCATCAAAGGCTTCATGATCCAGGGCGGCGGTTTCGAGCCAGGCATGAAAGAAAAGAAAGACAAGAGCCCGAGCATCCAGAACGAAGCCGACAACGGTCTGAAGAACGACAAGTACACCATCGCCATGGCCCGTACCATGGATCCGCATTCGGCTTCGGCGCAGTTCTTCATCAACGCCTCCGACAACAGCTTCCTGAACCACACCGCCAAGACCGCTCAGGGCTGGGGTTATGCCGTATTCGGTAAAGTGGTTGCGGGCACCGACGTTGTCGACAAGATCGAAGGCGTTTCCACCACGTCCAAGGCAGGTCACCAGGACGTACCCGCAGACGACGTGATCATCGAGAAAGCCGAGATCATCGAAGCGTGATATTGCTGATTTCAGACTTGCATCTGGAAGAGGAGCGCCCGGACATTACCCGGGCGTTTCTGGATTTGCTCGCCGGACGCGCCCGTTCGGCGAGTGCGTTGTACATTCTGGGCGACTTTTTCGAGGCATGGATTGGCGACGACGCCATGACCCCCTTCCAGCGTTCCATCTGCCAGGCCCTGCGCGACTTGAGCGACAGCGGCACGGCCATTTTTCTGATGCACGGCAATCGCGACTTCATGCTCGGCAAGGCCTTCTGCAAAGAGGCCGGCTGCACGCTGTTGAATGATCCGAGTGTCGTGCAGTTTTACGGCGAACCGGTATTGCTGATGCACGGCGACAGCCTGTGCACCCGCGACGAAGCCTATATGAAGCTGCGCCGCTACCTGCGCAACCCGCTCAGCCTGTTCATCCTGCGCAACCTGCCCTTGCGCACCCGCCACAAGCTTGCGCGCAAGCTGCGCAGCGAAAGCCGGGCGCAGACGCGGATGAAGGCCAATGACATCGTCGATGTCACGCCGGAGGAAATTCCGCGGATCATGCAGGAATACGGGGTGAAAACCCTGGTTCACGGTCACACCCATCGCCCGGCCATCCATAAATTGCAGATCGGCGACCAAGCGGCGAAGCGGATCGTGCTGGGGGATTGGGATCGTCAGGGTTGGGCGTTGCAGGTGGATGAGAACGGGTTTGCGTTGGCGCCGTTTGATTTTGCGCCACCGCCTGCACTACCCGCCCCTGCCACCGTCTGATCGTTCCCGGACTTAGTTGATCGCTCCCACGCTCTGCATGGGAACGATCTGCCTGACTTAGTGGCCGCTGGCGGCCGGGCCTGCCTTCGCAGCAAACGGCGGCTTGGCCAGCCACACAATCAGAATCAACCCCATAAACCCCCAGCCCAGCAGCGTGAAGTAATCCACGGTGGAGAGCATGTAAGCCTGGCTGGTGAGGATCTGATCCATCTGTGCATAGGCCGATTGGCTCGCGCCACCCAGCGAATGCAAGGTCTCGCGAGTCGCTGGCTCGAAGGTGCTGATGCTCTCGCTCATGTAGGCATGATGCTGATCCGCCCGGCGAATCCAGATCCACGTAGTCAACGACGCCGCAAAACTGCCACCCAATGTCCGCAGGAACGTCGCCAGACCCGCACCATCGGCAATCTGGCTCGGCGGCAAGTCCGACATCAGAATGCTCAGGGTCGGCATGAAGAACAGCGCCACCCCAATCCCCATGAACAACTGCACCAGAGCGATGTGCTGGAAGTCCACTTCGTTGGTGAATTCGGCGCGCATGAAGCAGCTCAGGCCGATCGCCAAAAACGCCAGCCCCGCCAGCAGACGCAGGTCGAACTTGTGCGCGTACTTGCCGACAAACGGTGACAGCAGCACCGGCAGAATACCGATCGGCGCCACCGCCAGTCCGGCCCAGGTCGCGGTGTAGCCCATCTGGGTCTGCAACCACTGCGGCAGGATCAGGTTGATGCCGAAGAACCCGGCGTAACCCAATACCAGCACCAGCGTGCCGATGCGGAAGTTGCGATAGGCAAACAGCCGCAGGTTGACCACCGGATGCTGGTCGGTCATTTCCCAGATCACGAACACCGCCAGCGCGATCACCGAAATCGCCGCGCCGATGATGATGAAGTTCGACTCGAACCAGTCCAGGTCATTGCCCTTGTCGAGGATCACCTGCAACGCGCCCACGCCGATGATCAGCGTGATCAGTCCGACGTAATCCATCGGCTGACGGCTGGTGACCACCGGGCGCTTGGCCAGCTGCTGGCGCACCACCATCACGGCGAAGATCCCGATCGGCACGTTGATGAAGAAGATCCACGGCCAGCTGTAACTGTCAGTGATCCAGCCGCCGAGGATCGGCCCGGCAATCGGCGCCACCACCGTGACCATCGCCAGCAACGCCAGGGCCATGCCCCGCCTCGCTGGTGGATAGACCGCGATCAGCAGCGTCTGGGTCATCGGGTACAAAGGCCCCGCCACCAGGCCTTGCAGCACGCGAAAACCGATCAGTTCCGGCATCGACGTGGAAATACCGCAGAGAAACGAAGCCAGCACAAACAGAATGGTCGCCCACAGAAACAGCTTTACCTCGCCGAAGCGACGGCTCAGCCACCCAGTGAGTGGCAGCGCGATGGCGTTGCTCACGGCGAACGAGGTGATGACCCAGGTGCCCTGCTCCGAACTCACGCCGAGGTTGCCGGAAATGGTCGGCAGCGCCACGTTGGCGATGGTGGTGTCGAGCACCTGCATGAAAGTCGCCAGCGACAGACCGATGGTGCTGAGCAACAGGCTGGGCGGCGAAAAAGAGGCGTTATTGCTCATCGCGAATCCTATGAAGCCGGGTTGGCGCCGTGTCTGTTACAGACGCAGCCGCCCTTTGTGGGAGCAAGCCCGCTCCCACAGGGGGAAAGAGATCAGCGTTGCGCGGTCTTGCTGGCCGCGGCGCTGTTGTCGTGGATCAACTGGGTGATCATCGCGTCGGCTTCGGCCAGTTGACGGTCGTAGACGTTGGTGCTGAACGAGGCCTTTTGCGGCGGCTGCTGGGCCAGTACCGGGCCACTCTGGTCATGCAGATTGACCTCGACATTGGTCGACAGGCCGACGCGCAGCGGGTGTTTGGCCAGCTCTTCGGCGTTGACGTGAATCCGCACCGGCACACGCTGCACGATCTTGATCCAGTTACCGGTGGCGTTCTGCGCCGGCAACAGGGCGAACGCGCTGCCGGTGCCGGCACCAAGGCTGTCGACGGTGCCGTTGAACTTGACGTCGCTGCCGTAGATGTCCGACTCGATCTCCACCGGTTGGCCGATGCGCATGTCACGCAGCTGGGTTTCCTTGAAGTTGGCGTCGATCCACAACTGATCCAGCGGGATCACCGCCATCAGCGCGGTGCCCGGCTGCACACGCTGGCCGAGTTGCACGGTGCGTTTGGCGACGTAACCGGTGACCGGTGCGATCAAGGTGCTGCGAGCGTTGGTCAGGTAGGCCTGACGCAGTTGCGCGGCGGCGGCCATCACGTCCGGGTGCGAGGAGACCACGGTGTCATCGACCAGCGCGCTGGTGGTTTTCAGCTGCTGTTTGGCGTTGGCCAGGGCATTTTGCGCCGAGGTCAGGTCATCGCGGGCGTGGGACAGTTCTTCCTGGGAAATCGCCCCGCCGGCCGCGAGATTTTTCCGCCGGTTGAAGTTGTCCTGGGCTTTTTGCACTTCGGCCTGTTGCGCATTGACCTGGGCTTTCATGCCGTCGACGTTGCTGTACAGGCCGCGCACCTGACGCACGGTGCGGGCCAGGTTGGCCTTGGCACTTTGCAGGCCGACTTCGGCGTCGTTCGGGTCAAAGTTGATCAGCACCTGGCCTTCATGCACCAGATCGCCATCGTCAGCACCGATGCTGACCACGGTGCCGGTCACCAGCGGCGTGATTTCCACCACGTTGCCGTTGACGTAGGCGTCGTCGGTGCTTTCGCTCCAGCGCCCGATGAATTCGTGATACGCCCAGACGCCTGCACCGGCGAGGGCAACCACAACGGCCAGCACCAGCAGCATCACCTTGCGTTTGCGCGGATTGCCAGTGTCCTGGGCGTTGTCTTGAGCTTGTGTGTTTTCGGCAGTGGCCATGACAAGTACCTTGAATTAGTTGTGCGGCGTGGCTGGGGTGGCGTTGGCTGCGGTCAGGGTTTGCCCCTGGAAGCCGCCGCCCAGCGCTTGCATCAGTTGAATCGACAGGTCGATCTGCTCGGCATTCAGGTTGGCCAACTGACGCTGGGCCTGCAGCAATTGCTGCTCGATGCTGAGCACGTCCAGGTAGTTGCCGATACCGGAACCGTAACGCTGGACGACGGTGTTGTAAGAATCCCGGGCAATCTCGGTCGCGTGCTGCTGGGCGCCGATCTGCCGGCCGATGTCACGCAGCTGGTTAATGGTGTCGCTGACATCGCCCAGGGCTTTCACCAGGCTTTTGTTGTACTGCGCCACGGCGAGGTCGTAATCGGCGTCGCGGGCATCGAGGTTGGCGCGCAAGCGTCCGCCATCGAAGATCGGCACCGAAATCGTCGGGGCAATGTTGAAGAAGCGACTGGCGGAGCCGAACATCGCGTCCCCCAACAAGGATTCGGCACCGGCCGAAGCCGACAGGTTCAAGTTGGGATAGAAGCGGGTCTTGGCCGAGTCGATGTCCTTGCTCGCCGCCTCGACACGCCAGCGCGCGGCGACCAGATCCGGGCGACGGCCCAGCAGTTCGGCCGGCAGCACCGAGGGCAGTGCGACAGCGCTGGCTTGCAGGACTTTCGGCCGAGCGATTTCGTTGCCGCGATCCGGGCCTTTGCCGAGCAATACGGCCAGGGCGATTTTCGCGCTGTTCAGGCGTTTTTCGGCGTCGATCAGGCTGGCTTCGGAGCTGGCTTCCAGACTTTGGGTCTGCTGGAACTGGTACTGGCTGTCGATCCCGGAGCTGAGGCGACGCTGGCTCAAGTCGAGCATCTGTTTGGTGCGTTTGAGGTCTTCGTTGGCCAGGTCATAAACAATGTGCGCCTGACCCAGATCGCTGTAGGCCCGGGCCACGTCGGCAGCCAAGGTCAGTTGCGCGGCCTGACGGTCGACTTCGGCGGCGCGGGCCTGGCCGAGTGCGGCTTCCCAGGCATCACGCTGACCGCCCCACAGGTCGAAGTTGTAATTGAAACCGGCGCTGATATTGCGCACGGTGGAGTAAGCCCCACCCTGCCCCAACGGATCCTGATCCCGGGCCAGACGCGAACGGCTGATGCCGGCGCTGGCGTCGAGGGTCGGATAGCGCTCGGCATCGGCGGCGTACGCGGCGGCGCTGGCCTGGTGGGCGCGGGCGTCGGCGATCTGCATGTCCGGGCTGTCTTTCAGGGCTTCGCGGATCAGACCGTCGAGCTGCGGATCGCCGAGGCTGGTCCACCAGTCGCTCTTCGGCCAGGCGGCCTGGGACAGGGTGACGCCGTTGAGCGATTGCCCGGTCTGCAGGGTTTTCGCATCGAGGCTGGCGCCATGGGTATCGAGGCCACTGTAGTTGGCGCAACCGGCGAGAATCATCGCCGACAGCACCAGTGTCAGGCTGCTGCGCAAGGTTTTACCGCTCATTGTGTTCACCTAACCGCTGGATGGTGATCGGGTCACCGGCTGCCAGCAAAATTTTCTTGAGGATGTATTCCAGGGTTTTCAACTCGTCCGGGGTCACGGCGCCGGCCAGTTCGTTCATGGCGTCGGCACCGATGTGCGGCAGGCGATCGGCCAGTTGCTGGCCCTGCTCGGTGAGTTTCAGTTGCACCTGACGGCGATCGCCTTCGCTGCGTTGGCGAACCAGAAAACCTTTCTGCTCCAGACGATCGAGCATGCGGGTCATCGAACCGCTGTCCAGCGACAGATGCCGGCACAGCTCGGCCGGGGTGTCGACGCCGAACTGGGCCATGATGATCAACACCTTGAACTGCGCGGCAGTAATGCCGTGGGGTTCCATGTGGGTGTCGATGATCTTGTCCTTGAGTAAAGCGGCACGGCCGAGCAACAGGCCGAGATGGCAATGCTGGAATTCGTCTGGGGTGAAATGCTTCATGTGCTCACCTAATAACTGCCTAGGCAGTGAATGTATGTCGAGATGTTACTGCCTAGGCAGCGAATGTCAACGTAATAGTTAGGTTGCTTTGTAATTAGTTGACCAGTGGACTGGGTTTTTCGTCAGTCAAGCGGGCGTCATCGCTGACATGCAGGCTGGAGATACGTGTGGGAGGTGGCTTGCCAGCGATAAAAACAACCCGGAAAAAGGGAGAAACGCGTGTTCTAGGAATCGCCTGATGTGCATCGGCATGCGGCGTGTCTAACTTACGGCGCTCACTGGCCGACACGTATAGTCCTCCTCATGAAGCGTTCACCCCTTCAGCGCCCCCTGCTCCCTTTTATCGCGGCGAGCTTGCTGGTCTGCACATCGCACGCCATGGCCGGCAGTTGCACAGCCATCGACTCCAAGCCCCAGACCCTCAACTTCGGCGCCAGTCTGGCCAATGGCAGCCTGACGATCCCTGCTGACACGCCCAATGGCACCGTGGTCTATCAAGACACCGTGTCAGGGACCGGCCATAGCTGGAAGTGCACTCTGGCGTCGCAATATGGCGTATTCCTCGAACCAAGGTTTGGCAGCATCATCGGCTCGTCGGTATCGACCTTCCCGCTGGGCAAGACCGGGCTGTCATTTCGCATCTGGATGGATGTGCTGACTCGCTACGAATCGTCTTTGCAATCGATCCCGCCGAACAATGCCTACGGCATCGGTGCCGGCAACGTGCGGCTGGAAATCGTCAAGTCCGGCGAACTGGCTTCGCAGGTCAGAATCGATGCGGGCACCCTGGGCACCCTGCAAGACGATGATCTGATCCTGAAACGATTCAACCTGACCAACCCGATCGTATTGAATGCAGCCTCCTGTCAGACGCCGTCCGTGCCGGTTGCCATGGGTGACGACTATCAACTCCTGGATTTTCGCGAGGCTGGCGCGAAACCCCGCACGGTGCGTTTCAACATTGGCTTGAACCAGTGTCAGACCGGCATCAAGAAGGTGACTTACTCGCTCAAGGCGAACACCCCGGTCATCGACGCGACAAAAGGTATTGTCGCGCTCAATGAAAGCTCCACCGCCAAGGGCATCGGCCTGCAATTGATGAATGACGCCGGGCAGCCCATGGCTCTCGACACCACCTACCCGTTCGACGCTTTCACCACCACCGGCACCGACTTCAAGATTCCTTTGTCGGCCTCGTATTACCGCCTGGGAACGGATGAGCTCAAGGCCGGCAGTGCCAACACCGAGGTCACCTTCATCGTGAACTACCTGTAATCATCTAAGGATCGTCTGATTTTCCCGACATCTGGCCACCCCTACAGTGCCGGGATGAGATTAAAGAACTACCTCCATCAGATCAGCCCGATCCTGTCCTCGCCCGATGCCGCTCGGCGCCTGTTGCGCATGTTCGCCCTGGTGCTGCTGGTGGGCATACTGGGCGGCGTTTACAGCTTTCTGCTGTTTACCTTCAACAACGAAATCTCCCAGCGTCGCAGCTACATGAGCAGCGCGATCGCCGAAGCCCATACCTTTTTCACCACCCGCGAAGCACTGCTGGAAAGCCTGAGCCTGTCGGCCACACGCAAAACCGAAATCAATGTGCCGGTGTCCGATGAAGAGATCCGTCTGCTGCTGGGACAAACGCCCGGCCAGCAATGGAGCATCTGGCTGACCCAGCGCATGCGCGATTACCTGAAGGCCAAACAGCTCAATCTGATCTACGTCAGCAGCGGCATCGACGCCCAGGCTTCACGGCTGTACAACGCGACCCCGCAGATCCGCGACTTCCCCCGGGCCATGCTCAAGCAGCTGGAATCCCTCAAGCACCACAACACCAGTGCCCTTCAGGAGCTTTGGCTGACCCACGCAGCAGACGGGCATTCGCAGTTGTATATCTTCATTCGCCTGGACGAACGCGACATCCACTCCGGCTGGCTCGGCCTGGAAATGGACGACCGCGAAGTGTCCAGTGCCTTGAGCGATCACAGCGCCGGCGAGTTCACCATGTTCAATTCCCAGGGCATGCCACTCTTCAGCAACAGCAGCAAACCGCCCCCCGGACAGCATCTGCCGCTGCTGCGGCAACAGGATTTCTTCGGCTTTGTCGGCGACGGCTGGCTGTCGGGGCAACTGGTGTTGCGCAAGCAATTGAAATCCTCGGACTGGCAACTCACCTACTCCATCGACTTGCGTGCAGTGCTGTCGACGCTGTGGCCGCAGATGCTCGGCGCGCTGCTGTTCTGCCTGTTGAGTATCAGCCTGGTGTGCCTGTTGGTCCGACGTCTGGAACATCGTTTCATTACGCCGGCGATCCACCGCATCCAGGCTTTGGTGGAAAGCGAACTGTTCAGCCGTGACGTCATTCAGACCGCTCCCGTGGCGCTTTGCGTGCTGCGGCGCACCGATGGCGAAGTGGTGCTGGAAAACACCCTCGCCCGACAATGGCTGGGCGAATGTGGCGAGCAACTGGGTGCCGGCTGGATCCGTGACGCCTTCGACACGACCGGCCCCAGCCTGACGGACTATTTCGAGACCGCCGATGGCCGTCACCTTTATCTGAGCTGCGCGCCTACCCGCTACAGGGGCGAAGATGTGTTGCTGTGCGCGTTCAGCGACATCAGTGCACGTCGGCAAATCGAAGCGGCGCTGGAGCAGGCCCGCCAATCGGCCGATGCCGCCAACGAAGCCAAGACCTTGTTTCTCGCCACCATGAGCCACGAAATCCGCACCCCGCTCTACGGTGTACTGGGCACCCTGGAGTTGCTCGCACGAACACAACTGGATACCCAGCAGAAAAGCTACCTGCGCGCCATCGAAGGTTCGTCGGCCACCTTGCTCCAGCTGATTTGCGATGTGCTGGATGTATCAAAGATCGAGGCCGGGCAACTCGCTCTTGAGCTGAGCGAGTTTTGCCCAACGGATCTGGTGCAGGAAGTCGTGCACGGTTATGCGGCAGCGGCGCAGAGCAAAGGCTTGCAACTCTACGCCTGCCTCGACCCGCAACTGCCGGACACCTTGAAGGGCGATGCCAGCCGCTTGAGGCAGATCCTCAACAATCTGCTGAGCAATGCCGTCAAGTTCACCGACTCCGGGCGCGTGGTGCTTCGGGTCAAACTGATCAGCCGTGAAGGCGAGCGTGTATGCATGCAATGGCAAGTCTCGGACACCGGCAAAGGCATCTCGCATGACGATCAGGCATTCATTTTCGATCCGTTCTACCAGACCGAAGGCAATACCAACGTGGTGGCCGGCACCGGTCTGGGCCTGCCGATCTGCCTGCGTCTGACGCACTTGATGAATGGCACCCTGCGCATGGTCAGCGAGCCCGGACTGGGCAGCAGTTTTTCCCTGAGCGTGCCCTTGGAGCAACCTTCGTGCAACGCATCCCCGGTCGTCATGCCAGCATTGGCTGCGAACATCGTGTATGTGGTCTCGCCTGTGCGCGAACTGGCCGACAGTATCAGCGGCTGGTTGCGCCGCTGGGGTGCCCGCCCGCATATCGGAGCCCCTGACTGCCTGGAGCCTGGCGCGACGACGGTGCTACTTGAGTTGTATCCCGCACCCTGCGGGCAACGCCCGAGCCTGTCATGGCGAGGTCCGCGGGTCCTGGCCTGCAGCGACGGCGCCCACGAACCTCAGTTCAGCGGTGACGGCTGGAGGGTCAATCTGAACGACCTGACCGCGATCCAACGGGCGGTACGCCAGGCTCAGGGCGGCCAGACCGCGCATTACCCGGAACAACGAGAACCCAATGCATTTCGATCGCTGCACCTGCACATCCTGGTGGCAGAGGACAACGTCATCAATCAACTGATCCTGCGCGATCAGCTCGAAGAGCTTGGCTGCACGGTGACACTGGCCAGCAATGGCGAGGAAGCGTTGTCACACTGGCACGACGACACGTTCGATGTCGTCCTGACCGACGTCAACATGCCCGGGCTCAACGGCTACGAACTGACAAAAGCGCTGCGGCGCCTGGGTTGCACCACCCCGATCATCGGCGCCACCGCCAACGCCCTGCGCGGTGAAGATGCCCTGTGCCTGGCCGCAGGCATGAATCACTGCCTGGTCAAACCTTTTACGCTACGAGCCTTGTTCGCTGTCCTGGCTCCCTACGAACGAGTCACTCATGAAGCCTTGTAGCATTCTGATTGTCGAAGACCATCCCTTCCAGCATCTGTATTTGCAGAACCTGTTCAACGAGTTGGGTCAATTCGATCTGGCGTACGCCCGAGATGGTGAAGAAGCACTGAACCTACTCAAACAACGCGACTTCGACCTGGTGCTCACCGACCTGCTGATGCCCGGCATGGACGGCGTGCAATTTATCCAGGGGCTTGCCGCTCAACGCTCGCGCCCCGCACTGGCAATCATGAGTGCCGCCTCTCGGCGCATGCTGATGGGCGCCAGCCTGGTGGCAAGCAATCTGCAGGTGAAAGTCATCGGGCTGATTTCCAAACCGGTAAACTCTGCGGCCCTGCGCTGCCTGATCGACCAGTTGCAGGTCTGGCGCCAGACCGTGCCGGCCGAGACGCACCCCGGCATCGACCGCCAGAGTCTCTTGAACGCCCTCGAAAACGGCGAACTGCAAGCCTGGTTCCAGCCCAAGAAAGCCCTGAACAATGGCCGGATCGTTGCCGCCGAAGCACTGGTGCGCTGGGTACATCCCGAGCATGGCACGCTGTTGCCCGGCGCTTTCCTGCCGGCGCTGGTCGCCTACGGCCTTGAAGAGCCACTACTGTGGCAGGTGCTGAAACAGGCGATTGCCGCACAAGTCGTCTGGTGCCAGCAGGGCTACGACATTCCGGTCTCGATCAACCTGCCCACGCACCTGCTCAACAGCCACGACCTGCCAGACCGCATCCTCGCGTTCGTGCTGGCCCATCAAGGCCTGCCTGCACGGATCTGCTTCGAATTGATGGAATGCTCGGTGCCCGATGACATCAGTAACTTCTACGCCGGTGCCTGTCGCTTGCGGATCAAAGGGTTTGACCTGTCTCAGGATGATTTCGGCAAAGGTTACAGCTCCTACATGAACCTGGTGTCAGCCCCCTTCACCGAACTGAAGATCGACCGCACACTGGTACAAGGCTGTAACGCCAACGAGGAACTGGCCCAGGCCCTTACCAGCATTGTCCGCCTGGGGCGACAACTGGGTCTGACGGTGGTGGCCGAAGGCGTGGAAACCGCGCAGGAACTTGCTCTGCTGCGTAAAATCGACTGCACTCAGGTCCAGGGTTTCCTGATCTCCCACGCCGTGTCTGCGGATCAGTTCCAGCACTTGCTGACCCAGGACGGGCCAGCGAATGCTTATTGACCTGCAAGAAGCGGTTGACGATCGTTATTTGCCATCGAGGTCACTGTGTCCAAAGTTTCTTCCTTCATTGCTGGCCAGGCGTTGTAATGCCACGTCCCAACACCTTCCTGGAGAAACTGGCCAGCAGCTCGTCACGTTTGAACAAGTCGCTACTGGTGCTCGGCGCTCTGGTTCTGCTGTTGCTGGGCATCAGCTACCTGGGGGCGATGCGCATCATCGAAGAACAGCGCGATACCTTGCAGTTTCACTTTGCCCGGCTGATGGAAAACGTCCGTGAACAGGAAGTATTTCTGCAGGATATAGCCCGGGAAAGTGCCAGGGACGAGCGGCTACCCACGTCTTCGTTACCACCCTACATACAGAAGCCCCTGCCGGAGGAAGGTCCGAACATCTACGAGGGTCGCGGCCTGCCGTTTTCGCTGCCCTACAGCCTGCAGATCAATCCGGACAGGATTACCCCCGATCAATACTCCAAAGTCTTCGCACTGGGCACCCATCTGGCCGCCTACTACAGCGCTTTCTGGTCAGCGTCGCACTATCAGTCACCGCAGGTCATTCTGATCAACGGCCCCGACAACTTTGATGTGGCCGTGCCAGCCACCGGGAGATTGCGCGGAGCGCATAAGACGCAACTGGGCCATCTGGTCGAAGTGATGACCCGCTTGAACAACCGCATGCACGGGCAAGGCTCGCCCCTGCCCGATATTCAAGTGCACTGGGAACCCTATGTCTCCACCGAGGACGACAAGAGCGCCCCGACCTTGCTGGCCTACGTGAACATCAACCTGGCCAGCACCGCGCTGAACGTCACGGGTGCCGACACCTGGGTCGTGCTGGGCTCGCTGCTGAACCTGTCCCAGGTCAACAACATTGAACGCTTGATGCAGTGGTCGATCTACGACGACTTCACCTTGATCACCCCGGGCGGTGTGGTACTGACCGGCGCCCTGAAGCCCGGCCAGGTGCTGGCTGAAGGGGTGAATTTCACTCGCGACGGTATGGTCTTCAAACTGAGCAGCCCCGGCGAACAACACTGGACGGGGATCTACGTCATCAGTGTGCAAAGTTTCCTCGATTACGCGCTGTGGCCACTGCTGTGCCTGCTCGCGCTGGTGCTGGCGGTGCTCGGTTGCAGTCGGGCGGTCAATCGCTGGTACCGGACCCGGGTCATTCTGCCCGCGCAAAGCGCGCACGCCAGCATCGCCGAGAGCGAGGCGTTCAGCCGTGCCGTGATCGACACGGCGCCGACCGGTCTGTGCGTGATCCGTCGCGGTGATCATCGCGTGCTGCTGGAAAACCAGCGCGCCCGGCAATGGCACGACAGCAGCCGTTTGATGAGTCTGCTCACGTCGCATACCGAGGCGGGGCATGCGGATCTTGAAATCAATGGGCGTCACCTGCATGTCGCCTTCGTGCCCACCCGCTATCAGGGCCAGGATGCCTGGCTGTGTGCGTTGCATGACGTGACTCGACATGTCGAAGACGCGGCAGCGCTGGACGATGCGCGCCGGGCCGCCGACTCGGCGAATCAGGCCAAAAGTCGGTTCCTCGCCACCATGAGCCATGAGATTCGCACCCCGCTGTATGGCGTGCTGGGCACCCTGGAATTGCTCGGCCTGACGTCGCTTGCCCCGCGCCAGCAGGATTACCTGGATACCATCCAGCGATCCTCCACGACCTTGTTCCAACTGATCAGCAATGTGCTGGATGTGTCGAAGATCGAAGCCGGGCAGATGACCCTCGAACCTCAGAATTTCTGCCCGCTGGAACTGACCGAGGACACTGTGCGCACCTACAGCGCCTTCGCCCGCTCCAAAGGCCTGCAACTCTATGCGTGCATCGACGCGACGCTGCCGGATCGTTTGCGCGGCGATCCGTTGCGGATTCGCCAGATCCTCAACAACCTGCTGAGCAACGCGATCAAGTTCACCGATAACGGCCGCGTAGTGTTGCGGGTACGGGTGCTGGAAAGTGTCGACAGCCGCGTCAACGTGCAGTGGCAGGTCAGCGATTCGGGGGTGGGCATTTCCAGAGCGCAACAACAGCAATTGTTCGACCCTTTCTATCAGGTCAACGACGCCACCGAACAGGCCGGCGCCGGTCTTGGTCTGGCCATTTGCAAATGGCTGTGCGAGTTGATGGAGGGCCAGTTGAACGTGGTCAGTGAACCGGGACTCGGCAGCAGCTTTAACCTGCAAATCGCACTGGAACACGCACCCGGCGAATTGACCGATTGCCCTGCCTTCAGCCCCGGCATTCCCGTCGTTTATGTACGTGCCCAGGTCACTGAGCTGGCACACCACCTGATTGCCTGGCTCAACCGTTTCGGCCTCGACAGCCGACCGCTGACAGCCAATACACCCGCGTCTTCGGCGCTGCTGATAGAGCTTGCACCACTCGCCGACACCCTGCCCTGGCCCGGTCCAAGAATCATCGCCACCCCCGATGGCCCCAATCCGTCACAGTTGCGCGGTGTCGACCGGGAGGTCGATGCACACGATGTTCGCGCGATTGCCCGGGCGATCTACCAGACCCTGCACGGCGCCGATACTGACAATCAGCCTTTGCCACCCGAAAAGACCCGGCGCCTGAATCTGCAAGTGCTGGTGGCCGAGGACAACGTGATCAACTCGGCGATCATCAAGGAGCAACTGGAGGTGCTGGGCTGTTCTGTCGTCGTCACAGCCAACGGCGAACAGGCGCTGGCGCAGTGGTCGCCCGGTCGCTTCGATCTGGTCCTGACCGACGTGAACATGCCGGTCATGAATGGCTATCAATTGGCCACGGCATTGCGGCAACAGGATCAGACGTTGCCGATTATTGGCGTCACCGCCAACGCCTTGCGCGAAGAAGGCGAACACTGCGCCGCCGTAGGCATGAACGCCTGGATGGTCAAGCCACTGAACCTCGCCACCTTGCGCGCGCACCTGGAGAAACATTGCAAGATCGCCCTACCGGCAGCCAGCGCCGCGCCGATACAGCTGTCGCCGAAAATGCGCGAACTGTTTGTCACGACCCTGCGCCAGGACATACACACCACCCTGGCAGCACTGGACAGCGCCGACGCCAATCGCGTAGCCCAGCAACTGCACAGCATGGCAGGTGCGCTGGGTGCCGTGCAGGTCGAAGCCCTGGCTACAACGTTTGTCGAGCTTGAGTGTCGTTTGAACGGCATGGCCGTGACCCGCACCCTGGACCTGGAGGTCCGCCAGAACCTGGCCCGGCTGACTGATTTACTGGAAACCCTTGAATAATTTCACTCTGGATGATTACCCATGGATACCCTCAACGTTGTCATTGCTGATGACCACCCTATCGTCCTGCTGGGGGTGCGGGAACTGATCGAACGGGACAAGCGTTTCCGTGTCGTAGGCGAAGCCGTTTGCCCGGACGAACTGATCAAACTCCTGGAGTCCAGGCCGGTTGACCTGCTCATTACGGACTTCAACATGCCCGGGGACTCGCCCTACGGTGACGGCCTGAAACTGGTGGAGTACCTGACCCGGCATTTCCCCACCGTACGGATTCTGGTGCTCACCATGATTTCTAATCCGTTGATCCTGACGCGCCTGCAAGAGCTGGGGGTGCTGGCGATCATTCAGAAAAACCGGCTGCATAACGAAATCGAAACGGCGCTCAAGGCCATTGCCCGGGGCAATCCGGTTCCCAGCTTCGGGCCTCCACCCACATCCGTGATGGACGACGGTGCGGACCTGGACGAGAAATTTACCCGCCTGTCCCCCAAGGAACACGAAATCCTGCGTCTGTTTGTCTCGGGACAAGGCGTCAACGAAATTGCGCGAGGTTTGAATAGAAGTGCAAAAACCATCAGCACTCAGAAAATATCAGCGATGCGCAAACTTGAAGTCACCAGCGACCAGGACTTATTGACTTACTGCCTGAAGCGCAACTTGTTCAACTAACTTTACATACAACCAATATTCGACCTGGCCACTTCTAGGAATCGTCTGATGTTCCACCAAGGGCCCGCAACTTATCGTGTTGTTTTCACCCAACCAAGGTAAACAACATGAAAAAACTGCCTCACACACTTCTGGCTCTTTCGCTGTTCGCTACTGCCGGTATTGCCCTGGCAGCCGAGGTCACCCCCACCAAGGCAGGCAGCGGCACCATCAACTTCACCGGCACCATCAACAACGATGCCTGCTCCGTTGAAGGCGCCGGGAAGAACAAAACCATTTCCGTCGACATGGGCGAAGTGTCGATCAAGGACATGGGCACAGCCACTGCGCCGAAAGGCAATGGCACCCTGAGCGTCGAGAACTTCGACATGAAGATCAACTGCAACGCCGGCACCAAGGTCGCGATGATCTTCGAACCGACCAAGGGTGCAGGTTCGGGCATCGTTGCCGGTACCAAAGTGCTGAAGCTGATCGACGGCCTGGGCGCCGCCAAGAACATCGGTATCGCCTTGCTCGATGCCAACGGTGCGTTGATCGACCTGAGTTCGCCAACTACGGCAAAAATCGAAAACACCCTGCAAGACAGCAACACCACGCTGAAATTCTCGGCCGCCTACGTGACCACCGCCGATGTGGCAACCGCCGTTGCCGGTCGCGGCGACGCCACCCTGCCGTTCACGCTGCAATACGAATAACCCGCGCGAACATCCAAGCCTGGTGCGGGGCCAAGCGGCCCTGCACTCTCATTCAATAGCGCGGTAACCCTCATGTCTTATCGTCACTCATTGTCCTTTTGCGCAGGCCTTCTGGGCCTGCTCATGGTTGATCAGGTCCAGGCCGGCATTTCATTGAGCAGCACCCGCCTGGTCTTCGACGGCCAGCACAAAGAAGCCGGGATCACCGTGCGCAACAGCGGTGAAGATGTATTGATCCAGTCCTGGATCGATACCGATGCCAGCGAAACCGCCGCTGTACCGTTCGCCGTCACGCCGCCACTGGTGCGCGTCAGCGGGGACGAACAGCAGATATTGCGGGTGATCTACGAAGGCACGGGCATGCCGACCGACCGCGAATCGGTGGTGTGGCTCAACGTGCAGGAAATTCCCCAGGCTACGAAAACCAAGAACACTTTGCAGCTCGCTGTGCGCCAGCGTATCAAGGTGTTCTTTCGTCCGGCGGGGCTGAAAAACAACGCCTACCTGGCACCGAGCGAACTGACCTGGCGCTTGACAGAGCGCGCCGGCGAAAACCTGCTGTTGGTGAACAACCCCGGCCAGTACCACGTATCGATTGCCGATATAACGCTGCAATCGGGTGCACTCAGCGAACATCCCTTTGATTCAATGATGATCGCTCCCGGCGAACAAAAAGAGTTCAATCTCAAACAACTTAAGCACACCAATAACGCACGCCTGTCATTCAGCAGCATCAATGACTATGGCGCACAAGACCGTTATGCCGCGCAACTGTCCAGCAGCGCCGAAACCCGAGCCAGTTTGGATAAAGAATCCCCATAACTTGAGTGCCGCTGTCACGGCTGCACTTTCACTGTATTTCTCTTCGCTCCGTTAGTTCGTATCGGAGGTGATATAGGGTTCCTGCATGTTTTTACTCAAGCGCGACGGATGGGCGCCATTTTCGGTTGTCCTGGTTTTCAGTTCCGCCTGCCTGGCCGATGGCGATGAACAGTTCAATACCTCGTTTCTGCAAGGTGCACCGTCCTCTGTCGACCTGCAATCACTGCTCGCCACCAGTCGCGTGCTGCCCGGCATTTACCGGGTAGACCTCTACGGCAACGAAATACTGGTCGGCCGCCGCGATATCGACTTCCGTCGCCATCCGGGCACGGGCAAGGTCGAGGCCTGCCTGACCCTGGAAATGGTGCAGCAATTGGGGGTCGACATCGGCAAACTGCAGGCCGCAGGCAAACTCGTTGGCGATGATCCGAACGCCTGCCTGGACCTGCCCGCGTTGATCGATCACGCCACCGTGCGTTACGACGTACCACGCCTTCGGCTGATGGTCAGTGTCCCGCAAAGCGCGATGGAACGCGGCCGGCGTGGTTATGTGGACCCGGCCTTGTGGGATGAAGGCGTGCCCGCCGCGTTCATCAACTATCAGTTGAGCAGTAACCGCAACAGCACCCAGGCGCAAAACTCCCTGTCCAACAACGTCGGCTTGCGCAACGGAATCAATCTGGGCGGCTGGCGCTTGCGTAACGAGTCGAACTTCAACAGCAGCACCGGCCGCCCCGGCACCTTCAAAAGTAATCGCAGCTACCTGCAACATGACGTTACGGCCTTGAAGGGGCAGTTCAGCGCCGGGGATATTTTTTCGGATGCCGACCTGTTCGACAGCGTGCGCTATCGCGGCCTGAAACTGGCGTCCGACGACGGCATGCGTGCCGACAGCGAACGTGGCTATGCACCCGTGATTCGCGGCATCGCGCAGTCCAGCGCCACCGTGGAGATTCGCCAGAACAACTACATCCTCTACACAGCCAATGTGCCGCCGGGACCGTTCGAGATCAGCGACATCTACCCCAGCGGCTCCAACGGAGACCTGGAAGTGACGATCATCGAGGCCGATGGCCGGCGCCGGGTGAGCGTGCAAGCCTTTTCCAGCCTGCCGATCATGGTGCGCCAGGGCCAACTGAAGTACAGCGTTTCGGCCGGCCAGTACAACAGCAACAGCGATGAGCAGAAATCGCCGCAGTTTGTCAGCAGCACCCTGGCCTATGGCCTCAGCAGCAACCTGTCGGCGATCGTCGGGCTACAGGCGACGGAAAATTTCCAGGCGTTGTCCGTGGGTGCGGGTCGTAACACGGCCATTGGTGCGGTATCGCTGGACGTGACCCACTCCGCCAGTCGTACCTTCGCTCAGACGGTCACAGGCAACAGCTTGCGCGCCCTGTATGCCAAGACGTTTACCGGCACCGACACCAACTTCACCCTCGCCGCGTACCGCTACTCGACCGAGGGCTATCGCACCCTCACCGAGCACGTCGAGGAACTGAGCAGCGAGGGAAAACCACGCACCGGCAACTCGAAAACCCGCACCGACCTGACGGTCAACCAGAGCCTGGGGCGCAACCAGGAATATGGCAGCGTCTACATCAACGCCAGCGACCAGCGTTACTGGGGACGCGGCGGCTCGCAAAGCCTGTCGGCGGGTTACAGCAACTACTGGGGCGATGTCAGCTACAACCTCGGGGCCACGTACTCCAAGGATGTCGGTAACTACGGCCCGGCGAACAATGACACTCTGATCAACCTGTCCGTATCGTTCCCTCTGGGCTCAAAACCCCGGGCGCCACGGGCCTTTGTCTCGGCCAGTTCGCAGAAAGGCAACGACACCACCCAAATGGGCATCAACGGCTATCTGTCGGAAAACAGCGACACCTATTACTCGGTGCAAGGCGGTAACAGCAGCACCGGTGGCAATAGCGGCTCGGTCAACCTCAGCACCCGCACCTCGGTGATGGACATCAGCGCCGGCTACAGCCAGGGACGCGGGTACAACTCGCAAAACCTGAACCTGGCAGGTTCGATCGTCGGCCATGCCGGCGGGATCAATCTGGGGCAAACCGTGGGTGAGACATTCGCGCTGGCGCAGGTCGACGGGGTGGAAGGTGTGAAAATCGGCAGTTTCTCAGGGGCCAGGACCGGTAGTAACGGTTTCGCGGTGGTGCCCAACGCGCAGCCTTATCGCGTGAACTGGATCAACCTCGACACCCGCGACCTGGGCGGTGATATCGAGATCGACAATGCGACCCGGCAAGTGGTACCGCGACGTGGCGCTGTGGTGCTGGCCCGTTACACCAGCAAGACCGGACGGCGTGTGCAGTTTGCCTTGTTCGACGCACAGCACAAACCGATCCCGTTTGGCGCGTCGCTTGAAGACAGCGCCGGCAAGCAACTGGCAATCTCTGACCCTGGCGGCAAGGCACTGGCGCTGGTTGAAGCCGACGCCGGTACCCTGATCATCCACTGGCAGGGCCAGCGCTGCGAGGCGCCTTACGCGTTACCGGAACGCAACAAGGCAGTGAACTATGAGCGGGTGTCGCTGGTGTGCACCCCGCAAGTCCCTTAGAAATCCCGCTTGTAGAAAATATCCAGCGAACTGGCCACGCCGCTGGCGGCTTCGAGGTAGACCTTTTTGCTCAGCTTGTAGCGCAAGGCGATGGTGTTGGCCGGTTCGAATACGCCGACGCCGTAACGCAGGCTGAGTTTTTCGGAGATGTTGCCGCTGGCCACCACGCTGGTGGTGTTGCCGCTGCCCTGAGTGTCGAGCTGGAAATCCTGAATCCCCAGATCCTTGGCCAGACCGCTGGTGACCCCGGAACTGCCCATCAGGCCCAGACCGAGCGCCGCTTGCGCGAGCATGTTGTTGTCCTCGCCGGTGGTGCTCAGCGGACGTCCCAGCACCAGATAGGACAAGGCCTGTTCCTGGCTCATCGCCGGCTCCGAGAAAATCTGCGTGGTCGGCTGCTCGGCGCTGCCGCTCAGGCGGATACCGGCGATCACATCGTCGGTCTGGCGAATCGCTTCGATGTCCAGATACGGCTGATCGATCGGCCCGGCAAACAGCAGACGCGCCCGTCGCACCGTCAGGCGCTGGCCGTAGGCGCGGTATCGACCGTCGTTGAGCCACAACTCGCCACGGGTGTCCATGTTGTCGCCGATGTGCACGTGACCTTGCAGGTTGGCGGTCAGGCCGAACCCGGCGAAGCTCAGCTTGTCCTGGCCGACCACCACGTCGATGTCCATTTTCATCGCCAGCGGCGGTTTGCCCTCTTCGGTCTGGGCGCCGACGATGATCGTGTCATCGGAGACTTTCACCGTCGATGGCGGGAGTTCGCGCACGGTGATTTCGCCTCTAGGCACCAGCACCTTGCCGGCAATCGCCAGTTCATCGCCGGCCATGGAAATCTTCAGGTCCGGCGCCACTTCCAGTTTGGCGTACGGCTCGACCGTCACCGGCAATTGCGTGCCCTTGAGCGCCAGATCCACCACCAGCGCCTGACCCCAGGCGATGTTGCCGTTCAGACTCCCCTGCCCGCTCTTGCCGCTTTTCCAGCCGCCGTTCAATTGCACGGCTTCACCGGCGATCACCGCTTGCAGTTGCAACGCTTGCAGTTCGATCGGCAACTCCGGCCCGGACACTTCGCCGTCGCTGAGTTGCACCGTGCCGTTGACCAGCGGCGCGAGCAGGCCACCGGAAATCGTGCCGCTGCCGTTCAGGCGTCCGGTGAGTTTCTCGACCATCGGCACAAACGGGCGTGCCACCGACAAGTCCAGTCCGCTGAGGCGGAATGTACCGCTGAGCGGTTTGTTCTTCGGCAGCGGGTTGAGCTGCGCCTGCACCATCAGCTCGCCAAGCTTGCCGCCGACGAAATTGAGGTCGGTGTCGATGCGCTTGGGCGTGAGTTTGCTGGTGAGCTTGAGCGTCTGGTACGGGAAGTCCAGCCACTGATCCTTTTCCTTCATGCGCAAGGTGCCGCCGCTGGCATCGACGCTGATCTGGCCGTTCGGGCCGCTGGCCGGCAGGTCCAGTTGCAGGTCGGCGTTGAGCTTGCCCTGCCAGGCAAAGTCCTTGGGCAGCCATTGCGCCAGGCTTTCGATCGGGAATTGCTTGAGGTGATAACGCAGCTTCGGCTCCGGCATCAAGCGCTGATCTTCACCGCACAGGCTGGCATTGCCGGACATCCAGCAATGGGCGCCGAAGTTGATCTTGCCGTCGGCCAGACGCTCGAGCCTGGCCGGGTTTTGCAGCTTCCAGTCCTGACCGCCAGCCTGAATGTCGCCGCTGGCCAGACGCCCGCGCCAGTTGCCTTTGTCCAGATTGCCGTCCAGGCCCAACGCCAGTTTCAGCTTCGGCCCGAGCAGGTCGAGGTTGAGCTTCTGGCTTTTGATATCGCCCTGGGCGCTGGCGGTCAGGGTGCCCAGCGACGTATCGCCGGCCTGAATGCCGCTGCCCTTGAGGTCGATTCTCGCCCGTTGCGCGCTGTCGAGGGTCGCGTCGAGGTTGAGGCTTTGCAGGCGATTGTCCTGGAACGCCAGTTGCGAACCTTGCAGGCCGAGCTTGCCCTGCGGCGCCTTGAGCGTGCCGGCGACATCAACCCGACCGTTGATCTGCCCGCGCAGTTGCGGCCAGAGCTGGGCCAGTCGCGCCAGTTTGATATCGATCTGTCCGGTGAGTTTCTGTTGCAGGCTGCCCTTGCCGTTGATGCTGTTGTCGCCGAGGCGGATTTGCAGGGCATTGAGATTCCACTGCTCGCCGGCACCGTCGGCCTTGGCTTGCAGGATCGCCGATTGCCCGCGCAGTTTGCCTTTCAGATCGAGGTCGGCATTCAGGCTCAGGCGCTCGTTTTTCATTTCGCCTTTGCTCTTCAACGGGCCGGCCAGCGTGCCCGGCAACTCCGCAACCCAATACGCCGGGTTGAGCGCCGACAATTCCAGCGCGGTGTCCCAGGCGATGCCATCGGCGAACTGCACGTTCACATGGCCTTCGGCCTTGCCCTGCCCGGCTTCGAGTTTCAGTTGTGGCAGGAAAATCTGCTTGAGATTGCCGCTGAACGGACTGCTCAGGCTGAACGCACCCGCCGGCCCATCCGCAGCGGCGGCGAAGTTACCGATGTACTGACCGTCGGTGTAGGAGACTTCGCCCGTGAAGGTACGCAACGTGACCTGTGGCTCGTCGATCTCCGGATAGAGCCGGTGCCACGGAAAATCCAGCCAGTTGATATTGGCCTGGGCACTGAGGCCTTTGCTCCAGTCGACGTTGCCGGTGAGCTTGAGGCTTTGCTTGTCGTTGGCCGTCAGATCGAGGCCGGCAATCTGCGCGCCTTTGGCGTCGACCTTGCCCTTGAGCAACAGCGCCACCGGGCCATTATCGGCAGGCAGCGTTGCATTACCGAGCAATTGGTAACCGTTTTTCAGGTCGCCTTCGCCGGTCAATAGCAGTTGATTGAATTGCAGGGTGTCCGGCAGATCCACGCTCGGCTTGAACGCCTCTGAGGTGATCCGCACTTTGGCCGGCAGGTTTTCCGCCAGCGGTTGCAGCTCGCCGCTCAACTGGCCGTCGAGGTAGCCACGGCTGTCGGCGTGCAGGTTGAGGGTTTTCAGCAGGTCGCCGTCGATTTTCAGCGCCAGCGTCCACGGCTCGGGAGCGGGCGACGGCAAGGTCAGATCACCGGCGATGTTCAGCGGCCAGTTGCCGGTCGGTTGCAACAGGCCGGACAGGTTCAGGCTCAACTCGTCACGTTGCAGTTTCACGCTGTCGATCTGCATGCCCTTGGCGGTCCAGTGCGCCGCCAGTTGCAGTCCTTTCAACTCTTCACTGCCGTTGAACAGCAGGCTGCCGACCTGAACGTCGCCCAACTCGATGGCCACGGGCAATTGCAGATCCGGCAACTTGATCGGGCCGCTGTCGGTGGTTTCTTCGCCGGGCGGAAATTGCAGGCTGACCTGATCGGCCTTGAGCTGCTCGATGCACAACGTCATGCGCGTCAGGCACAGCGGCGACCATTCGAAGATCGGTTTGCTCAGCTCGACGCGGCTGCTGTCCTGCTGCCACAGCAGATGATCGGCGCTCCACTGTCCGCCGAGGCGGCCCTGGAAATTGTCCACGCTCAGGCCCGGTACCAGACCCAGCAACCAACGGCTGCCGGCCTGCGTTCCGAGCACAGCGGTGATGCTCAATACAATCAGCAGCACCAGCGACAACAGCGCCAGCGCCGATATTTTCAAACCACGCTTCACAGCTCAGGCCCCATGGAAAAGTGCAGCCGGATGCCGCCATCGTCGTCCAGCGCGTGGGCCAGGTCGAGGCGGATCGGCCCCACTGGCGAAACCCAGCGCACACCAATACCGACCCCGGTCTTGAGGTTCGGCAGTTCGAGTTTGTTGAAGGAGTTGCCCTGATCGACGAAGGTCGCCACGCGCCACTTCTCGGCGATCGAATATTGATATTCGACGCTGCCGGCCACCATGTAGCGCCCGCCGATGCGGTCGCCCTCGGAGTTCTCCGGGGACAGGCTCTGATAGTCGTAACCGCGCACGCTCTGATCGCCACCTGCGAAGAAGCGCAGCGACGGCGGCACCGATTTGTAACCGTTGGTGGCGCTGCCGCCGACCTGCACCCGGCCGAGCAAACGGTGCTTGTCGAACACGGTGGTCAGGCCTTTGACCAGCGCCGTGCCGTAAACCAGGTTGTTGTCCGAGCCGAGGCCTTCTTTCGCCACTTTGCTTTCGAAAGTCAGGCGATAGCCATTGTGCGGGTCGATGCGGTTGTCGCTCTTGAGGTAGGAATAACTCACGCCGGGCATCAGCAAGGTGCTCAGGCCGGAGTCGTCGCCCAGTTGGTATTCCTCGCGCTGCCATTTCAGCGAGATCACCCGCTGCCATCCGCTCGGCAATTTGCTGTGCCATTCCGGGCCGAAAGTCAGCAGCTTGCTCAGGGTGTCGGAGCCGTCAATGTCCTCGTATTGATAACCGCCGGCCCAGCGCAGCTTGTCGGTCAGCGGCGGGTCCAGCGGGATGTCGTAGAACAGGCCGACGTTTTGCCGTGGCGCCGACAGTTCGGCCTCCCAGCCATAACTGTCGCCCTGCGGATTGACCCAGTGGCGGGTCCAGTTGGCCTTGATCCGCGGGCCGACGTCGGTGGAATAACCGAGACCCAGGCCCATGGTGCGCGGTTTGCGGGTGTCGAGTTTGACGTCCACCGGGATCACGTCGTTTTTCGCGGCGGTCGGCGCGGCGTCGACCCGCACGCCTTCGAAGTAGCCGCTCGATTGCAGGTCGCGGTTGAGTTCGGCGATCAGCTCGGAGTCATACGGCTCGCCGGCCTTGAACGGCACCATGCGTTGCAGCAGGTCTTCGTCGAACGGTGTGTCGCCTTCAAAACTGACTTTGCCCAGCGCATAACGCGGGCCGCTTTCGTAGATCAGTTCGACATCGGCTACCCCGGCGCGGGGATCGACCATCAATTTCTGGCGGGTGAAGCGGCCACTGAAAAAGCCATAGCGCGACGCCTGATTCTGGATCAGCCGCTTGGCGTCTTCGTAACGCCCATGATTGAGCACCGCGCCAGGCTTGAGCACGTCACTCTTGGGGACTCGAAAGGATTTGAGGGAGGCCGCCGGGCCGTCAACACGCACGGTCACGTTGCGCAGGCGAATCGACTCGCCGGGATCGATGTTCAGCACCAGACGCGGTTTTTCACCGCCCTTGACGTCACTTTCGATCTGCGGCTGGTAATAACCCAAGGCCTGGGCAGCCTTGCGCGCCTGCTCTTCGGCGCCGCGACTGAAGCGCTGCAAGGCTTCTTCGTCACGATCGCCGAGGCTGCCGATATAGCCTTCTATATTGGCTTTCAGTTCATCGTTGGACGGTTTGATCCGCACATCCAATTCACTTTGCGCCAGCGCCGCGCAGCTGGTTAACAGCATGAGCACGCCACTGGTAAATCTTCCTGGAAACTTCATAGGCGCGGATGCTATCACGGGCTTGGGAGCGTGATAGAACAGGAAATTCCCCCAAAAGTTCGATGGTCATCCCGTTGCTGTTTGTAACACCTGCGGGTTGGCGTGGAAAAATACGTGCTCGCGCACCGGGCCGACGGCCACTTCGCCGATTTCCTCGTAACCCTGACGCTTGTAGAACTCCAGATAACGCGGGTTGCCGGTGTCGAGGATCACGCCTTGGGAGGTCTCGTCCACCGCGCACCAGTTGTGTATCGCTTGCAGCAGTTGTTCGCCGAAATGCTTGCCCTGAAATTGTGGATGCACACCAAGCAGCGGCAGCATGTGCACCGAGTCGGTCGGCACGCAGGCCTCAACGGCGGCGTGATACTCCAGATAACGCCGAGTGCAGCGGAAACCGGTGCTCAGCACCATGCGCAAACGCCAGGCCCAACTCTCGGTAACGCCCAGACGCCGTTGCGGCGGCGCGATCAGGGCGATGCCGATCAGGCGATCATTGACCAACAGACCGATGGCCGGCAGATCCTGCAAAAAATGCTGTTTGACCAGCTCCCGCACCGTGGCGCGCACCCGTTGTTCGTAACCCGGACGCTCGGCTTCGAACAGGTAGGCGAAGGTCGGCTCATGACGATAGGCCTGATAAAGAAGGGATCGCGCTTCACGGGAATAGCCGCGGTCGAGCATATGAATGTCGGCAATGGCGGTTTGGGTTTCAGGCATGACGGTGATTCTCCCCGGGGCGCGCTCGGATGGCGGCGCTCTTGTTGGTACGAACCTTTTGGTGATGGCACAGTTCCCCACAGGTATAGACCAACCAGAGATCTTCATCGACTGGTCGGGCCTTATCGCTGGCAAGCCAGCTCCCACAGTTTCCGGTTCGTCCACAAAATTCGTGTACGCAAAAAATACCTGTGGGAGCTGGCTTGCCAGCGATGGGGCCATTAGGGGCCGCGCATATCTGACAGACCTGAATGAATCTGCTTACCCCACGCTGGCCCAGATCCTACATGTCAGCTAGCATCGCCCTTTTGCCAGGACTGCCGACCATGAAGATCGTTTCCTTCAACATCAACGGACTGCGGGCCCGTCCGCATCAGCTGGCGGCGCTGATCGAAAAGCATCAGCCGGACGTGATCGGCCTGCAGGAAACCAAGGTTCACGACGACCAGTTCCCGCTGGAAGAAGTGCGGGCCTTGGGTTATCACGTGTATTTCCACGGACAGAAAGGCCACTACGGCGTCGCCCTGCTCTCGCGCCAGGAACCCATTGCCGTGCACAAGGGCTTCGCCACCGATGAAGAAGACGCGCAGCGACGCTTCATCTGGGGCACGTTCGCCGACGCCAACGGCGTTCCGGTGACGATCATGAACGGCTATTTCCCACAGGGTGAAAGCCGCGACCATCCGACCAAATTCCCGGCCAAACAGCGTTTCTACAGCGATCTGCAAGCGCTGCTGGAAAGCCAGTTCCACAACGAACAGCCGCTGGTGGTGATGGGCGACGTCAACATCTCTCCGGAAGACAGCGACATCGGCATCGGCCCGGACAACATGAAGCGCTGGCTGAAAACCGGCAAATGCAGCTTCCTGCCGGAAGAGCGCGAGTGGATGGCTCGCCTGAAAAACTGGGGCCTGACCGACAGTTTCCGTCACCTGAACCCGGACGTGACCGACACGTTCAGCTGGTTCGACTATCGCAGCCGTGGCTTTGAAGACGAGCCGAAACGTGGTCTGCGCATCGATGTGATTCTGGCGTCCCACGGTTTGCTGCCACGGGTGAAAGCCGCCGGCGTCGACTATGAACTGCGCGGGATGGAAAAGCCTTCGGACCATGCGCCGATCTGGCTGGAATTGAGCTGATTCGCTTGAAAGCAGAAGATCACAGCCGGCGGTTGTGATCTTCTGCCCTGTCATCTTTCAGCAACCTCACTGACTTAATCTCCCCGGCAATCCCCTTGGCTGCAATCGGTGCCGGCATGACCCTGCGTGTTCTGTTCGTCTTTCTCCTGAGTGCCTGGCTGCAGGTTTCGGCCGCGGCATTGCCCATTCCCGAGAACGGCCCGGTATTGCGCATCCAGGGTTCCAACACCATTGGCGCGGCGCTCGGCCCGGCGTTGGTGGAAGGCCTGTTGCAGGATCAGGGACTGTTGAAAGTCCACAGCGAAACCCCGGACACCGCCAACGAACAACGGGTCGTCGGCCTGACGGCCCAAGGCCAAAGAGTCGTCGTGGAGATCGCCGCCCACGGTTCGAGCACCGGTTTCACTGCACTCAAGAACGCCAGCGCCGATCTGGCTGCCTCCTCGCGCCCGATCAAGGACAGCGAACTGCTGACCCTGCAAGCCCGGGGTGATCTGAAAAGCCCTGGCGCCGAGCAGGTCATCGCCATCGATGGCCTGGCGATCATCCTTCATCCCGACAATCCGCTGGTGCAACTGAACACCGAACAACTGGCGCGGATCTTCAGCGGCGAGGCGAAGACGTGGGAAGAACTCGGCGGCAAGGGTGGGACGATTCATCTGTATGCGCGGGATGATCAGTCCGGCACCTACGACACCTTCAAGGAACTTGTCCTCAGTCGTCGTGGGAAATCCCTGAGCAGTGTCGCGAAACGGTTTGAGTCCAGCGAGCAGTTGTCCGACGCGGTCAGTGCCGATCCGCAGGCCATCGGTTTCATCGGCCTGCCCTATGTGCGTCAAGCCAAGGCCGTGGCGATTGTTGACGGACAATCCCAGGCGATGCTGCCGCTCGCCAGCCTGATCGCCACCGAAGACTATCCGCTGTCGCGGCGGCTGTTCTTCTATCTGCCGCCCGACAGCAACAATCCCTGGGCCAGTGCGCTGGTGGACTTTGCGCAAAGCCGTCAGGGCCAGGCGATTGTCGCGGCCAATGGTTTTATCGCCCAGACCGTGCAGGCCATCGCCGTCACGCCGAATGCGTTGATGCCCGAGGGTTATCAATCCCTCAGCCGCCACGCCCAGCGCCTGACGGTGAACTTCCGCTTCGAAGAAGGTAGCGCCAGCCTCGACAACAAGGCCCGTCAGGATCTGGCCCGGGTGTTCGACTATATAAAGCACCACGACAAGACCGACCGCGCGGTAACACTGGTGGGCTTCGGCGACGCCAAGGACGACCCGGCACGGGCGGATTTACTGTCGAAGCTGCGGGCGATGGCGGTACGCCGAGAGTTGGTGAAAAACGGCGTGGTGTTGCGCGAAGTGCGCGGGTTTGGCGCACTGATGCCGGTGGCGACCAACAGCGGGGATGAGGGCCGGATCAAGAATCGGCGGGTTGAGGTTTGGGTTTACTGAATCTGATGGTGATGCGTTGCAGCCACTGACGCCTTCGCGGGCAAGCCCGCTCCCACAGGGATCTTCGGTGAACACAATTGGTGTGAGCACCAGCAGACTTGTGGGAGCTGGCTTGCCAGCGATGAACGATAACGCGGCTTTGGATCAGCGCTCGCTACGCAGCATTTCCTTCGGCACATACTTGCCGATCTCGAACTTGCCGATCGCGGCGCGGTGCACTTCGTCCGGGCCGTCGGCCAGGCGCAGGGTACGTTGCATGGCGTACATGTAGGCCAGCGGGAAATCGTTCGACACCCCTGCCCCGCCATGAATCTGGATCGCCCGGTCAATCACCCGCAATGCGACGTTCGGTGCCACGACTTTGATCTGCGCAATCTCGCTCTTGGCGACCTTGTTGCCCACGGTGTCCATCATGTACGCCGCTTTCAGCGTCAGCAGGCGCGCCATGTCGATTTCCATCCGCGAGTCGGCAATCTTGTCGACGTTACCGCCCAGACGCGCCAGCGGTTTGCCGAACGCGGTGCGGCTTACCGAACGTTTGCACATCAGTTCCAGTGCGCGCTCGGCCATGCCGATCGAACGCATGCAGTGGTGAATCCGGCCCGGGCCCAGGCGACCTTGTGCGATTTCGAAGCCGCGTCCTTCACCGAGCAGGACGTTTTCGTACGGCACTCGCACGTTGTCGAATAGCACTTCGGCGTGACCGTGCGGTGCGTCGTCGTAACCGAACACCGGCAGCGGGCGGATGATCTTCACGCCGGGGGTGTCGACCGGCACGAGGATCATCGAGTGCTGGGCATGACGCGGGGCGTCGGGGTTGCTCAGGCCCATGAAGATCAGGATCTTGCAGCGCGGATCGCAGGCGCCGGAGGTCCACCATTTCTTGCCGTTGATCACCCACTCGTCGCCATCGCGCACGGCACGGGCGGCCATGTTGGTGGCGTCGGAGGACGCAACGTCCGGCTCGGTCATGGCGAACGCGGAACGGATCTCGCCACGCAGCAGCGGTTCGAGCCAGCGTTGTTTCTGCTCTTCGTTGGCGTAGCGCACCAGCACTTCCATGTTGCCGGTGTCGGGTGCCGAGCAGTTGAACGGCTCGGGGCCGAGCAGCGAACGGCCCATGATTTCCGCCAATGGCGCGTATTCGAGGTTGGTCAGGCCAGCACCCAGCTCCGACTCAGGCAGAAACAAATTCCACAGCCCTTCGGCCTTGGCCTTGGCCTTGAGTTCTTCCATGATCGCCGTCGGCTGCCAGCGATCGCCTTCTGCGACCTGGCGTTCGAACACGGCTTCGGCCGGGTAAACGTAAGTGTCCATGAACGCGGTCACGCGCTCACGCAGTTCTTGCACCTTGGGCGAATAAGCGAAATCCATGAGCAATTACCTTTTTTCGGCAGGTTGTTTAAATCATGCAATCGATGCTAGAACAGCGTTGATAATTTACCTAGCCTATTCTCGGCGTGTATAAACATTCATCACCGATATATGATTGGTTGATTTTCCTGGCCGCCCTGACCCGCGCCATCCATCTATAACAAGCACCTATAACAAGAGAGCCGCGTAATGAATCTGAGCAAGGTCGACCTCAACCTTTTCATCGTCTTCGACGCGATCTACACCGAAGCCAACCTGACCCGCGCCGGGCAGATTGTCGGCATTACCCAGCCTGCGGTGTCCAATGCCTTGGCGCGGTTGCGCGAAACCTTCAACGACCCGCTCTTCGTACGCACCGCCCAAGGCATGGTGCCGACGCCCATGGCGCAGAACATCATCGGCCCGGTGCGCAATGCCCTGTCGCTGCTGCGGGTATCGGTTCAGGAAAGCCGCATTTTCAACCCCTCGCAAGCGGTCAAGACTTACCGCATCAGCATGACTGACCTGACCGAAGCGGTGATTCTGCCGCCGCTGTTCCAGCGCCTGCGTCGTCTGGCACCGACGGTGATCATCGAAAGCTTCCTATCCAAACGCCGGGAAACCACCAAGGAACTGGCTGCCGGGCGTCTCGACTTTGCCGTGGATGCGCCGCTCAACACCGACCCGCAGGTGCGCCACGTCAAGCTGATGGAAGACCGTTACGTCTGTGCCATGCGCAAGGGTCATCCGCTGGCAACCAAGGAAAAATTCACCCTCGACGATTACCTGTCGCTGACCCACATTCATATTTCCAGCCGCCGCAGTGGCCTGGGCCACGTCGATCTGGCTCTGGGCAAAATGGGCATCCAGCGCAAGATCGCCCTGCGCTCGCAGCACTATCTGATGGCGTCCCAGGTGTTGCAGCAGACCGACATGGTGATGACCGTGCCGGAGCGGTTCGCCCGGCGCCATGACCTGCATGCGTTCAATCTGCCGGTCAACGATGTGCCGCCGGTGGAAACCCATTTGTACTGGCACGAAAGCACCGATCAGGACCCGGCCAACCGCTGGATGCGCGAGCAGATGATCGAGTTGTGCCAGCAAGTGACAGCCCATGAGAAGAAGCTCGACAAGCTGCAGGCGCCCGCTACTTGACGTAAACGTCAACCTGCCATTAGCTTAGCGCCAAGACCCTTCTTCGAGCGCTTTCATGAGCAGCCAGACCTACAGCATTTCCGACCTCGCCCGCGAGCTGGACATCACCACCCGGGCGATCCGCTTCTATGAAGAACAAGGCCTGCTCAGCCCCGAGCGACGAGGCCAGGAACGCATCTATTCGCCGCGCGACAAGGTCAGCCTGAAGCTGATCCTGCGGGGCAAGCGCATCGGTTTCTCCCTGGCCGAGTGCCGCGAGCTGATCGAGCTCTACGACCCCTCCAGCGGTAACACCAAACAACTCAACAGCATGCTGGCGAAAATCAGCGAGCGCCGGGAACAGCTCGAGCAGCAATTGCTGGACATCGAACAGATGAAGCTGGAACTCGACACCGCCGAAGAACGCTGCGTGCAGGCGCTGGAGCAGACGCTCAAGAATCAGCAATCAGTTCAGTAATCCAAACAAATCCCAATGTGGGAGCGGGCTTGCTCGCGAAAGCGGTGTATCAGAAACATATTTTCCGACTGACACTCCGCTTTCGCGAGCAAGCCCGCTCCCACAAGGGGTTCCGCAAGAATTCAAAGAGCAGGTCAACGCCATGTCCCTCCCCTCCCAAGTACGCCTGATCGAAGTCGGCCCGCGTGACGGCCTGCAGAACGAAGCCCAGCCCATCAGCGTTGCCGACAAGGTGCAACTGGTCGACGCGCTGAGCGCCGCCGGTCTCGGCTATATAGAAGTCGGCAGTTTCGTCTCGCCCAAGTGGGTGCCGCAGATGGCCGGTTCCGCTGATGTATTCGCGCAGATCCAGCGCAAGCCCGGCGTAACCTATGGTGCACTGGCGCCGAACCTGCGCGGTTTTGAAGATGCACTTGCGGCGGGAGTGAAGGAAGTCGCGGTGTTTGCCGCTGCGTCAGAAGCGTTTTCGCAGCGCAACATCAATTGCTCGATCAGCGAAAGCCTGGCGCGGTTCGCGCCGATCATGGAATCGGCGAAACAGCACGGCGTTACCGTGCGCGGTTACGTGTCCTGCGTGCTGGGTTGCCCTTATGAAGGCGAGGTCGCCCCGGAGCAAGTGGCAATGGTGGCCCGCGAGCTGTTTGCGATGGGCTGCTACGAAGTGTCGCTGGGTGACACCATCGGTACCGGCACCGCGGGCGCCACCCGCCGGCTGTTCGAAGTAGTCTCGAAGCAGGTGCCACGCGAGAAACTCGCCGGCCACTTCCACGACACCTACGGCCAGGCCATGGCCAACATCTACGCCAGCCTGCTGGAAGGCATCGCGGTGTTCGACAGCTCGATCGCCGGCCTCGGCGGCTGCCCTTACGCCAAGGGCGCCAGCGGTAACGTCGCCACCGAAGACGTGGTGTACCTGCTCAACGGCCTGGGCATCGAGACCGGTATCGACCTCGACGCCTTGATTGCCGCCGGCCAGCAGATCAGCGCCGTGCTGGGCCGCCCAACCGGTTCGCGCGTGGCCAAGGCTCGCAGCGCACAGTGAGGGGATGGTGTTACCGCCGAGCGCGAGACGTGGGCACAAGCGAGTAACACGGAAACAAATTGTCTGGTTTCGCCCGAAGGAAAAATCTTTCAAAAATCTCAAACCCTTGATTTACAAGGGTTTTTAAAAGTTGGCACGGCTTCTGCTATCTCTATGGCATAACAAGAATAAAAAGCAGCAAACCAATAAAAATAAGACGTACCGACTCTGACATAACAAAAACAACACGGCAGAGACGCAGCTAACAGATTTTTTTGGAGAAGGTGTGCTTTTCAGGGTATTCCTCGGAATGACCCGCAACCGGGCAGAGAACAATAAAACTACCTTCAGGTAGCTCCCGAATCGGTTGGATCGCTAGACGAGAAAGCAGATCAGCGCTCAAAAAAATACGTTTGCTCTTGACCCCGGATGGGGGTCGCCAAAAACAGCGGTAAAGGGCCACGGTTGCCAAAAACAACAACAGACCGACCCTCAATAATAAAAAAGAGCACGCGACGACAAAATTAAAGGGGAGCTTCGGCTCCCCTTTGTGCTGTCTGGCGTTCTGAAATCCTGCAGAAAACTGTGGGAGCCAAGCCCCCACAGATCCGCTCCTCAGCCCTCGTCGCTACGCAACTCCTCGATACTGATCTCGCGCATGCGGAATTTCTGGATCTTGCCCGTCACCGTCATCGGAAACTCTTCCACAAACTTGAAGTACCGCGGCGTCTTGAAGTGGGCGATGCGCTCCTTGCACCACGCTTGCAGTTCTTGTTCGGTGGCGCTGTGGCCGGGATGGAATTTGATCCAGGCGACGATTTCCTCACCGTAACGCGAGCAGGGAATGCCGATCACCTGCACGTCCGCCACCGCTGGGTGGGTGAAGAAGAACTCCTCCAGTTCACGCGGGTAAATGTTTTCGCCGCCACGGATGATCATGTCCTTGTTACGCCCGGCAATGCACACGTAACCCTCGTCGTTCATGCTCGCCAGGTCGCCGGTGTGCATCCAGCCTGCCGCGTCGATGGCTTCGGCGGTGGCATTCGGGTTGTTCCAGTAGCCGAGCATCACGCTGTAGCCACGGGTGCACAGCTCGCCGATGGTGCCGCGCGGCACCGGGTTGCCGGCCTCATCGATGATCTTGCTTTCGAGTTGCGGCTGGGTGCGGCCGACGGTGGTCACGCGCAATTCCAGTTCGTCGGATGGGCCGGTCTGCAGCGACACCGGGCTGGTTTCGGTCATGCCGTAGGCGATCTGCACTTCGTTCATATGCATTTCGCTGATGACCCGGCGCATCACCTCGATCGGGCAAGTGGCGCCGGCCATGATTCCGGTGCGCAGAGTCGACAGGTCGAATTCCGCACGTTGCGGCTGATCGAGCATGGCGATGAACATGGTCGGCACGCCGTACAGCGCGGTGGCTTTTTCTTCGGCGACGGTGCTCAGGGTCAGCAGCGGATCGAAGGCATCGTTGGGATAAATCATCGTGCTGCCGTGGGTGATGCAGCCGAGGTTGCCCATGACCATGCCGAAGCAGTGATACAGCGGCACCGGGATCACCAGGCGATCGGCGACGGTCAGGCCGAGGCTTTCGCCGACCATGTAACCGTTGTTGAGGATGTTGTAGTGACTGAGGGTCGCGCCCTTGGGGAAACCGGTGGTGCCGGAGGTGTACTGGATGTTGACCGGTTGATCGAAGTGCAGGCTGTCGCTGCGTTCACGCAATTGTTCTGGAAAGACACTGGCTGCCAGATCGGCCAGTTGCGACCACGGCAGAAAACCCGAAGGCGGCTGGGGATCAAGGCTGATCAACCCGCGCAATTCCGGCAGGCGCTCGCTGCGCAGTTTGCCGATGGATTGCTCGGCCAGTTCCGGCAGCAAGCCTCGCAACATGCCGTGATAGTTCGAAGATTTGAAGGCACCGGCGCAGACCAGCCATTGGCAACCGGATTGCTTGAGCACGTATTCCAGTTCGGAGCTGCGGTAGGCCGGGTTGATGTTGACCAGGATCACGCCGATCTTCGCGGTGGCGAATTGAGTGATGCACCATTGCGCGCAATTCGGTGCCCAGATGCCGAGCCGGTCACCGGCCTGCAAACCCAACGCCAGCAGGGCTCTGGCATGCACGTCCACTGCGTCGGCCAGTTGCCGCCAGGTGTAACGCAGCTGCTGATGGCGCACCACCAGCGCCTCGCCGTCCGGGTACTGCGCGACGGTCTGGTCGAACTTCTGCCCGATGGTCATCGCCAGCAAGGCTTTGTCCTGGGAACCACGGGTGTAGCTGCGCTGCGGGCTTGCACTGGGTTGATCCATGACGACCCCTATTGTCTTTATTAGTGGGTGTTGGACCGGAGCGATGTCAGCTCCGACCGTTCAGAACTGGCCCTACTCTCGCTCAAGTTGACGTTAACGTAAAGGGTGATTGACAGTCATTCGTCACAGGCTTACGTTAACGTAAAGGTGAGAACTGAACGCCCTTCTCCCCACCCTACAAAAAAGCCAAAAGGTGACCCATGAGCTACCCATCCCTGAACTTTGCCCTCGGCGAAACCATCGACATGCTGCGCGATCAGGTTCAGTCCTTCGTTGCCAAGGAGATCGCCCCGCGTGCCGCGCAGATCGACAGCGACAACCTGTTCCCCGCTGATCTGTGGCGCAAGTTCGGTGACATGGGCCTGCTCGGCATCACCGTACCGGAAGAGTACGGCGGTGCTGGCTTGGGTTACCTGGCGCACGTGGTGGCGATGGAAGAAATCAGCCGTGGCTCGGCCTCGGTGGCGTTGTCCTACGGCGCCCACTCCAACCTCTGCGTGAACCAGATCAACCGCAATGGCAACCACGAACAGAAAGCCAAATACCTGCCAAAACTGATCAGCGGCGAACACGTCGGCGCTCTGGCAATGAGCGAGCCGAACGCCGGTTCCGACGTGGTTTCGATGAAACTGCGTGCCGATAAACGCGGCGACCGTTTCGTGCTCAACGGCAGCAAGACCTGGATCACTAACGGCCCCGACGCCAACACCTACGTGATCTACGCCAAGACCGACCTGGAAAAGGGCCCGCACGGCATCACCGCATTCATCGTCGAGCGCGACTGGAAAGGCTTCAGCCGCAGCAACAAGTTCGACAAGCTCGGCATGCGCGGCTCCAACACTTGCGAGCTGTTCTTCGATGACGTCGAAGTGCCGGAAGAAAACATCCTCGGCGTGCTCAACGGCGGCGTGAAAGTGCTGATGAGCGGCCTCGATTACGAACGCGTCGTGCTGTCCGGTGGCCCGACCGGGATCATGCAGTCGTGCATGGACTTGATCGTGCCGTACATCCACGACCGCAAACAGTTCGGCCAGAGCATCGGCGAATTCCAGCTGATCCAGGGCAAAGTCGCTGACATGTACACCCAGCTCAACGCCAGCCGCGCCTACCTCTACGCTGTGGCCCAGGCCTGCGAACGCAACGAGACCACGCGCAAGGACGCGGCCGGCGTAATCCTCTACACCGCCGAACGCGCTACGCAAATGGCCCTGGATGCAATCCAGATTCTCGGCGGTAACGGTTACATCAACGAATTCCCGGCCGGCCGTCTGCTGCGTGACGCCAAGCTGTACGAAATCGGCGCTGGCACCAGTGAGATCCGTCGCATGCTGATCGGTCGCGAACTGTTCAACGAAACCCGCTAAACGGAGCTGTCCATGGCTATCCTGCATACCCAGCTCAACCCTCGTTCAGCGGAGTTCGCCGCCAACAGCGCGGCGATGCTCAAACAGGTCGACGCCCTGCACACCCTCCTCGCCCAAGTGGCCCAGGGTGGCGGCGCAAAAGCTCAGGAACGGCACACCTCACGCGGCAAACTGCTGCCCCGTGAGCGGATCAACCGCTTGCTCGATCCGGGCTCGCCGTTTCTGGAAATCAGCCAGTTGGCCGCCCACGCCGTGTATGGCGAAGACGTGCCGGCCGCTGGCGTGATTGTCGGGATCGGCCGCGTGGAAGGCGTCGAGTGCATGATCGTCGCCAACGACGCGACCGTGAAAGGCGGCTCGTACTACCCGCTGACCGTGAAGAAACACCTGCGCGCCCAGACCATCGCCCAGCAAAACCGTCTGCCGTGCATTTATCTGGTGGACTCGGGTGGCGCCAACCTGCCGCGCCAGGACGAAGTGTTCCCGGACCGCGAGCACTTCGGGCGGATCTTCTTCAATCAGGCCAACATGAGCGCCATGGGCATTCCGCAGATAGCCGTGGTCATGGGCTCCTGCACCGCTGGCGGCGCTTATGTGCCGGCGATGGCTGACGAGGCGATCATGGTGCGTAATCAGGCGACGATCTTCCTCGCCGGCCCGCCCTTGGTGAAAGCCGCGACCGGTGAAGTGGTCAGCGCCGAAGACCTTGGCGGGGCCGATGTGCACTGCAAGACTTCCGGGGTCGCCGACCATTACGCCGAAAGCGACGAGCACGCCCTCGCCCTCGCCCGCCGCAGCGTCGCCAACCTCAACTGGCGCAAGCTCGGCGAAGTGCAGCAGCGCGCGCCGATTGCGCCGTTGTACGCCAGCGACGAGTTGTACGGCGTGGTGTCGGCGGACGCCAAGCAGCCATTCGATGTGCGCGAAGTGATTGCGCGACTGGTCGACGGTTCGGTGTTCGATGAATTCAAAGCGCTGTTCGGGACAACGCTGGTGTGCGGTTTCGCCCATCTGCACGGCTACCCGATCGCGATCCTCGCCAACAATGGCATCCTGTTCGCCGAAGCCGCGCAAAAAGGCGCGCACTTCATCGAACTGGCCTGCCAGCGCGGCATTCCGCTGCTGTTCCTGCAGAACATCACCGGCTTCATGGTCGGCCAGAAATACGAGGCCGGCGGCATCGCCAAGCACGGCGCGAAACTGGTGACCGCCGTGGCCTGCGCCAAGGTGCCGAAATTCACCGTGATCATCGGCGGCAGCTTCGGCGCCGGCAACTACGGCATGTGCGGGCGGGCCTACGATCCGCGTTTCCTGTGGATGTGGCCGAACGCGCGGATCGGCGTGATGGGTGCCGAACAGGCGGCCGGCGTGCTGGTTCAGGTCAAGCGCGAGCAGGCCGAACGCAGCGGCCAGGCCTTCAGCGCCGAGCAGGAAGCCGAGATCAAGCAACCGATTCTCGACCAGTACGAAGAGCAGGGTCACCCCTACTACTCCAGCGCACGGCTGTGGGACGACGGCGTCATCGACCCGGCGCAAACCCGCGATGTACTGGCCCTGGCCTTGTCCGCGTCGTTGAACGCGCCTATCGAACCGAGCCGCTTCGGCGTGTTCCGGATGTGATCGGGAGAACCTCATGAGCCATTTCAACACCCTCGAATTGCACAGCGACCCACGGGGTTTCGCGACCCTGTGGCTGAGCCGCGAAGAAAAGAACAACGCGTTCAACGCCGAGATGATCCGCGAGCTGATCCTGGCCTTGGACAAGGTCGCCAGCGACGCCAGCCTGCGTTTCCTGCTGGTGCGCGGACGCGGCAAACACTTCAGCGCCGGCGCCGATCTGGCCTGGATGCAGCAATCGGCCGAACTCGATTACCACACCAACCTCGACGACGCCCGGGAACTGGCGGAGCTGATGTACAACCTCGCCAAACTGAAAATCCCGACCGTGGCCGTGGTGCAAGGCGCGGCGTTCGGCGGCGCGCTGGGTCTGATCAGTTGCTGCGACATGGCGATCGGCGCCGATGATGCACAGTTCTGTCTGTCGGAAGTGCGCATTGGCCTGGCGCCGGCGGTGATCAGCCCGTTCGTGGTGCAAGCCATCGGCGAACGGGCGGCGCGGCGTTATGCGCTGACGGCCGAACGTTTTGGCGGGCAGCGGGCGCGGGAAATCGGTTTGTTGTCGGAAAGCTATCCAGCGACCGAGCTTGAACAGAAAGTCGAGCAATGGATCGACAACCTGCTGCTCAATAGCCCCGCCGCGATGCGCGCCAGCAAGGATCTGCTGCGTGAAGTCGGCAACGGCGCGCTGACGCCGGCCCTGCGTCGCTACACCGAAAACGCCATCGCCCGCATCCGCGTCAGCCCGGAAGGCCAGGAAGGTCTGCGGGCCTTTCTGCAGAAACGCCCACCGAGCTGGCAAGCCGCAATCACCACCAAGGAGCCGCGTTGATGAGCGCACCTGTTCTCACCACCCTGCTGGTGGCCAACCGTGGCGAAATCGCTTGCCGGGTCATGCGTACCGCCAAGGCGCTGGGCCTGACCACCGTTGCCGTGCACAGCGCCACCGACCGCGAAGCGCGGCACAGCCGTGAAGCGGATATCCGCGTCGATCTGGGCGGCAGCAAAGCGGCCGACAGCTATCTGCAAATCGACAAACTGATCGCGGCGGCCAAGGCCAGCGGCGCTCAGGCGATTCATCCGGGGTATGGCTTTCTGTCGGAGAACGCCGGGTTTGCCCGCGCCATCGAAGCCGCCGGCCTGATTTTCCTCGGCCCGCCCGCCTCGGCCATTGATGCGATGGGCAGCAAATCCGCCGCCAAGGCCCTGATGGAAACTGCCGGCGTGCCGCTGGTGCCGGGTTATCACGGTGAGGCTCAGGATCTTGATACCTTCCGCGATGCTTGCGAACGCATCGGTTATCCGGTGCTGCTCAAAGCCACAGCCGGCGGTGGTGGTAAAGGTATGAAAGTTGTCGAGGACGTCAGCCAATTGGCTGAAGCGCTGGCCTCGGCTCAGCGTGAAGCGCAGTCCTCGTTCGGCGATTCGCGGATGCTGGTGGAAAAATACCTGCTCAAGCCGCGTCACGTGGAAATCCAGGTGTTCGCCGATCAGCATGGCAATTGCCTGTACCTGAACGAGCGCGACTGCTCGATTCAGCGTCGGCACCAGAAGGTCGTCGAAGAGGCGCCGGCACCTGGCCTCAGTCCGGAACTGCGTCGAGCGATGGGTGAAGCGGCTGTGCGTTCGGCGCAGGCTATCGGTTACGTCGGCGCCGGCACGGTGGAGTTTCTACTGGATGCGCGCGGCGAGTTCTTCTTCATGGAAATGAACACGCGGCTACAGGTCGAACACCCAGTCACCGAAGCCATCACCGGGCTCGATCTGGTGGCCTGGCAGATTCGCGTCGCCCGTGGCGAAGCGTTGCCGATCACTCAGGATCAAGTGCCGCTGAACGGGCATGCAATTGAAGTGCGGTTGTATGCGGAAGATCCGTCGAATGATTTTCTGCCGGCGACCGGGCGTCTGGATCTGTATCGAGAATCCGCCGCAGGACCGGGGCGCCGTGTGGACAGCGGTGTTGAGGAAGGCGACGAGATTTCACCGTTCTATGACCCCATGCTCGGCAAGCTGATTGCCTGGGGCGAAGATCGTGAGCAGGCGCGTTTACGGCTGCTGAGCATGCTCGATGAGTTTGCGATTGGCGGGTTGAAGACCAACATCAACTTCCTGCGGCGGATCATCGGGCATCCGGCGTTTGCGGCGGCGGAACTGGATACCGGGTTCATTCCGCGTTATCAGGATCAGTTGCTGCCAACACCTGCTGCGCTGAGCGATGAATTTTGGAATGCGGCGGCGCAGGCCTTTGCGCAGAGCCTGCCGGAGACAGCTCGGGCGGATGATCCCGCTTCGCCTTGGGCGCTACACAGTGGTTTGCGCGCGGGGTTGCCACGTGAAATCGCACTTCACTTGAGTTGCGAGGGGCAGGATCGGGCGTTGACGCTCGGCGCTGGCGGCTACGCAAAACTGATCGGCGAGCAACTGGTGGTCGAGCACGATGGGCTGCGCCGACAACTGCGTGCGATTCGTCGTGGAGAGGTTCTGTTTCTGCAATGGGACGGTGAATTGCGGCGCGTTGAAACGTACGACCCGATCAGCGCTATCGAAGCCAGTCACAGCCATCAAGGCGGTCTGACGGCGCCGATGAACGGCAGCATCGTGCGGGTGCTGGTGGAGGCCGGGCAATCGGTTGAAGCCGGCGCGCAATTGGTGGTGCTGGAAGCCATGAAGATGGAACACAGCATCCGCGCGCCCCATGCTGGCGTGATCAAGGCGCTGTATTGCCAGGAAGGCGAAATGGTCAGCGAAGGCAGCGCACTGGTCGAACTGGAAGAAGCGTGAAAGGTGGATCGATCCTACGCCTGGCGAGGATCGATCTGACTAGTATTTGGCCGTTGCCTGAACCACGACACCGATAATTCGGCACTCGTCGGTCAACAAGGCTTTCGGCCAAGTCGGATTGAGCGGCGCCAGGTAACGCTGGCCGCCCTCTTCGATCAGTTTGCGGAAAATGGCCTCGTCGCTGTCCGGCCACTGGGCGATCACCAATTTTCCGGGCTCGGCTTCCAGCGCCGGATCCACCAGAATCATCATCCCCTCGCCGATGCTCTGCCCGGTCGGCGCGGTCATCGCATTACCCGTCACCGTGAGCCAGAACGCCGGGCCACGGGCGTGATAATCCGTCAGCTCGAAACGTCGCTTGTCCTTGGCACTCGAATACGCTGGCTGGCTTTCACGGGCCTCGATCGGCGCATTCCACTCGCTGACCGGGTAGCGAAAGTAAGGGTTGTACTTCTGTGCCAGAGGCATTTCGTCGTCCGCATCGATCTGCGGTTCACGAATCACCACCGCGACTTCGAGATACTCCATACCCAACGCTTTCAGCACGCGGTTCATCTGCGTGATTCCGGGCTCGCGACGCTTGTTCAGCCAATGGCCGATGCCACCCTGAGACATGCCGACACGCTCGCCGAGCTCGACTTGAGTGACGTTGAGTTCACTCATTTTGGCCTTGACCAACTCAATCCATTTATCCATGTGCGGCACCATACGTGGACGCCTTCGGCCGACAAAACACATATTGTAGTATTTAAATTCTGGTCACAAATACTATTGGTACTATTCTTGGGTCACGGATTTGAATCGACCAAGGAGTGACCTTTCACCATGAATATCCCCAGCAAAGACTTGCCCGACCTGCAAATGGACACCACCTTTACGTCTCCGCAAGGGTGCGCCGCTGCGCAACGGGCGTTGGACTATTACTTGAAACCAGCTGTGTCAGAACCGGAAGTGGATGAGCGCTTTTTCGGCGTGAACAGCAACCTGAGTGGCGAAGAATCCCTGGTCCACGCCTCCGACCTGCTGCGTTGCGCAGCAGCGACGGCGTTCAAGGCTGCGGACAGCTTGCAGGGCGTCAATCGGGATCTGGCGTTTTCGGTCGTGCACATGGTGGACATGGCGCGGGCGATGGTTGATCACTCGCTTGATGGCGCAGTGCGCTGAAGACGGGAGCTCGAACGGACGGGAAAGAATTTTCCAATCGCGCAGATAAAAACGTTTGACTTGCAAATGATAATGATTATTATTGCAAGCAACTGGTCGCGAGATCAGTCGATAGACCAGAGACCTTAGGTCGGTCTTCTGGACTATCTCCTCATCAGGCTAATCACGGTTTTTGACCCGGCTTTTTTGCCGGGTCTTTTTTTTGCCAGTTTTCTGGCTTGTGGCTTCAGGCTAATGAAGTCTTTGGGTGCTGCAAATTCGTCGGCGCGGATGATATCAAAAGAACATTGCTTGGCAAGCCGACCCCGACCACATTGGGACAAAGTAATGCCAATCAGCACTTGAGAATCAATCGCACAGCCACTAAGCTGCCAGCGCGTCATGGAAGACGCCCCCCGCCGCAACCGGCAATTTCCCTCGGTTTCACCCCTGTCTTGCGTGTAAAGTAGCCGCCATAAAAATCATATTCAGGAACCGATTATGACCGTGGCCAAATCTTCGTTCGACATCAGCGCCAACTTCGACAGCGGCAACATCCAAGTCATCGACATCAGCAACCCGCTCAACCCGGTTCTGGCAATTCGGCCAGATACTCGCAGCGGCCATTTCCAGTGGTTCCACTTCAAGGCCAGCGGCCTGCACGTTCATCAGGAACACTGGTTTCGTCTGGTCAACGCCAGTCAGTCCTCGTACAACAAGGCCTGGACCGGCTATCAGGCGGTCGCTTCCTACGACCACGTCAACTGGTTCCGCATTCCAACCCAATTCGAAGGCGACAGCCTGCGCTTCTGCCTCGAAGCCGAGCAGACCCACGCCTGGTTCGCCTACTTCGAGCCTTACAGCCGCGGCCGTCATGACTGGCTGATCGAGCAAGCGCTGACCAAGGCCGGCACCGAACTATTGGCCACTGGCAAAAGTGTCGAAGGTCGCGACATTCAGCTGCTGCGCAAAGGCACTGGCGCCGAAGGTCGCCGCAAGATCTGGATCATCGCCCAGCAACATCCCGGCGAGCACATGGCCGAATGGTTCATGGAAGGCGTGATCGAACGCCTGGAGCATCATGACGATCCGGTATTGAACAAACTGCTGGGCAGCGCTGATCTGTACCTGGTGCCGAACATGAACCCGGACGGTGCCTTCCACGGTCACCTGCGCACCAACGCCATGGGTCAGGATCTGAACCGCGCCTGGCAGAACGCCAGTCAGGAAGTCAGCCCGGAAGTGCTTTTCGTACAGCAGCAGATGGAAAAGTACGGCGTCGATCTGTTCCTCGACGTACACGGCGACGAAGAAATTCCACACGTGTTCACCGCCGGCTGCGAAGGCAATCCGGGTTACACCCCGCGAATCGAGAAGCTCGAAGAGCACTTCCGCAGCCACCTGAAACACACCACCAAAGACTTCCAGACCAAGTACGGCTACACCCGCGACGAACCGGGTCAGGCCAACATGACCCTGGCCTGCAACAGCGTTGGCCAGAAGTTCGACTGCCTGTCGCTGACCCTGGAGATGCCGTTCAAGGATCACGATGACGCGCCGAACCCGCTCACCGGCTGGTCGGGCAAGCGCTCGAAACAACTGGGCAAGGACGTGCTGACCACCATCGCGGACATGGTCGACACCCTGCGCTGATCGCCCCTGAGTTTCGCTTCACGAAAGATCGCAGCCTGTCTGCGATCTTTTTTTGCGCCGACTTTTACTCAATCAGGTTGCAAATCAAAACCGGATTACTTACCGTCTTCAAAGTTTCATATTGAAACCTGAAAGGATCCGGGACATGAAAACTGCAACATTCGATAAAGGTGTCGTGCTGCTGTTCGCCATCGCTTGCGGCCTCGCGGTGGGCAACGTGTATTACGCCCAGCCGCTGCTGGATGCGATGGCCGACGCCTTCGGTCTGTCGCCGGGCAGCATCGGCATCGTCATGACGTTGACTCAGGTCGGTTACGGCCTCGGGCTGTTGTTGCTCGTCCCCCTTGGCGATCTGCTCAACCGCCGGCGGCTGATCGTCACGCAAACGCTGTTGTCCGCCGCTGCCTTGCTGATGATCGCCTTGGCCTCGAACAGCGTCTGGCTACTGATCGGCGTCACCCTGACCGGCTTGCTTGCCGTGGTTACTCAGGTGCTGGTCGCCTACGCCGCGACTCTGGCCATCCCGGCGCAACGCGGGCAGGTAGTCGGCGTGATCACCAGCGGCATCGTCATCGGCATTCTGCTGGCGCGCACCGTGGCCGGCGGCATGGCTGATCTGGCCGGCTGGCGCTCGATCTATCTGCTGTCAGCGGGATTGACGCTGGTGATGGCTGTGTTGCTGTTTCGGGTATTGCCCAAGGATGAAGAAGCACGACCGACCACGCATTACGTGGCATTGATCGCCTCAGTATTCAGCCTGTTTCGTGAAGAACCGGTGCTGCGCCAACGTGCGATCCTCGCGCTGCTGACTTTCGCCAGCGCCATGGTGTTGTGGACGCCGATGGTGTTGCCGCTGGCCGCCCCGCCGCTGTCGCTTTCCCACAGTGAAATCGGATTGTTCGGACTCGCCGGCGCGGCGGGTGCACTCGCCGCCGCCAGAGCCGGACACCTGTCGGATCGAGGATGGGGGCAATGGGTCAGCGGTCTGTCGCTGCTGCTGATGCTCGGTTCGTGGTTGCCAATCGCACTCACCCATTTATCGCTATGGGCGCTACTGCTTGGCGTCATCACCCTGGATCTGGGCTTGCAGGCCGTGCACGTCACCAGCCAGAGCATGATCTACAGCGTCCGCCCGCAGGCGCAGAGCCGACTGACCGCCGGCTATATGCTGTTTTATTCAATGGGCAGCGCCTTGGGCTCAATCGCCTCGACCGCCATGTACGCCTGGGCAGGATGGCCGGGCGTCTGCTGGCTGGGTGCCGCAATCAACGTGGTCGCGCTGCTGTACTGGTGGCGAACGCTGGCCACCCGGAAACATGGCGAGGCTGCTTGCGCCCTCGCCACGTCAGACTGACGCACTATCAACCGCGATTGCGTCCCCGCAGCATGCTGTCGAGCACCTCGTCACGGCGCACCCAGCCATGGAACAGCGCCGCCGCCAGGTGCAGCAGCACGGTCAGGAACAACAGATACGCCAGATACCCGTGAGCCTTGCGCAGCAACGCAAACACCTGCGCATCCGCCGGCACGATCGACGGCAATTGCAGGGACGTGCCGAGCATCACCGGATCCCCCGCCGCGCTGATCATCGCCCAGCCCAGCAGCGGCAACACCAGCATCAGCGCGTACAGCAACAGATGAGAGGCCTTGGCCGCCATCACTTGCCAACCCGGCAGATCCGCCGGCAGCGGCGGTTGGCGGGTGCCCAGCCGCACCAGAATGCGCACGATCACCAAAGCGAGTATCGCGATGCCCAGCGGTTTGTGCAGATTGATCAGCCATTCATGCCGAGCCGACACCGAGGTCACCATGCCTGCGCCGATAAACAACATCGCGATGATCATCAACGCCATCAACCAGTGCAGCAACCGCGCGAGCGGGTTGAAATGAGTCGGTTGCGTGCTCATGGGCGAGCCTCCTTTTTGCCGGTTGGCAGTTGGCTGACTTCGCTGGTGCGACGCAGGTAGGAATCGGCGTAACCGGCCGAGCGCGCGGCGAGCAGCGGATCGTCGGAACCCTGAATGCCGGCCGGTAGCACCAGCGGATCGTAGTTGATGTCACGGCATTCGCCACTGAGCTGGGGCTGAGTCTTTTCCAGTACCAGGGTGCCGGCGTTCAACACCTTGCGGCCGGGGGGCCAGGTCTTGCTCGCATCGTTCACCGGATCGTCGGCGTTGGCCAACGTGATGTTCAACTGAAAGCGCAGCGGCCCTTCGGCCAGGCGTTGCACCAGGTCTTTTTCGAGAAAATCACTGCCTTCAGGCGCAGTCGCACCGGCAGCGTCCTGGGCCAGAGGCGTCATGCTCCAGCGCACCGCTTGCTTCTTGCCGCTGGCATCCACCAGATAGAAGGCGTTGACGCTGTTGTAGGTTTCGGTCGCGTAACTGGCCGAGGGCTTGGCGGTTTTTATCCAGGTCAGAAACGGCACGGCTTCCGGGTGTGCGGCAAAAAATGCCGGCACCTTCGCCGGGTCAGGCTTTCCTGTGGCCGGATCCGGCGATTGCGCCTGCTGCAACTGATAGAACGCCTCGGGCGTGCCCACCGGGAACACCGGCATGCTGTTCATCCCGGTGCGCCACTGCTGACCGTTGGCCTGAGTGAAACGCAGCGCCAGACTGCGGATCGGTACGGCGCTATCCGGCGCATATGGATTGCCGGCCGGCAACGCAAAACGCCCGACCACCGGCGTGCGCGATTCATTGAACACTTGCGCGACAGAATACGGACGAGCCTCGCCGCTGCTCTCGAAATGTCCGATCACGCACACACCTTTGGCGTGATTGCGACGAAAGCCGGGATGCACGCCGTTATTCTTCTCCAGCACATCGACCAACGCTTTCGGCGTCAGACGTTGTGGGTCAAATGAACCATGAACGTAGGCAAATGCCCCGGCCAGGGCGGCGACCACCACGGCAATTCCGCCAAGTCGCAATACCAGGCTCGGGGCACTCAGTGGCGGGTGTTGAGGCCCGCCGGGTGGTGAGCTGCGATCAACCATGAAAGACTCCAGGGCCATCGGCCATAGGGAAAGGTGCTATGAGACGCACGCCTCGTAGGATTATTCCCTCTGAACTGTAGTTTCTTTCATGCAGTGGCGTCGGAGTCCACTCGAAGCGGGCTAAATCCGATCGAAACGCGGCACACGCTTCTCCAGAAACGCCTGCATGCCCTCTTTCTGCCCGGGTGTCGCGAACAGGCCGTGAAACGAGCGTCGTTCAAACAGAATGCCTTCGCGCAGTCCCGACTCGGATGCCCGGTCTACAGCTTCCCGGGCGGCCCGTGTCGCCGTACGCGGAAAGCCGCCGATGCGCTGTGCAATGTCCATGGCCTGTGTCAGCACTTGATCGGCGTCTGTCACCCGCGACACCAATCCCGCCTGCTCCGCTTCCCGGGCTGACATCGTGCGACCGGTCAATATCATGTCCATGGCTTTGGCACGGCCAATCAACCGGGTCAGGCGCTGCGTGCCACCCATGCCAGGCATCACCCCCAAAGTGATTTCCGGCAGTGCGAATTTCGCAGATTCGGCCGCCACGATCACATCGCACATCATTGCCAGTTCGCATCCTCCACCGAGCGCGAATCCCACCACTGCGGCGACTTTTGGCGTGCGCAGAGCGGCAAACGCATCCCATCCGGCGAAATGATCTTCCTCGATCATTTCCCGGCAGGACTTTTCGTACATCTCCTTGATGTCGGCGCCGGCAGCAAAATAATCCTGTGTACCGGTAATCAGGAAACATCCGACACCCGGGTCATTGTCCAGCGGTTGCAAGGTCCCCAGCAATTCGTGCATCAGTGATGTGTCGAGCGCATTCCGTGCCTGCGGGCGGTTGAGGCGGATCAGTACCACGGGCCCCTGTCGTTCAATCAATAGGTTCATTCGCAATCTCTTTGAAAAATGAAGTGAGTGGAAAAACACCGACGCACCGTCAGGAATCCCAGATCGCGCCGTAGGCCGGAATACCCCGGGATTCCATTTCCTCGACGACCCGCTCGGTCAACTTTTGATTGGAAATACAGATCACCGCCTCCGCACCGTGGGTTCGAACGACGGCATACGCCAGCGCCACCAGATCCGGTTTGCCCAACCGGTCGGTGTCCCAGATATGGGCATCGGGTTGTGCCTGCAGGATTTCCTCCACCAGCGCGTCACCATAGGTCTCGCGCGGGCTGCGGGTGGACCAGATCAGGTGGATCGGCACTTGTCCCGCCAGCAGATGCGGCAACACCGGCCCAATGCCACTGCCGGTGGCGACGTACACCACTGACTTGAACAGGGTTTCGATATGGGCGACGCCTGCCGTGGTGATGCCCTTGACCCAGACATGGCTCGGCGGTTGTTCGATCAGCTCACCGGTCCAGTCGCCGGCCCGGGAAATGATCAGGCGAAAACCCTGTTCGTCAGGTGCAGGAATGTTGGCAAACGAGTGCCACTCCCACAGCGGATGGCGACTGATGGCGGTGGAAGATCCGGCGAACGGCGTAAGGTGATTGAACCGGGCAATCACTGCATGCGATGACGGTTTGACCAGCGTCACTGGCACCCTGCGCAGGCGTAACCAAGGCAAGGCAATGCTGAACGTCAGGATCGGCAGCATCCAGAACGAAAAGGACGTCAACAGGACCTGCGTCAGGTCTGCCGAAGGATTCCTGTCCCGCGCAAACACCAGCGTCATGCCCCAGAACAGCAACAGCGCCGCCCAACCGGCAAACCGGTGTGTGCGCTCGAAAGCGTTGTGAAACCGTGAACGAATTCCCGGCAACGCCATGATAGCCATCAGCAGCAACAATCCCAGCAGCCCGGCGCTGATGGTCAGCAACGTCAGCGAAACCCCACCCACCCCTTGGGTCCTTTGCCAGATCATCGAGCCGAGCAGTGCCACGAACCAGGCAATCGCGGCCATCGCCCCGCCACTGTGCAGCCCACCGAAATGATAGACCTTGGCCAGCGAGCGACGAATCGCCAACGGCCAGCTCGTCGGGGCGCGGGTCGCCAGCCAGAACAACAGATTGATCACATATTGCTGACGAATCAGGATCGCCATCGACAGGTTCACCAACACCAGCTGCGACAACGTCTCCAACGCGATCCCCGAGGCCGACCACCACTGACCGACGGTCACTCCGTACACCAGCGCCCCGACGTTAGCCAGCAGCACCAGCGCTACCAGGCGGTTGTAGTGCGAAAACAAGGGCATCGTTCCCAGACGCCGCCAAAGCGGCCTTCGAGGTGGCAGGACAAAAGCGTCATCGACCTGACTCATTGCCCCGCCTCCCGAGTGGTGGCAACGAGCTGTGCCTGATACGCCTGAGCCCGCTCCAGCAGCAAGCGTTTATCGACCTTGCCCCTTGAGGTCAGCGGGATGTCGTCCACCGGCAGAATCATCGAAGGCACGCAGTAATAGGCCAGACGCTCTTCGCAACGGCGTCGGGCCTCGTCGGTATCCGTAGAAGCGGGATAGACGAACGCCACCAGATGACGGTTATCGAACTTCAAGGTCACCGCGCGCTCGCAGCCCGGTGCAGACTCCAGCGCCGCCGATACCGAGTCCAGTTCAACGCGAAAGCCCCGGACTTTCACCTGATCGTCCACCCGGCCCAGGTGCTCCAGTTCGCCGTCGGCGGTCCAGCGGCCCAGATCACGGGTGCGAAACATCATGCGACCCTGCCCCAGAAACGGGTCGAGTCGATAACGTTCGGCAGTCAGCGCAGGATTGCCCAGATACCCGGCGGTTACACAATCGCCACCGGCCCACATTTCGCCCTGTTCACCCGGCCCGCACAGTTGGCCCGCTTCATCCAGCACGTACACGGTGTTGTTGGGCGTTGGCTTGCCGATCGTCAACGGGCCCACGCCTCGGTAATGCTGCATGGTATTGACGATGGTGGTTTCTGTAGGGCCGCAAGCATTGTAGAAATCGCAAAAGGTCGCCCAGCGATCGGCCAGGGGCTGCGGACACGGTTCGCCGGCCAGCGCCACCACTTTCACCTGGCTGCAGCGCGCCGGATCCAGCGTGGCGAGAATCGATGGCGTCGCGATCAGCACGTCACACTGCTCGGCGGTCTCGGCAATGTCCTTGCCCCGGATCAGCAGCGTCGCACCATGGGCCAGGCAGCCGAGGATTTCCCAGGCGGCCATGTCAAAGGCGATATTGAGGATTTGCCCGACGTTCATGCCCGGCCCCATGCCGAGATTGCCGGGGCCGGTCAGCAGAATGTTGCAGACATTGCGTTGGGTCACCCTGACACCGTTGGGCTGTCCGGTCGTACCGGACGTAAACAACACAAAACACAAGGCATCCGGTGACGAAATATCCTCTCCCACATTGACGTCATCGACAGCCGAGCCCGGCGAGTCGATGAACGTATCCAGATGAATGCAATGCTGCCCGGCCGTCAGGGGAATCCCATGGGCCAGCGTTGAAAGCGTCAACACCACCTGCGTCGAAGCAACCGACATGATGTGGCTCAACTGCGTGGTCGGGGTAATGCCGACATGCTGCGGAATATAAGCGGCCCCCAGCTTCAAGGTCGCAAGCATGCCCACCAGCATAGGGATCGAGCGTTCGACAAACAGCGCCACGTGATCACCCGGTGCTACGCCATGGCTCGACAACAATCTGGCCAACCGGTTGGCCTGGCGATTCAGCTCGCCGTAGGTCAGGCGCTGTCCCTCAAAACGTGCGGCCACCTGCTGCGGGTGAGTCGCTGCCTGCGCCTCGATCGCACGGTGGATCAACGAGAACTCAGGCTCGGCCACCGGGCCGCAGCCGAATGTCCGCCAGGCGTCAGGGCCGGCACTTGGTGCGGGGGGATTCATTACGATTGCGTGCATTTTAAACATCCCTTTTTTGCTCAAGTCATCGTTTCAGCGGCTTCGGCCACCGATTGCCTGCTGGCGACATCGGTGGCTGCTTGCGCTTGTCGGACGGGTTGAGCCGGGGGATTTGAATCCATTACACGCACTACAGAACGCGGCGAACTTTCCTACATCGCCAGTAATGAAATCTTTCAGCTTCTGGAATGGAATAAGCTGTGTCGAGAGGCGTCTTTCCTACCACTACCGCGCTTGTGGCCCAGAGCATGTCCCTGTCATGAATACACTCGACGAGCAATTACGCGATCTGATCCCCAGATTGCGCCGCTTCGCGCTGTCGTTGACACGCAACAGCAGCAGCGCCGACGACCTGGTGCAAGCCAGCCTCGAGCGGGCGCTGTCGGGTTGGGGCGACAAACGCGCCGACGGCGATCTGCGGGCCTGGCTGTTTTCGATCCTGTACCGGCAATTCCTCGATGCGCATCGGCGTTCGCGGCGATATGCGCGGATGCTCGAATTCTTCACCGGCCGCGATGACGCCGAGCCTTCGGCAGAGCGCACGGTCATTGCCCAATCGACCTTGCAGGCCTTCGACCGACTGCCCACCGAACAGCGCGCCCTGCTGCTGATGGTGTCGGTGGAAGGCCTGACTTATAAGGAGGTCGCCGAGATTCTCGACGTCCCCACCGGCACCGTGATGTCGCGCCTGTCCCGTGCTCGCCAGGCCCTGCGCCAGCTCAGCGACGGGGAAATCAGCAGCCCTTCCTTGCGGATACTCAAATGATCAGTCTGCCCCCCAACGAACGTGACCTGCACGCCTACGTCGATCACCAGCTCAGCGAGGCCGACCGGCATGTGCTGGACACCTGGCTCGCCAGCCATCCCGACGAGGCGGCGCAGGTTCGCGCCTGGCAACAGGACGCCCAGCACCTGCGCGCCGCCCTCGGCGGTGCCCTGCAACAACCTGACAATCCGGATCTTGATCCGTCGCTGATCCGTCAGCGGCTCAAGCGCCAGTCGCGCCGCCAATGGGCCAGCGCGGCGGTGCTGCTGATTGCCGTCAGCCTTGGCGGTGTCGGAGGCTGGAAGGCCCGGGACATGACCGTGTTTCATCCCCCGGCACCGATGACGGATGCCTTGCAGGCGTACCGTTTGATCGCCCAGCAAGGGCTTCTGCCGGCGGACTACAAGGTCGATGGCGACGGCGATATCCAGCGCTGGCTCGACCGTTATTTCACTCAGGCCAATCGCCTGCCGGACCTGAGCCGGGCCGGATTTTCACCGGTCAGCGGCCGTTTGCTGAGCACTGATGAAGGCCCGGCGGCGATGGTGATGTATGAAGACCGGAGCGGGCACAAGGTCAGTTTCTATGTACGCCCACCGGGACCGAAAAATACCTTCCTGCCCCGGGGCAGCCGTCAGGACGGGGATCTGCTGGCCGAATACTGGTCCGGCAAGGGTTACAACTACGCGATGGTCAGCCCGGCCGATACCCCGGCGGCGAAAATGCTCAAGCAATCCTTGAGCTTCTAGCTGGTTCAAAACCCCACATCCAGCACCACATTGTCCAGATAGGTTCCGGCTGGCGGTGTGGTCTGGTCGGTGTAGATTTTCGCGTTGTAATTGAAGATCTGACTGCCGGTGCCCAGCCCGTTGCCGGGGTTGACCTCGGCATCGCTGCTGGCGCGGCGAGCCGTGCCGACACTGCCCCAACGGGTGGTGCCGGCACTTTTGAAAATGTCGTAGGCCAGATAGTTGCTGCCGGAAATCATCCGCCGTCGTCCGCCGACACTTAGTGCATTTTGCCCGTCGTTCAAACCCACCGTGTAGGCACTGCCCTTGGTGCAGGCGAGGTTGATGGTCTGCCCGGTCACCGGGGTGAATGCACTGACCACCGGCGCGCTGCCGAAAGCGATGTTCGGCGCAGTGATGGTGCAATCGTTGGCCACCGTCAGGTTGACCGTCAGCGTCGTCGTGCCGCTGTTGATGTCACGACCCAGGCACAGCCCGCCCGCACCGATACCCGAACAATAATTCCAGTTCCAGAAAATGCTCAAGGTCTCGGTATACACCCCCGCCGCCACATTGCTGCCGATGGTGGTACCGAAATAGAGCGGAACGGTCTTCGGCACCGTACCGCCCAGCAAGCCAAGGGCATCGATGATGCCATTGCGGGCGAAGTCATAGGCGGTGCCTCGCGTCAGCGGGTAACTGGTGCTGTTGTTGGCGTAGATCGTGTAACCGATCACGTCACCGCTGGGCCCGAGCAAACCGCTCTGGGTCGAAGTGACGGTGGCCCAGAAATGGTCATTGTTGGTCAACAGCGACAACAGCGAACCGGTGCAACTCAAGCCTCCATTCAGAGTGGAACTGGGTTGAGAGGTAGTGCGCACGGCGATCGAACTGATGTTCCCGAACCCGGCGGGTGTGGTGGTGACCACCGAACACAGCGCCTGCGCCAGCCCCGGCAGCAGCAACAACAGCCACAGAACAAGCCGCGCCCGAGTCATTGGCACACCAACGGGCCGATCAGCGGCACTTCGTCCTGCTGCAGGTCGACGCTGAAGTGCGCCTGGCAAGTCTTGCCGTCCGCGAGAGTCACCCGCAGCGAATTCTGCGCCTGAAGGTTTTCCAGATAGACCAGTCCGTCCCAGCCAACCACCGTCCGCGTGCCGCTCTGTTCGTGCAGCACACCACTGCCCAGCAGCAATTCCTTTTGCTGCGAATCCACCAGCACGATGCTCGCAGCGATCACCCGGCTCAGCGCAAACTCCAGCAGATAGCCACTGCCCCGGCGCACGGCAACACGCTGTTCGACGTTGGGACTGCGCACGTTGGCCGGCAGGTTCAACGAATCGATTTCGTACTTGCCCCGGTAATAGGCACTGCTCCACGGCACCAGCAAGTGGCCATTGCGGTCGGTCTGGCCGACCTGCTGGTTCTCGTAGCGCACCGGAATATCCGCGTAGCCGTCGGTGCTGACCACCACGAACGCATCATCGATGCGGTTGGCGGCGAACACTTGATCATCCATCCACACCAGCGAACCGCTGGCATCGGCCCAACGGGTTTCGGCGTCAGACGTCCCGTAGACGCCCGCCTGCAATTGCACCGATTGCAGGCGCCAGGTGACGTCAGCCTGGCGGTAATCGGCGCCGTCGCCATTGGCATAGCCGAGATTGAAGCCCACCCCGCCCTCGGACGGTACGGCGCGGCTGTAATTGACCCGTTGCTGCGTCTGTCCGGTCTTGCTGCGTTCGCTGCTGATGGCCAGGCTGCCGCGCAGGTCGAACGGAATCACCAGTTGCGCCTGCACTGCCCAGTTGCTGTTACCGATTTCGCGGTTGGCCGACAGGTAGAAACTGCTGTTGCGCCACAGCGGTTTGCTCCAGCTCAGATTGAGCAACCGCGTGCGAGTTTCGTCTGCCGCGCGAATATCGAAATAACCGACGCCGAGACTGCCCCAGCGCTCGAGGTTGAGGCTCAGGGTCGCCTGCTCGCTGCGCTTGCTGAGTGTGGTGTAAGGGCTGTCGACCACGGTCAGGTCGGCATAGCGATCGCGGCGTTGCAGGCGCTGATAGGAAAAGCTGTAGCGCTGGCCGCTGTATTGATAACCGAGGCTCAATTGCTGACCACCGTAGCCGTCGAAACGACTCTGGCTGAGCGCACTGTTGAGTACCCCGAAATTACCCAGACGCAAGTTGCCCCCCAGCCCTGCGAGGGTCAGGGAATCCGCCGCTTCGGCGTGACTTTCCAGAGTAAACATGTCACTGACGCCGTAGCGCAGACTGCCGGACGTCACGCCCGGACCGTAGCTGAAATCCTTCAAACCGTAATCCCGACGCAATGTACCGGCGGCCACCGAAAAATCGCTCAGGCCCTTTTGCAACAGGCTGCTGGTGACGTAGAACGGCACCGTGGTCGACACTTGCCGGCCCAGCGCATCTGTGGTCACTACCACCGCCTCGCCCGCGCCGTTGATGAACGGAATGTTGGTCAGGGTGTACGGCCCCGGTTGCAGGTCGGTGCTGCTGGACTTGTAGCCGTTGATGAACAGATCCACCGAGGATGGCACCGCCGCTTCCCCGGCGAATTGCGGCAGCGGATAGGTCACCAGATCCGGGCGTACCGCAAAATCCCGTGAGAACTGCACACCGCCCAGCCGCACCGAACTGCTCCAGGGCAAGGCGCCGCTGACCACGTCCCCGGCCTCGTAGGTCAGCATCCGTTCGTCATCGGAGTAACGCCAGGTGGTGTCGTAACGCAGATAACCGTTGTCCAGCGTGCTGACCGCATCCCCCGACAACGTGCGGCGATATTGCCCGGTGTTCGACAAAGTGCCCCAACTGTCGAACACCCGCACCTCGTTCCACGCCGCCAGATAGGTGCCGGCGTCGTCGGTGTCATTGAGATACAGGTCATAGTTGAACAACGCGCCGAAACTGCTCAGCGCCGGGGTGCGTGGATAAACCTCGCGGTTGCCGATGAACTGCTCCGGCAGCCAGTCCGGCGGCACGTCGAGCAGCAGGCGCTGGCTGCCGCTGTCGTAGTCGCTGTGCAGGCCCGGCAGGCCGTCGAGATCGACTTCGGCACTGGCCTCTTCCGGTAGCTTCATGCCGGTGTCGCGCAATACGCTGGCCGGCAGGAAAAGCCGCCCACCGCGTTGCTCCACCGCCACCACCCGACCGGTATTCATCTGGTTGACCACCAGTTCCAGAAACAACTGTGCATCGCTGACGGCCTCCATGCCGCTGGGGGGCGGCGGCAGTTCGCCGGCCCCGGATGGATGAACGAACATCAGGCACCACGCGCCGGTCATGAGCCACAACGGACGCTGAATACGGCGAGCCCATCCCGGACTCATTAGCGTGTTACGTCCGTCAATGGACTGATTCCTCCTGAAACCGCTGGCGTCGAAGCCTGGAAGCGTCGAGATCACTCGCGACGTCTATCGCGCCGGTGGAATGCTCTGCACCTGCGCCGCGCCATTGATCCGTCCCGCCAGCTCTCCCGTCACCGGCCCCGGTGCCGGCCAGCGCATCACTGCGCCGGGCAGCACGTAACCGAGCAGGCCTTCGGCCAAGGGTTTGCTTTGGCTGCCCTGCTTGATGGCCACATCGGTCAATCGCGCATGAACCGCGCCCTGATTACGCACTTCCACATAAGGACGGCCCTCCACCGCCACCGTCCGCCAGCTCAGTTGCGGCAGGCCGATACCTTTGGGGTCACGCTGACGGGCGCTGTCTTCCTTGCTCCACAGGCCCGCGCCATAGGCGAACAGCGGCACCGAGTAGCGCATCTGGAAGCGGATCGCCGCAGCGGTCTTGCCGTCTTGGGCAACGGGCGGCTGGGCCGAGGGGATTTCATCGATGATGATCCGGTACGCCAACTCCTGACCTGGCGGCACGTCTTTGGTGCGGGTCAGGCGCACCAGTTGCTTCTGACCCGGCTCGATCTTCGCCACCGGCGGACTGCCGATCACCTCGCGTTGATTGCGGTATTGCTCTTCGAAACCGCTCTGGCTCCAGCCGAACACGCGGATCTGCAGGTTGGCGGTTTCCGTGCCGCGATTTTCCAGCCACAGCGCACTCGCCTGTTGATCGGCCTCCAACACCGGATCGATTGGCCAGATCAGCACCGAACTGGCGGCCTGGGCCTTGAGCGTCCCGAACATGACCAGCGCCAGCACGGCGCAACACACGGACCAATAGCGTGACGTGAAAAACCCCATAAACCTGCTCCTTGTCATTTCACATCACCACGACAGCTGCACCTGCAACACATCGCTGTATGTCCCCCCGGGCTGATTGCCCGGCAATTGCACCTGTCCGTAGATCGGCAGACTGATGTTGTTCGCATCGCTGTAGGCCACCGCCACACTCTGACCGATGCCCAGGCTCTGGCTGTATGCCGCATCGCGAAACAGCGCATACGCCACCTTCGCGCTGCCTCCGCTGATCTGCATGCGTCGCCCGCCGCTGTTGTACTGGCCGCCATCGACCGTCATGTTCAGCGCCACCCCCGGCGTGCATTGCAGCGTGACACCACCGGTCAATGCGACCTGAACCGTGCCGGTGGCCAGCGCCGAACGCGAACCGAAATTCAGCCCGCCATAGTTCGATACGCCCCCCACCACCAGACAGCCCGGTGTAACTGTGGCACTGACCTGAAAGCTCTGGCTGGTCACCGCCGCCAACGGCAGCGGCAAGCTGCCCGCACACAACAGAAAGAGCACCGCACCGCCATGCCGAGCCATGGCGCTAGAACGTCAGTTCGACGGAAATCGTGTCGGTATACGTGCCCGCCGGCAGCCCGGCCTTGCCCACCGCCTGACCGTAGATGTTCACGGTCTGCGCCACACCGGTGCTGGCGGCGAGGTTGATCACCCCGTCGATGGCCAGCAACTGCGAGTGTCCGGCGTCGGTGTACAGGTCATACGGCACGTAGTTGGCGACCCCGTCATAAAGTGCGCGAGTACCTCCCGGCGAGAGCCCGTCATGGGCGCCGGCCCGAACCTTGACCGTTGGGGTGGTACCGGCCGAGCACAGGATCGACAGCGCCCCGCCCCCGCCGCCCAGCACCTGGCCGGTGGCCGTGGTGAACAGGCTGTTGGCGGTGCCGAAATTCAACGCACCGAAGTTCAGCCCGGTCGAACCGCCGGAACCGTTGACCTGGCAACTGCTGATCAGGATCAGGCTGGAGGTGATCTGGCCGGTGACCGTGGTGGCGGCATTGACGCTGGAAACGAGCGTCAGGCCGAGCAACGACAAACCTATCCTTGATGCAATCGTACGCATGGTGTCCGTCCTCTACGGGGTTACCAGTCGAGCGTCACCGTCAGGGTGTCGGTATAGACACCGGCCGGTACCGCACGGGTGTTCGCCACCACCGAGCCAAATACCGGGATGGGTATCTGTGCGCCGCTGGTGACAGCGAAATTGTGTTGTTGACCGATGCTGTAGCTCTGGCTGCCGGAGGCATCGAGAAACAGCTGATAGGGGAGCGTCTGGCGCCCGTTGCTCAGGCGGCGTGTGGTGCCGTCGCCGTGGGTGCCGCCGTCGATGGTCACGGTGAACCCGGTGACCGAAGGGTTGCAGGCGACATTCAGTTGGCCGCTGCCCGCTTCGCTGAGGCTGGCCTTGATCGGTGCGTTCCAGGTCGGGCCCTGCTGGCCAAAATCGAGAGAGCCCAGCCCATCCACCGGGCTGGCGGGGCTGGAGGCGTTGGTGACCTCGCAGCCGGCGATCAGCGTCAGTCGCGCAAGGATCTGCCCACTGACCGCCGCCGACGCGATCTCGGTGAACAACAGCAACGTGACTGTGGCGATTACTCGCCCGTGTCTGCCCATCATTGAGCCCCGACTCCTTCAGGATCACTCGACCATTGCGCTCGTCATTGAACGCCCTTCCCTGCGCCACCCGGTTCCACCGAATGGCGGAAAAACTCTGCGATCACCAAGTGACCGTCACCTTCACCAGATCCGAATACCGGCTGACGCGCGGCACCTCCGCCATACGCTCGATCCGCCCGTATAACGGCAAGTCCACCGTGCCGCTGTCCGGTACCCGGCCGCTGACGGGCACATCCACCACCAGCGGCACCCGCCGCGCAGGGTCCTGATACAGGCGATAAGGAATCGGCTTGCTGCCGGCCTCCCCCGCCATATAGCGCACCTCGCCAACGCCACCGTGCAGGCCGCCATCGACACGCAACTGGTACGGGGTGTCCGGGTTGCATTCCAGGCGTGGCAGGCGCGAATTCGTCAGCGCCGCACCGAGAGGCCCTTCCGGGTCGCCGAGCCGCGCCGTGGTGCCGAAATCGAGCACACCCAGTTGCTCGATACCAGCCTCGCGTTGCTGGCCGATCAACTGGCAACCGCGCTGCACATCGACCCGCACCTCGACCTGAAGGTCGGCGGCGTGGACCGGCGCCGCGAGCCCGCCCAGCAATGCCCAGACCATCCCTGCATTCACTGCCCGTTCCTTGATGGCGGCAGCCTCGCTGCCGTTACAGTGTTTCAGGTTAGCAACGGACACCGAATGCGCCAGTCGATTGGATCCAGTCACCGGCCGGGATTTGTTTCGAAAGGTTGGCAACACGTCGATTCATATTGTTGAAAAAACCTGTACACGCCGCAGATTACTGTGCGGAAAAACGATAAAGCGCAGTGGAAGCAAAACTACCCGTCTGGTTACACTACGCCGCCGCGCTCGCGAGGAGCCGGCCCGATGATGACGGAGTGACCGCAGTGCCTGCCCGACCGCCCGAACGTTCGCGTCTGACTCAGCGCTGGTCAGCCTTGCGCCACTTCTTCGGCAAACGCTCCAACAGGGCTGCGGGCCAGTGCGCCGCCAGCGCGCAAACGATCCGCGACTACTTCCGGCAAAAGGCCCACGGCCAAGGCTACACCCTCAGCCACAGCCAGCAACGGGTCATCGACTGCATGGCAAAGCAGGCCGGTCTGTTGTTCGGCACGCCTGCGCAAACCCCACGCAGCCTCTATCTGTACGGGGCAGTCGGGCGCGGCAAGAGCTGGCTGCTGGACGGATTCTTCCAGGCGTTGCCGATCGAGCAAAAGCGCCGTCTGCACTTCCATGGATTCTTCGCCCGGTTGCATCAGGGCATGTTCGAGCACCGCGACCGCGACGACGCGCTCGCTGTCACACTTGACGCGCTGCTGATGGACTGTCGAGTGCTGTGTTTCGATGAATTCCACGTGCATGACATCGGCGATGCGATGCTCATCACCCGCTTGTTCAAGGCCTTGTTCAAACGCGGAATCCTGTTGCTGGTGACCTCCAACTATCCGCCCGAAGGCTTGTTGCCCAACCCGCTCTACCACGCGCGGTTCAAACCGGTGATCGACCTGATCAATGCGCGCATGCAGGTCATGGAAGTCGGCGGGCCGCACGATTACCGCAGCCAGGCGCGCCGTCACGCGCATCAGGTGTTCACCCAGGGCCATTACGTCTGGCCGGCCACCCCGGCGCAGCGCCAGGCCTTGAACCTGCCGCCACTCGACGCCACACCGTTGCCTTTAGCGGTTGGCAGCCGGCATTTGCAGGCGCGCCTGTGCGAAGACCGGCGTGTCGGTTTCACTTTCAACGACCTCTGCGAACAGCCCACCGCCGTGATGGATTATCTGGAACTGTGCCGGCGTTTCGACCACTGGATCATCGATGGCCTGCCGGAGCTGGGCGAATGTTCGATCGCCGCCCAGCAACGGTTCATCAACCTGATCGACGTGCTCTACGACCAGGACAAACACCTGACCCTGCTCGGCCAACTCCCGTTGCGTGAAAGCCTCGGCGGCCAGGCGATCGATCTGGCCCGCACCCGCAGCCGGCTCGGGCAATTGCGCGAAGTGCACGAGCCGGGCTGATTTGCCGTTATCATGCCGCCCATTTCCGGCGCTCGGGCGCCTTCCAGATAGCGACCCTTTTCATGCACACCCTTGCTCAACTGCGCGCCGGCGAACTGTCGGGCATCACCCGGCTCGATCTGGCTGAAGGCCTGACTGAATTTCCGCCGGAGATTTTCAACCTGGCCGATTCGCTGGAAGTGCTCAACCTCAGCGGCAATGCCCTGAGCAGCCTGCCGGACGACTTGCACCGTCTGACACACCTGCGCGTGCTGTTCTGCTCGGACAATCAGTTCACCCAATTGCCGGCGTGCCTGGGCCAGTGTCAGGCGCTGACGATGATCGGTTTCAAGGCCAACCGGATCACCCAGGTGCCCGGCGCGGCGCTGCCGCCGCAGTTGCGCTGGCTGATCCTGACCGACAACGCCATCGAAAACCTGCCCACAGAACTGGGTGAGCGCCCGTTGCTGCAAAAACTCATGCTCGCCGGCAATCGGCTGCGCGCCCTGCCGCAATCACTGAGCCAGTGCCATCGGCTGGAACTGATCCGCATTGCCGCCAACCAGCTCACTGAATTGCCACAATGGCTGCTGACCCTGCCGAGCCTGACCTGGCTGGCCTACGCCGGCAATCCGCTGGAAACCGAAGCCGATGCGGCCGCCCTCGACAAAGCGCCACTGATCGACTGGTCGGCGCTGCAACTGGAGCAACGGCTGGGCGAAGGCGCTTCCGGGGTCATTTACCGGGCACAGTGGCAGCCCGCGAATCAGCCGGCCACGTCCGTGGCAGTCAAGTTGTACAAGGGCGAAATGACCAGCGACGGCTCGCCGCTGCATGAAATGAACGCGTGCATCACCGCCGGGCTGCACCCGAACCTGATCCGCGTCGAAGGCCGCATCGACCAGCATCCCGATGGCCAGCAAGGTCTGGTGATGCAGTTGATCGATCCGAGCTACCGCAACCTGGCCGGGCTGCCGAGTCTGGCGTCCTGCTCACGGGATGTGTATGCCGACGATTGCCGGTTCAGTGCCGAGGTTGCCCTGCGTATCGCTCGCGGCATCGCCTCGATCGCCGGGCATCTGCACGGTCACGGCATCACCCATGGCGATCTCTACGGGCACAACATTCTGTTGAACGATCAGGGCGACTGTCTGCTGGGGGATTTTGGTGCGGCGTCATTCCATGCCACGGCGGATACACCTGAAACCCGCGCACTACAGCGTCTTGAAGTGCGGGCATTCGGGATTCTGCTGGGGGAACTGCTGGCGCGCATCGACTCGGGGTTGAGTGATGGACAGCGTCAGGTGCTGGAGGCTCTGGAACAGCGCTGCTGTCAGCCGGATGTGCTGGCGCGACCAGGGTTTGGCGAGATCAGCCAGGCGTTGCAACACGCCTGAAAAAAAATCGCAGCCCGAGGGCTGCGATTTTCTGGTGTGTCAGCCGGCCAGACCGACGAACATGTCCTGCACGTCGTCATGGTTGTCCAGGCCTTCGAGGAACGCCTCGACTTCAGCCATCTGCTCGTCGCTCAGACCGCTGACCGGGTTCTTCGGCTGGTAGCCCAGTTTGGCCGACAGCACGGTGAAGCCTTGTTCCGGCAGGGCTTTCTGCACGGCATCAAGGTCGGTCGGATCGGTCAGGAACAGGGTCGCTCCCTCTTCGCCAGCCTCGAAATCCTGGGCGCCGGCTTCGATCGCGGCCATTTCAGGATCGGCGTCCGGGGTATCCGGCGACGCTTCGATCATGCCGACATGGTTGAAGTCCCAGGCAACCGAACCGGAAGCACCCAACTGGCCCTTGCGGAACGCCACGCGGATTTCCGCCACGGTGCGGTTGATGTTGTCGGTCACGCACTCGACGATCAGCGGCACCTGATGCGGTGCGAAACCTTCGTAAGTCACGCGATGGTACTGAACGGTTTCGCCCAGCAGGCCTGCGCCTTTCTTGATGGCGCGGTCCAGGGTTTCCTTGGGCATCGAGGCTTTCTTGGCCTGTTCGACCACCAGACGCAGGTGTGCGTTGGTCGCGGTATCGGCGCCGTTACGCGCAGCAATGGTGATTTCCTTCACCAGTTTGCCGAAGATCTTGCCCTTGGCGTTGGCTGCCGCTTCTTTGTGTTTAACCTTCCACTGTGCGCCCATTACTCACTCTCTTGATCTGTGGCGCCGAGACATCTATTGGCCGACGCATGGCGCCAAGTTTATACGGCCTAAAGTCGGCAATCGACCAAAAATTCCGATGCGCATCGACATCTTCTACACGCCTTGTAGGGCGATTCTGAAAAACCGGTTTGCCACGTCCAATCAACGTCGCGTTTTCGTAACCTCTGTCGCCCGTATTGCCTGACAGAGCCCGCCCGAATGCTCAATGACAAGGAAAGTCCGTTTTCGCTGACCCTGGCCGATGGCGGGATAAGCCTGCCGGTCCTGCGCTTCAGCGGTCATGAAGCGCTGAATCAGCCCTACCGGTTTGACATCGAGGTCATGGGCCTGGCGCCCGCCTGGTCACCCGGCGCTCTGCTGCACCAGGCAGCGTTTCTGCACCTGGATAACGATCACGGAATTCATGGTGTCATTCAAAGTGCCAGTTGCGAACACCGCGCCACACACCGGATCGCCTACCAACTGGTACTGATGCCGCGTCTGCAAGCGCTGGAGCAGCGTCCCGTACGCCGGGTCTTCACGCAATTGAGCGTACCGGCCATCCTTGAGCAACTGCTGTGCGAACATCACCTGCCTGGCGACAGCTACCGGATCGAGATGACCGTCGGCCACTATCCGCCGCGCCCGTTCTGTATTCAGTACGATGAGACCGATCTGAACTTCTTGCAGCGGCTTTGCGAAGAGGAAGGCATCCACTACCACTTCGAACATCAGCCGGACGGCCATGTGGTGGTGTTCGCCGATGACAGCCTGAGCCTGCCGCAACAACCGACGACCCTTCCTTTCAACACGCAGAACGATGGACCCTGCACCGGCCTCAGCAGTCTGTTTCAACGCCATGAGGCGGTGCTGCCGCAGATGCCCGCAGGCGCGCGTGAGCGAGGGCAATTGATCGAAGGCCAGGAGGCCGCCAATCACACACTGAAAAATGCCGCCACAACTGGATTTCTGCCGACGGCACAACGTCACGCCGTTCAGCGCAGTCGTCGTCTGCTGGAGCGCCAACGTTGCCGCGCACGTTCGATTCAGGGCCGCAGCGATTGTCTGCGACTGCTCAGCGGGCGTCTGTTGCACGTCATGGATCACCCGGTAAGCACCTTCAACGAACAGTGGCTGATCACAAGTTTGCGTCATCAGGGCCAGCAACCGTCGATTCTCGATCCATTGCCGACGGTCCGTCGCTACCACAACGATTTCACCGCGCTGCCCTGGTCGACCCCGTTTCGCCCACCACTGGAACAACCGCGCCCTAGCATTCCAGGCTATCACCCGGCGCAAGTGCTCGGCATCCCGGGACAAGCGGCGCAAGTGGACGATCAGGGGCGGATTGCCGTCCGGTTATGGCCCGACCAGCCTCAAGCCGACACCAGCGAAGGGCTGTGGTTGCCGGTGGTCATGCCCCATGCCGGCGGCCGCTTGCCTCGGGAAAATCTTCCCTGCGCCGGCAGCGAGGTCTGGGTGAGTTTTCTCGACAGCGATCCCGACCGACCGATCCTCTGCCTCGACGCTTGTCGGCTCCGCCCGGTACCGCCGACAGAAACCGAACCCGACGACGACCTCCTGCTCGACTGGTTGCTCAACCGTTCCGCCCCGCCAAGCTGACGCTCAAGCCTTGTCGGCCTTGCCCGCTGCCGCCGCGAATTTAGCCAGACGCACGTCAAGGTGCCGGGGCCGCCGACCGTGATCCTCGGCGCGCTCCTTGCGGCGAATGGCGTTGCGCACCATCAGCGAGCCGAGGTAGCGGATCGGCTCCGGCGGAAAGTATCCCAGTGGCCCGTTGACCAGCGGCGATCGCGTCCACGGGTTGTCGAGGCCCTGCACCAGCGAGGCGAGAATCTGCCCGCCCATGTGGCAGGGTCCGACGCCGCTGCCGGAATAACCGAAACCGTAGAACACGTTGCCGCTGGCACTCATCTGGCCGAAAAACGGCAGGCCGGTGACCGAGCGATCCGAAGGGCCGTTCCACGTTGCATCGACTTTCACATCCGCGAATGCCGGGAAGAAATCGTTGAGACTGCGCTTGAGCAATCCGGTATAGGGCGAGGGCTGGTCGAACACCGGCAGCATCCGCCCGCCGTAAGCGAAGGTGTTGCCGCCCTTGCCGAGCATGATCCGGCCGTCCGGGGTGTTGTGGTAGTAGTGCACGAAAATCCGCGAATCAAGCACGGTCACACCGCTGGTCAGACCGATTTCCTGCAACAGATCCGGACGCGGTTCGGTGATCAGCATGTCGCTGGAGACAATCGCCACGCTGCGTTCGAACTGCGGGAAAGCGCGGGCCATCCACGCATTCATCGCCAGCACCACGCGGTCGGCGGTCACCCGGCCGCTCGCCGTGTGAAGGCGCGCCGGACGGCCCTCCTCCAGCCCGGTCATCGCCGTGCTTTCGTGAATGCGCACGCCCAACTGCAACGCCACCCGGCGCAAGCCACGCACCAATTTGCCCGGCTGCACACTGGCGGCGGTCGGCGAGAACCAGCCCTTCCAGGGTGAAATACTTCGCCGACCACGACAGCGCACAACCGCCATTGCGCCCACTGGCGCCGGCACCGCAGAGGTCGGCTTCGATCAGCAATACATCGAGTTCCGGGTTCTGCTGCTTGAGCATGATCGCCGTCCACAACCCGGTGTAACCGCCGCCGACGATGCACACGTCGGTGCGCACATCGCCTTGCAGCGGCGGAGTGGGGATTGGTGTGGGCGTGGTGTCGGCGGCGGAGTTTGGTGCGGACTCACGGGTCTGCGCGCTGCCGATCACTGATTGCACCCGGCGCTTGACCGAAACGCTGGTGTGCCTGCGCGAGCAGAGTTCGCGGCGGGTGGTGGCGACGTTTCTCGAGATGGTGCGCGAGGGTCTTGTGTAGTCAGTTCCGGCCTCAATCGCTGGCAAGCCAGCTCCCACAGTGTCAGAGGCGTTAACAAAATCTGTGCATACCGCAAAACCTGTGGGAGCTGCGGTGCGACGATTCGGCTTGCCAGCGATTGAGGCGCCGCGGTTTATCAGACCGGGGCCAACCCGAAAAACGCCTGAATCAACCGCAACTCCCGCCGCCGCTCCACGCACCCGATCATGTGCCGGTTCACCAGCCCTTCTCCCGCAATGGGAATCGCGACGACGCGAGGATCGTGGCTGACCTCCACCGATGACACCACGCCAACCCCCAACTCAGCCGCCACCGCCTCCGTCACCGCCTCGCGGCTATCCAGTTCCAGCAACACCCGTGGGCTGACCGACGCCTGCGCACAGGCCTGATCAAAGGTGCGCCGGGTAATCGAATTCGGCTCGCGCAACACCATGATCACCTGATCCAGCTCCTTGAGCCTGACCTCACCGCTGCGAGCCGCCCACGGATGCCCCGCCGGCACCAGCGCGCAGATTCGCGATTCATTCAACGCTTGCAGATGCAGCCCTTTGCGCGGTTCGACTTCGGTCAGCACCGCCACGTCAGCATGCTCGGACAACAACGCCGCCAAGGTTTCCTGGGCATTGCCCAACCGCAGATTCACGGTGATCCCCGGATAGCGCGCCCGCAGGCTGGCGAGCATCGGCATGACCATGTGCGGACCGTCCGCCGCCACCTCAAGGCGTCCGGTCAGCAATTGCCGATTGGCCTCGAGCAGCGCCTGCGCCTCTTCCGCCATGCCGAACATCGCCCGGGTGATCGCTGCCAGTCTGGTGCCCTCCTCGGTCAGCTCGACCCGGCGCGCCGTGCGTCGTAACAGCGTGATCTGGTAATGCTCCTCCAGCGCCTTGATGTGCCCGGTGACCGCCGGCTGGCTGATGAACAGGCGTGCGGCGGCACGGGTAAAGCTGCCTTCCCGGGCTACGGCGTCGAAGGCGCGGAGCTGGAACAGGTTCATGAATAACCCTCACTGATGGCTGGCATAACAACAAACAATTTGATTGATGATCCGCCGAATTGCAACGTAGGCCCCGTAGCTTCATCCCACAGCGCTATCGCGAGGACACACGAATGAGTACTGCCGCGCCCATCCTGCTCACTCCCGGCCCGTTGACCACCTCAACCCGCACCCGCCAGGCGATGATGGTCGACTGGGGGTCATGGGATGACCGCTTCAACCAACTGACCGCCAGCCTGTGCGAGCAACTGCTGGCCATCCTCAACGGCGCCGACAGCCATCACTGCGTACCGTTGCAGGGCAGCGGCACCTTTGCCGTCGAAGCCGCGATCGGTACCCTCGTCCCCCGTGACGGCAAGGTGCTGGTGCTGATTAACGGCGCCTACGGCAAGCGTCTGGCAAAAATCTGCGAAGTGCTCGGCCGCTCGTTCAGCACCTTCGAAACCGCTGAAGACGAACCGACCACCGCCGCCGACGTTGACCGGCTGCTGCGCGCCGACAGCGACATTTCCCACGTCGCGCTGATCCACTGCGAAACCAGCACCGGCATTCTCAATCCGCTGCCGGAGATCGCCCAGGTCGTCGAGCGACACGGCAAACGCTTGATCATTGATGCCATGAGCTCGTTCGGCGCGTTGCCGGTGGATGCGCAAAAAGTCCCGTTCGACGCGCTGATTGCCGCCTCCGGCAAATGCCTGGAAGGTGTACCGGGCATGGGCTTCGTGTTCGCCCGCAAGGAATCTCTGGCCGCAGGCGCCGGCAATTCGCATTCGCTGGCGATGGACCTGTTCGACCAGCACAGCTACATGAAGAAGACCGGTCAATGGCGCTTCACCCCGCCGACCCACGTGGTCGCCGCGCTGCATGAAGCGCTGCTGCAATACAACGAAGAAGGCGGCCTGCCGGCGCGACATGCGCGCTACACCGCCAACTGCCAGGCGCTGATGGAAGAGATGGGCAAGCTCGGCTTGCGCAGCTTCCTGCCTGCTGCGATTCAGGCGCCGATCATCGCGACCTTCCACGCACCGAAAGATCCGCGCTACCAGTTCAAGGACTTCTACGAACGGGTCAAGGCCAAGGGTTACATCCTCTACCCCGGCAAGCTGACCCAGGTTGAAACCTTCCGCGTCGGTTGCATCGGCCACGTCACCCCGGCGCAGATGCGCGAAGCCGTCGCAGCGGTGGGTGAAGTGCTGCGCGAGATGGAAGTGTTAGAGATTTAAACCACACCTCAAATCCCCTGTGGGAGCGGGCTTGCCCGCGATGAGGCCCTGGCAGGCGACATCCATGGTGAATGTCAGACCGCCATCGCGGGCAAGCCCGCTCCCACAGGGACAGCGAACTCCGAATTGCGTGTTATCACAGGAATTTTTGCCATGAACTACAACAACCCAACTCAGCTGCAAGCCGCCATCCTCGACTGGGCCGGCACCGTGGTCGACTTCGGTTCCTTTGCACCGACCCAGATCTTCGTCGAAGCCTTCGCCGAGTTCGATGTCCAGGTCTCCATCGAAGAAGCCCGTGGCCCGATGGGCATGGGCAAGTGGGATCACATCCGCACCCTGTGCAATCAGCCGCAGGTTGCCGAGCGCTATCGCAAGGCATTCGGCCGCACTCCGACTGACGATGACGTGACCGCGATCTACAACCGCTTCATGCCGCTGCAGATCGAGAAAATCGCCGAGCACTCGGCGCTGATTCCCGGTGCATTGGAGACCATCGCCAACCTGCGTCAGCAAGGGATCAAGATCGGTTCCTGCTCCGGTTATCCGAAGCAAGTGATGGACAAGGTCGTGGCACTGGCCGCCACCAATGGCTACGTCGCCGACCACGTCGTGGCCACCGACGAAGTGCCGAACGGTCGTCCATGGCCGGCGCAGGCGCTGGCCAACGTGATTGCGCTGGGCATCGACGATGTCGCCGCCTGCGTGAAGATCGACGACACCGTGCCGGGCATTCTTGAAGGCCGTCGTGCCGGGATGTGGACCGTGGCGCTGATCTGTTCCGGCAACGCGCTGGGTCTGGATTACGAGGGCTACCGCGCATTGGGCAGCGACGCGCTGGCCAGCGAACGCGAGCGCATTCACGCGCTGTTCGAAGGCTCGCGCCCGCACTACATGATCGACACCATCAGCGATCTGCCGGAAGTGATCGCTGACATCAACCGGCGCCTGACCAAAGGGGAAATGCCGCAAAACAACTAACCTGACAAAAAAGGCCACCAGCCGATAAAAGCTGGCGGCCTTTTATTTATAAATTACAGACTTTTTAAGAGACAACTTTCAACCCACAGTCATTACAACCGGATTACTCAGAAACCAAGTTACCCTGCGCATCAAAACCGAGCCCGTCCGGATACTTCACCGAACCATCTGCCAGTTGTTCGGTTCCGTCAGCCCAGACGATGCGTCCATCGGGATACTCGATTGTATTGTCTGGCCACACAATACGTCCGTCGGGGTGTTCAACCCTGCCGTCTATATGCTGAATGATCCCGTCCGGACGCGTCACTGCCGTCTGTTGCGCATTTACCAGACTTCCGTCGGCCAACGACGTGGAGCCATCCGGATGACGGCTGTTTCCAATCGCATTCAGCAAATTGATCAACGCCACAGGATCCACATTGATATTGAGCGTAGGCCACGGCATTGGCGGCCTGGCGACGGCGACTGGCTTGGTCGGCGCCACAGGAGGCTTGTTAGCTGGCGAAACAGGCCTGGTGGAAGAAGCAGGTTTTACCGGTGGTTTGACCGGAGGCACAGCTGGTTTGACTGGCGGTACGGCAGGTTTCACTGGAGGCTTTACCGGCTGCACAGGTGGCTTGACGGGCGGAACGGATGGCTTGCTCGCCGGCTTGGGAGGTTGCGTAACCGCAGGCCGCGGTTTTGGTCTGGATACAGGCGCCTTAGCCATTGCTTTTTTGACAATACAGCCATGTTTATTATTAAGAAGAACATTAAAAGCCATTGCTGAATCCTTTTTCCAGTACAGCATCCTTGAACGACGCTATTGGTTTATTTATCGAGCCGAACTTTAATTATCGACTGCGCCCAACAATAACCACATGGCTTCACGCACTCAAACTTTCGCAAATACAAAATATAAACAATGCCTTGTTACAGCCACCCCGTCAGCGCAGGGATCATGTCACTGCAATGCCAATGATGTGCATCAATAAAAAACCGGATCGTGGAGGAAGAATGACCTTAATACGATTACAGTTAAGGCATGCCGTCACAGAACGGCACGCTTGAGCCCTGAACCGTGAGGAACGCCGTATGCCGTGGACAAATTCCGAATCCCGTTACAGCACCGTGTCGATCCTGTTGCACTGGCTGATGCTGGTGCTGTTGGTGCTGGTGTACGCCAGCATGGAATTGCGTGGTCTGTTTCCCAAGGGCAGCGGCGGCCGCACGCTGATCCGCGAAGTGCATTACATGCTTGGGCTGACGGTATTCGTGCTGGTCTGGTTTCGCCTGTTCGCCCGCAGCCTGGGCCCGGCGCCGAAAATCTTCCCGGCCTCGCCACCGTGGCAAACCATCCTCGCACGCTTGATGCACTGGGCCTTGTACCTGTTCATGATCAGCATGCCGATCCTCGGCTGGCTGATCACCAGCGCCGAGGGCCATCAGGTGATGTTCTACGGTTTCGACCTGCCGTTGCTGGTGAGTGAAGACAAGGCCTTTGCCAAACAGGTTGAACATTGGCACGTACTGATCAGCACGATTGGCTACTGGCTGATCGGTCTGCATGCACTGGCGGGGATCTATCACCATTACGTGGTGCGCGATAACACGTTGCTGCGGATGATGCCCAAGCGCAGCCAGGGTTAGCCGTCGAATCCGCGCCGGCCCTGCAAGCCGCCGGTATGGACGAAGATCAAGCGTGAACCCCGGGCAAAGCGGCTCGCCTCGATCTGTTGCTTGAGCGCCAGCAAGGCCTTGCCGGTGTACAGCGGCTCGAGGGGAATGCCGCTGGCCTGTTCGGTTTGCAAAATGAATTCAAGCAGCGCCGGATCGACCTTGGCGAAGCCGCCGCGGCTGGCGTCGATCAACTCATACCCTCCGGTTTCGCCGACAATCGCCTCGACATTGGCCGCGACGCCGTGATCGTCGGGCACGGCCATTGCGCCGTACACCGCATGTTGTCCGGCCTCGGCCAACACCAATCCCGCAAGCGTGGTGCCAGTGCCGCAGGCCAGCCACCAACCGTGATAGTCGTCCCAGCCGAACTTGCCGAGTTGTTCACTGACTTGATCCCTCAGCGCCGCGCAACCCTGCGCACCCGGCAGACCACCGCCCCCTTCGGGCACCGGATGCAGCGTCGGATATTGCTCTCGCCAAGGCTGCCAGAACCCCGGCTCGTGCCGCGCCCGATAACCGCCGTAACCGAGCCAGTGCAGTTGCATGCCGAAGTCGTGCAGATCCCTGACCGTCGGCGTGTCCTGCGGATGCCCGCGCAACAGCCCGACCGTCGTGAATCCCAGGCGTTTGCCCGCAGCCGCCAATGCATGCAGATGATTGGAATGCGCACCGCCCAGGCTGATGATGCCTTCGGCACCCGCGCGGTCGGCGGCTTTCAGGTGTTCGACGAGTTTGAACCACTTGTTGCCGCTGATCAGCGGATCAATCAAGTCCAGGCGCAGGATCGCGACTTCAATGCCGGCGGCGGTGAGCCAGTCCAGATGAAGCGGTTCGAGGGGGGCTTGAGGTAGCCAGTCGGTGGGAGGCAGAAACATGAAGGCCGGCTCTGTGCAAAGAGCCGGCATTCTAGGGTGGATCAGAGCTCGGCGGCCAGACGCGAACCCTGATTGATCGCACGTTTGGCATCCAGTTCGGCCGCCACATCGGCGCCGCCGATCAGGTGCACGTTCTGCCCGGCTGCCACCAGACCGTCGTGCAACTCACGCAGCGGATCCTGGCCGGCGCAGATGACGATGTTGTCCACCGGCAGCACTTGCGGCTCGCCGGTTTCACCGATGCGGATGTGCAGGCCTTCGTCATCGATCTTCAGGTACTCGACGCTGTTGAGCATCTGCACCTGCTTGTTCTTCAGACCGGTGCGGTGAATCCAGCCGGTGGTCTTGCCCAGGCCATCGCCGACCTTGGATTTCTTGCGTTGCAGCAGGAACACGTCGCGCGCCGGTGCGTGCGGTTCAGCCTTGATCCCGGCAACGCCACCACGGGCTTCAAGGTTTGTGTCGATGCCCCACTCTTTCCAGAACGCGGCGCGATCCTGACTGGTGGCCACGCCTTCATGGACAAGGAATTCCGACACGTCGAAACCGATACCGCCGGCGCCGATCACCGCCACACGCTTGCCGACCGGTTTGCGCTCAAGCAGCACATCCAGATAGCTCAGCACTTTGGCGTTGTCGACACCCGGAATCGCCGGCAGACGCGGCGCAATGCCGGTCGCGAGGATGACTTCGTCGTAACCGCCCTCGACCAGTTTCGCCACGTCAACGCGGGTGTTCAGACACACCTCAACGTTGGTGGTCTGCAACTTGCGTTTGAAGTAACGCAGGGTTTCGTAGAACTCTTCTTTGCCCGGCACTCGCTTGGCGACGTTGAACTGGCCACCGATCTCGCTCGCCGAATCGAACAAGGTCACCTGATGCCCGCGCTCGGCGGCCACGGTGGCGGCGGACAGGCCGGCAGGACCGGCACCGACCACGGCGATTTTCTTGATCTGCTTGACCGGCAGGTAATTGAGCTCGGTTTCGTGGCAGGCACGCGGGTTGACCAGGCAGCTGGTGAGCTTGCCGCCAAAGGTGTGATCGAGGCAGGCCTGGTTGCAGCCGATGCAGGTGTTGATTTCGTCGGCGCGGCCTTCGGCGGCCTTGTTGACGAAGTCCGGGTCGGCGAGGAACGGTCGCGCCATCGAGACCATGTCGGCATCGCCTTCGGCGAGAATCTGCTCGGCGACTTCCGGGGTGTTGATGCGGTTGGTGGTGATCAGCGGAATCTTCACCGAACCGCGCAGCTTGGCCGTGACCTTGCTGAACGCGGCACGCGGCACTTTGGTGGCGATGGTCGGGATCCGAGCTTCGTGCCAGCCGATGCCGGTGTTGATGAGGGTCGCGCCGGCCTGCTCGATGGCTTTGGCCAGGGTGACGATTTCTTCCCAGGTGCTGCCACCTTCCACCAGATCGAGCATCGACAGACGGAAGATGATGATGAAGTTCGGGCCCACCGCTTCACGCACCCGGCGAACGATTTCCACCGGCAGGCGCATGCGGTTTTCGTAGCTGCCACCCCAACGGTCGGTGCGGTGGTTGGTGTGAGCCGCGAGGAACTGGTTAATGAAATAACCTTCCGAGCCCATGATTTCCACGCCGTCGTACTCGGCGGTCTGGGCCAGTACCGAGCAGGTGACGAAATCGCGGATCTGCTTCTCGATGCCTTCCTCGTCCAGCTCTTTGGGCTTGAACGGGTTGATCGGCGCCTGAATGGCGCTCGGCGCGACCTGTTTCGGACTGTAGGCATAACGGCCGGCGTGGAGGATCTGCATGCAGATCTTGCCGCCCGCCTCGTGCACGGCGCGCGTGACGATGCGGTGTTTGAGCGCTTCTTCCTCGGTGGTCAGCTTGGCCGCGCCGGAATACACACCGCCCTCGTCATTCGGACCGATACCGCCGGTGACCATCAGGCCAACGCCGCCACGGGCACGCTCGGCGAAATACGCCGCCATGCGTTCGAAACCGCCCGGTTTCTCTTCAAGGCCAGTGTGCATCGAGCCCATGAGGGTGCGGTTGCGCAACGTGGTGAATCCCAGGTCCAGCGGGGCCAACAGGTGCGGGTATTGAGTGGCGGTCATCGTTAACTCCACAGCGAGCGATCACGGAAAATGCGGGAGCTCTGCGTCCCCCGTCAGTCATGCTCGACAGATTAGGAGTCGCCTCGCTGTCACTCAATGACCGTAACTGACAAGTTATTGATCCAAATGCGCAGCACCCCTTGGCAAGCCGGGGCTGGCGCCCTACCCTGTCCGCACACCCTGCACCCGGTTGTTGTTGGATTTCATGCGCAAACTTCTGTACCTGACTTTTTCCATGGCGCTCATCGCCGCACTCACCTTCTACGCCATGTGGGCGGCTGACCGTCCGGCCGGTCATTACCTGTCGGACCTGCGGATCAAACTCGCGGTCGATCAGGGCACGCCCGCCGACCGTGGCAACCTGCTGGGCATCCAGCCCGAGCTGTTCCCCACCGACTACCAAAGCCCCGAACGCCTGCACCGCAAGCTCGCCGCCTATTTGCAGCAGGCGCAGGATCAGGGGCTGTTGAATGAAAAAACCGTGGTCATCCTGCCGGAGCATGTCGGCACCTGGCTGATGATCAGCGGCGAAAAAGACGAGCTGTACCAGGCCGCCACCCTCGCCGAAGCGATGAACTGGCTGGCAGCGAGCAACCCGGTGCAGTTTGCTCGCGCCTGGCTCACCGCCAAGGGCAACAGCCGTCTGGATGACGCGCACCTGCGCATGAAGTCCCGGGACATGGCCAAGGACTATCAGGCGCTGTTCGGTGGTTTGGCCAAGGAGTTCCACGTCACTCTGGTGGCCGGCACGATCGTGTTACCCGAACCGAACATCACCGACGGCCGGCTCAAGGCCGGCAGTGGCGCGCTGTACAACAGCACGGTGGTGTTCGGTCGCGACGGTGCCCCGCTCGGCCAGCCGCAGCGGCAGATGCGTCCGGTCTTCGATCAGGATGACTCCGGCACCCGCGAAGCTTCGCGGATCAATGTGATCGACACCCCGGCCGGACGCCTCGGCGTGTTGATCGGCAACGACAGCTGGTACCCGGACAACTACCGCAAACTCGACGAGCAAGGCGCGCAGCTGATCGCGGTGCCCGCGTTTGTCGTCGGTCATGGCGTGTGGGATCAACCCTGGAAGGGTTACAAAGGCTCGAGCGTGCCGGACTCGGTCAGCCTGAAACCAGGAGCAGTCAGTGTAGGCCAAGCCTGGCACCAACTGACCCTGACCGCGCAACCGCCGGCCAGCAAGGCGCAGGCCGGTATGAGTGTGTTTCTGCGCGGGCAGTTCTGGGACAAGCCGAGCGCCGGGCAAAGTTTCCTCAGTAGCAACGGCCAGCAATTCGCCGACAGCGAAGCCCGCGGCGCGCGCCTGTTGAACCTCTGGTTGTAACCCGTGAAGCCGCTGCCGATGCGTCTCGGGGATCTGTCGGTGGGCTTCGTCCACAGCCTGGCCGATGCCGTGCGCAGCCATGAGATCGATCCCCTTCCCTTGCTCGAACAGTACGGCCTGGATGCCGCCCGGCTGGCCGAAGCCGGGGCGCGCCTGTCGATCCCGCGCTACATGCGCCTGGGACATGGCGCGATCCAGCTGACTGGCGATCCGGCATTGGGTTTGCGCATGGGCCAACTCAGTCGCTTGAGTCAGGCGGGGCTGGCCGGTGTGACTGCCGCGCAGGCCCCGACCGTGCGCGAAGCCGCCCGCTGCCTGACGCGCTTCGAACCCTTGTACGGCTCCAATTATCGCGGCCAGTCGAGTTTCCACGAGGATGCCAGCGGTGCGTGGCTGCGGTTCTATTCCATCAGCCCGTACAACGCCTACAACCGCTTTGTGGTGGATTCGATCATCGCTGGCTGGCTGCATCAGCTGTCCAGCATCAGCCCCGAACCGTTGCGCGCTGAACGGATCGAGATCGAATTTGACACCCCGGATTATCGCGACGCTTATGCGGTGCTCGGTGAATGCCCGATCCAGTTTGGCGCCGAACACAATCAACTGCGTCTGAGCCTCACCGACCTGGCCCAACGCAACCCGGAGCATTGCCCCAGCACCTGGAAACATTTGCTCGGCTTGTGTGAACGGGAACTGGAACAACTGACCCGCACCCGCAGCCTGCGTGAACGCATCACGCAATTGCTCGGGCCGTTGCTCAATGGTGGCCGGGAACCGGACCTGGAAGAAGTGGCGGCACGTTTGAAGCTGCCGACCTGGACGTTACGCCGAAAGCTGGCCGAAGAAGGCACGCAGTTTCGCGCGATCCTCAATGACACCCGCCGTGATCTGGCGATGACCTACATACGCGACACCGAACTGGCATTCGGTGAAATCGCCTACCTGCTGGGCTTTGCCTCGGCCGAAGCTTTCCAGCGCGCCTTCAAGCGCTGGAACGGCCAGACACCGGGCGAATTTCGCCGCAGTCACCGCAAGACAGGCTGACGCCTCACAGCTCGGTAGCGTCTTCCGCAGGCTCTGGTGAATCCAGCTCAAAGGCCTGGAATTCCAGCAGTTCTTCTTGATAGTCATCCATTGCGTAATCCCCCTGACGCTTGCTTGAAATGGCCTGGAACAAATGACCAGCGCCTCGAGCATAAAGTGCCCGTGTGAAGGAAAAATGAAACACGGCCTTCATGAAATAAACGTAGCAGGCGGTCAGGGATTTATCGCGGGATATTTTTCGACGGGGCTGGCAGGAAGAAGCTCAAGGGAGACAACAAAACGCCACGCGTCCGACAGGAGCCGGAGGCGTGGCGTGAAGTTTACTGCCCGGACGCAGGCATGGCCGGAATCGGCTCGGACGGCGGCGGAATGTCCGTCGGGTTGGCCGGAGGGGTGATGGTTTCCGTCGAGGGCGCAGGCTCGGCAACCGGTGCCGGAGTGATCGGTGCAGCTTCGGCCGGCGGGGCTACCGGTTCGGAGCTCACCGGGTTTGCCTCTGCAGGCGCTGGCGTTGGCGCCGCAGCGGACGCCGGGGTGGGTTCAGCCGCTGGAGCTGGAGCCAGCGGAGCCGGCGTTGCCTTGGCTTCCGGCACACCCAGATCGGTCTTCGGTTTTTCGGTGATATGCGCAGCTTTCTTCGCGTCGGCTGGCAGGAACAGCTCGACCAGGGTGAAGAAACGTTCGTAGAACTTCTGCGAAGACACGGTTTCGCTGGCCACCTTGACCATCGAATCGTCAGACGAGCCGATCGGCATCGACACCGAGCCCAATACGCCGACACCGAGGCTGGCCGAGTTGTTGGTCTTCTTCAGCGCGTAGCGGTCCTGCAAGGCGTTGGCGAACACGGTGGCGTGATGGCCGGCGCTGCCATCATCGGCGCACACCACGTTGAAGCTGATCTCCAAATGAGTTTCGCCGGTCTGCTGGAAGCTCTTGTGGCCGCTGACCAGTTTCGGGTCATTGCTGGTAATGATATAGCCCTGGCTGAGCAACGCTCGGCGGGCCGCTTCGCAACTGGCGGTGTCGGTCACCGGGTAATTGCGCGAAAAGGTGCCGGAGTCGTCGAAATTCTCATGCTCGTAGATAGGCTTGTCCTTGGAGCAGCCGGCAGCGGCGGTCAGCAACAACGCCAACCCGATGAAACGCACGGGAATAGAATTCAACATTAAACATCCTGAGGGAAAACGGTCCGGGGCGTATTGTGCAACAGATCGCTGCCCCGCGGCGTATGGATTAGTGTCTTAAAACAGTTACAACTCTATCGACCTTCAGCAGCAGGAAAAAGTCTCGCCGATAAATGATCGATGAACACGCGCAATTTGGCGATTGCATGGCGGCTCGACGTTCACAGGATCCGGAACTGTCCGACGTGCTGCAGATGCTCATCCAACACGCGCGGGGATTGTCGCGGGTCTGTTGCTGCTGACCCTGGATGCGACGGTCAACGCCCGAGCCATGGCTTCCCGAACGCCGGATAGCGCGCACAAAAAAGCCCCGGATTTTCATCCGGGGCTCGGGTCTTGCGGCTCAGCCAGGCATCAGAAACGCTTGATGTCGGCTTCGGCTTCCAGCTGCTTGCGGTACGCCGCGAAGTCTTGCTGACCCACACGCGACGCGAGGAAGCGACGGTATTGCGCTTTCTCTTCATCGGTCGGAGCCGCCGCTTCGTTCACGCCGTTCAGGCGCACGATGGTCAGGCTGCCATCCGCCAGCGTCACGCTGGTGAAGGTCGGCTTGTCCTTGGCAGCCGGCTTAGGCATGCGGAACAGTGCTTGCAGCACCGCCGGGTCAACGCCTTCCTGAGCGCGGTTCGCCGCTTCAGTGACTTTCCAGCTCTGACCATCCACCGCCTTGTCCAGCGGGGTCTTGCCATCACGCAGACTGGCGATCAGTTGCTCCGCCTTGGTCTTGGCAGCCGCGCTGGCGTGCTCTTTGGTCAACTGGGCGCGAATGGCGGTGGCCACGCTTTCCAGCGGCAATTGAGCAGGCTTCAGATGCTCCTTGGCGCGCAGCACGATCACGGTTTCCGGATCCAGCTCGATGGCGGTGCTGTTGGCACCCTCTTCCAGCACTTCGGTGCTGAACGCCGCCGTCACCACGGCACGGTTGGCTGCAACGCCTTCGCCACCTTCACGGCCGAACGGCTTGGAGGTGTGCACGGTCAGTTTCAGGTCCTGCGCCGGCTGGGCCAGGTCGGAGGCTTCGAACGAAGAGTCTTCCAGTTGCTTGGTCGCCTCGACGAAACGCTGCTCGACCTGCTGGGTTTTCAGCTCACGGGTCAGTTTGTCTTTCAGGCTGGCCAGGGTCGGCACTTCAGGCGCCTCGACGCCCAGCAACTTGATCAGATGGAAACCGAAGTCGGTGCGAACCGGCTCGGAAACCTGATCCTTGTTCAGCGAATACAGGGCTTTCTCGAAGGCTGGATCGTAAACGCCAGGACCGGCATAACCGAGGTCACCGCCGTTGTTGGCCGAACCCGGATCCTGCGAGAACTCCTTGGCCAGCGCTTCGAATTTCTCGCCCTTGGCCAGACGCGCCTGGACTTCTTCGATCTTCGCCTTGGCCTGGGCCTCGGTGGTCTTGTCGTTGACTTCAATCAGAATGTGCGCGGCACGACGCTGTTCCGACAGGTTGGCGATCTCTTTCTGATACGCCGCCTGCAGGTCTTCGTCCTTGACGGCGACCTGATCGAAGAACGAAGACTTCTTCAATTCCAGGTAATCGATGACCACTTGATCCGGGGTCATGAACTCCTTGGCGTGCTCGTCGTAGTAAGCCTTGACCTCGTCATCGGTCAGCTTCACGGCCGAAGGGTCAGCCTTGATGTTCAGCGTGGCGAAGTCGCGGGTCTGTTTTTCCAGACGGGCGAAAGCCAGCACCTGAGCGTCGGTTACGAAACCGCTGCCCGCCACACCGGCGCGCAGTTGGCCGATCAGCATTTCCTGAGCCAGCATCTGGCGGAACTGCATGCGGCTGTAACCCAGTTGACGGATCACCTGATCGAAACGGTCGGAGCTGAACTTGCCGTCGACCTGGAATTCAGGCGTCTGCAGGATCACTTGGTCCAGGGCCGCTTCGGAGAAAGCGAATTTCAATTGTTCTGCGCCTTGCAGCAGCAGTTTGCGATCGATCAGACCCTTGAGGGCCGATTCGCGCAGCATTTTTTCGTCCAGCAAGGAAGCGTCGAAATCCTTGCCCAGTTGTTGCATCAGCTGACGGCGTTGCATATCCACCGCCTGGCTCAGCTCGTTCTGGCTGATTTCTTCACCGTTGACCTTGGCCGCCTCATTCTTGTGAGTCGTGGCCTGGAAAATGGCGTCGAAACCGGTCAGGGCCATCAGTGCAACGATGACTCCGATAATGGTCTTGGCAATCCAGCCTTGTGAATTGTCCCTGATATTCTGCAGCATGCGTCCCCCAGAAACGGTTGAACTTCAAAATTTGGCAACCGTGGAGTGTGGGTAGAATCCGGATAGAAGAAAGGCGCATCCGAGGATGCGCCTTCTCGTAACTGGCGGAGCGGACAGGGCTCGAACCCTCGATCCCGGTGTGACAGGCAACTGTTTCAACTACCTGCTCTACCGCTCCGCTGCCAAGTCAGGCATGACCCCGACCCGGATGGGTAAAAACCTGAATCAAACTTAGTTGACGGCTTCTTTCAGGGCTTTACCGGCTTTGAAACCTGGCTTTTTGGCTGCCGCGATTTCCAGAGTCTTGCCGGTCTGTGGGTTACGACCGATGCGAGCTGGACGATCAGTCACGGAGAAAGTACCGAAACCAACCAGAACAACGGAGTCGCCGGCCTTGAGAGCGCCAGTGACGGATTCGATTACAGCGTCCAGCGCACGGCCAGCAGCAGCTTTCGGGATATCAGCGGATGCAGCGATAGCATCAATCAGTTCCGACTTGTTCACTCTAAGTCCCCTTATATCTATTTGAGTATGATTCTAAGTTTTTTGGTGAAAGCAAAAACGAGTGCTGAATGGCCTACAGACACTTAAGAGCCGCTTTATAACAAGGGCTCTAAAAAGCTGTCAAGGAAGCCCCCCAGGCAAAAGCGTATTAATGCGTGCTAATTCTTTCCTTAGAGTCAGACTCACGTTTTTCGTCCTTGGCAACTATCTCCGGAGCCACATCCGGCAAGGGCTCCGGCGCGTATTGCAGCGCAATTTGCAGGACCTCGTCAATCCATTTAACCGGTTTGATCTGCAGATCCTGCTTGATATTGTCAGGAATCTCCTTCAGATCACGCACGTTCTCTTCCGGAATAATCACGATCTTGATTCCGCCACGGTGAGCGGCCAGCAGTTTTTCCTTCAGACCACCAATGGCGAGAACTTGACCACGCAGGGTGATCTCGCCGGTCATGGCGACATCGGCACGCACAGGAATACCGGTCAACGCCGACACCAGCGCAGTACACATGCCTACACCAGCGCTCGGGCCGTCTTTTGGCGTCGCGCCTTCCGGCATGTGAATGTGGGTGTCGCGCTTCTCGTGAAAGTCCAGGGGAATGCCCAGACTCTTGGCACGGCTGCGCACCACCGTCAGAGCCGCAGTGATCGATTCGACCATTACGTCACCCAGCGAACCGGTCTTGATCAGTTGACCTTTACCCGGCACCACAGCGGCTTCGATGGTCAGCAGTTCGCCGCCCACCTGAGTCCAGGCCAGGCCGGTCACCTGACCGATCTGATCCTGCTGCTCGGCCAGACCGTAGCGGAACTTGCGAACGCCGAGGAAATGCTCCAACAGATCAGCTGTCACTTTTACCGAGAAGCGTTTTTCCAGCGCGTGCTCTTTGACCGCCTTGCGGCAGACCTTGGCAATCTGCCGCTCGAGGCCACGCACACCGGCTTCGCGGGTGTAGTAACGGATAATGTCGCGGATCGCTTCTTCGTCGAATTCCAGCTCGCCCTTCTTCAGGCCGTTGGCTGCAATCTGCTTGGGCGACAGGTACTTGACCGCGATGTTGATCTTCTCGTCTTCGGTGTAGCCCGGCAGACGGATGACTTCCATCCGGTCCAGCAGCGCCGGCGGAATGTTCATCGAGTTCGAGGTGCACAGGAACATCACATCCGAGAGGTCGTAATCGACTTCCAGATAGTGATCGTTGAAGTTGTGGTTCTGCTCAGGATCGAGCACTTCCAGCAACGCCGACGCCGGGTCGCCACGCATGTCGCTGCCCATCTTGTCGATTTCATCGAGCAGGAACAGCGGGTTGCGCACACCCACTTTTGTCATCTTTTGAATCAATCTTCCTGGCATCGAACCGATGTAAGTCCGACGGTGACCACGGATTTCCGCTTCATCACGCACGCCACCGAGGGCCATGCGCACGAATTTGCGGTTGGTGGCATGGGCGATCGACTCGGCCAGCGAGGTTTTACCCACGCCCGGAGGACCGACCAGGCACAACACCGGGCCACGAATTTTCTTCACGCGTTTCTGCACGGCGAGGTATTCAAGGATGCGTTCCTTGACCTCTTCCAGGCCGTAGTGATCGGCATCGAGAATGTCTTCGGCCCGGGCCAGGTCCAGGCGCACCTTGCTCTGAGCCTTCCACGGCACCTGAACCAGCCAGTCGATGTACGAGCGCACCACGGTGGCTTCAGCGGACATCGGCGACATTTGCTTGAGCTTGTTCAACTCGGCAGTGGCCTTGGCCAGGGCATCTTTTGGCAGACCGGCAGCGTCGATACGCTTTTTCAGGTCTTCGATTTCGTTGTGACCTTCGTCGCTGTCGCCGAGCTCTTTCTGAATGGCCTTCATCTGCTCATTCAGGTAGTACTCGCGCTGACTGCGCTCCATTTGCTTTTTGACGCGGCCACGAATGCGTTTTTCAACTTGCAGCAGGTCGATCTCGGCGTCCAGCAAGGCGAGAACGTGCTCGACCCGGGCCGACAAATCGATGATTTCGAGGATTTCCTGCTTCTGCTCGATCTTCAACGCCATGTGCGCGGCCATGGTATCTACCAGTCGGCCAGGCTCGTCGATGCTGTTGAGCGACGACAGGACTTCAGCCGGGACTTTCTTGCCCAACTGCACATATTGTTCGAACTGCGACAGCAGGCTGCGCACGAACACTTCGGATTCGCGCTCGGCAGCGTCGACTTCGTCGATCAGCGAGACTTCGGCACGGCAGTGGCCATCAACTTCGCTGAAGCGCTCCACAGCACCACGCTGCTCGCCCTCGACCAGAACCTTGACGGTGCCGTCAGGCAGCTTCAGCAGCTGCAGAACAGTGGCGATGGTACCTACGCGATAGAGAGCTTCTTCACCGGGATCGTCGTCAGCCGGGTTTCTCTGGGCCAGCAGCAGGATCTGCTTGTCGCCCGTCATCGCGGCCTCAAGGGCTTCGATGGATTTCTCGCGCCCCACGAACAGCGGGATAACCATGTGCGGATACACAACGACATCACGCAATGGCAGGAGAGGCAATTCGATGGTGGTCTTCATGATTTCGCCTCTACGGCGGCCATACGGCCGTAATCAGATGGAATTAAGCTTGAAACCAAGATGGGGGCTGACTTGAAAAAAAACAAGCGCAAAGCGGATGTAAAAAACGACATAAAAAAAAAGAGGCCCGAAGGCCCCTTCCTTGTTCCGGCAGACCGGGCGCTTACGCGTCCGGCGCAGCCTTGGCAGCCGGCTCACTGTTTTCGTAGATATACAGTGGCTTGGACTTGCCTTCGATCACGCTTTCATCGATCACGACTTTGCTCACCTCGGACTGCGAGGGGATTTCATACATCGTGTCAAGCAGCACACCTTCGAGAATCGAACGCAGGCCACGGGCACCGGTTTTACGCTCCAGGGCACGCTTGGCGACCGATTTCAGCGCGTCGGAACGGAATTCCAGATCCACGCCTTCCATCTCGAACAGCTTGGCATACTGTTTGGTCAGGGCGTTTTTCGGCTCGGTGAGAATCTGCATCAAAGCAGCCTCATCCAGCTCGTCCAGCGTCGCGAGAACCGGCAGACGACCGACGAATTCCGGGATCAGACCGAACTTGACCAGATCGTCAGGCTCGACTTCACGCAGGGATTCACCAACTTTCTTGCCTTCTTCCTTGCTGCGCACTTCTGCGTTGAAACCGATGCCACCCTTGGTGGAACGGTTCTGAATGACCTTCTCCAGACCGGAGAATGCGCCACCGCAGATGAACAGGATGTTACGGGTATCAACCTGAAGGAATTCCTGTTGCGGATGCTTGCGGCCACCTTGCGGCGGAACGGAAGCGACCGTGCCTTCGATCAGTTTGAGCAAGGCCTGCTGTACGCCCTCACCGGAAACGTCCCGGGTGATCGACGGGTTGTCGGACTTGCGCGAAATCTTGTCGATTTCGTCGATGTAGACAATACCCATCTGGGCTTTCTCTACGTCGTAATCGCACTTCTGCAACAGCTTCTGAATAATGTTCTCGACGTCTTCACCCACGTAACCCGCCTCGGTGAGGGTGGTTGCGTCGGCGATAGTGAACGGAACGTTCAGCAAGCGGGCCAGAGTTTCGGCCAGCAGGGTTTTACCGGAGCCGGTCGGGCCGATCAGCAGGATGTTGCTCTTGCCGAGTTCGACGTCGTCAGCCTTTTTGTCACGCTGGTTCAGACGCTTGTAGTGGTTGTATACCGCTACCGCCAGAACCTTCTTGGCACGTTCCTGACCAATGACATATTGATCAAGGATGCCGCTGATTTCTTTAGGCGAAGGCAATTTATGCGCGCTGCTTTCGGCCTGTGCTTCCTGCACCTCCTCGCGGATGATGTCATTGCACAGGTCGACGCACTCGTCGCAGATAAAGACCGAGGGGCCGGCAATCAATTTGCGCACTTCATGCTGGCTTTTGCCACAGAAGGAGCAATAGAGCAGCTTGCCGTTGTCCTCGCCGTTGCGGGTGTCAGTCATTCGTTCGATCCAAATCCGATAGGCTTGCAACACAAGATGAAGGCTATTGCGGGCTTTTTCAAGCCCGCCGCTGATCAGACGCGCCGACCAAGCCTATTTTGAGTTGCTTATTTTTAAGCTGGGCGCTGGTTGATCACTTCGTCGATCAGACCGTATTCCTTCGCAGCTTCTGCACTCATGAAGTTGTCGCGGTTGGTGTCGCGCTCGATTTCTTCAAGCGTACGACCGCTGTGCTTGGCCATCAGCGTGTTGAGACGCTCGCGGATGAAGAGGATTTCCTTGGCATGGATTTCGATGTCCGACGCCTGCCCCTGGAAACCGCCCAGCGGCTGGTGAATCATCACGCGCGAGTTCGGCAGGCAGAAACGCTTGCCAGGTGCACCGGCCGTCAGCAGGAATGCGCCCATGCTGCACGCCTGACCGATACAGGTCGTCGATACGTTTGGCTTGATGAACTGCATGGTGTCGTAGATCGACATTCCCGCTGTCACCGAACCGCCCGGGGAGTTGATATAAAGATGGATGTCCTTGTCCGGGTTTTCCGCTTCAAGGAACAGCAATTGCGCACAAATCAGGTTGGCCATGTAGTCCTCTACCGGCCCAACCAGAAAGATTACTCGCTCCTTGAGAAGACGCGAGTAAATGTCATAGGCGCGCTCGCCACGAGCAGATTGCTCGACAACCATCGGGACCAGGCCGCCGGCGGCCTGGATATCAGAGTTCTGCTGAATATAGGAATTACGGAACATGCTCTGCAGTCACTCCCAAATAGTCATGTCTTGAATACGCATAAGCCAGCTCGAAGGCTGGCTTATGGTGTGTGCTTCTAACGCAAAAACAATCAGTCGGCTTTTGGAGCTTCTACCGGCTTGACCGCTTCTTCGTAAGAGACCGATTTGTCGGTCACGCTAGCTTTCTGCAGAACAGTATCCACAACTTGTTCTTCCAGCACAACCGAACGAACTTCGTTCAGTTGCTGCTCGTTCTTGTAGTACCAGGACACGACCTGCTCAGGCTCTTGGTAAGCCGAAGCCATTTCCTGAATCATTTCGCGAACGCGGGCTTCGTCTGGCTTCAGGTCGAACTGCTTGACCACTTCAGCCACGATCAGACCCAGGACAACGCGACGCTTGGCTTGTTCTTCGAACAGCTCGGCCGGCAGTTGGTCAGGCTTGATGTTGCCACCGAACTGCTGAACAGCCTGCACGCGCAGACGGTCAACTTCGTTGGACAGCAGAGCCTTTGGCACTTCGATCGGGTTGGTGGCCAGCAGACCGTCCATTACCTGATTCTTGACCTTGGATTTGATCGCCTGACGCAGTTCACGCTCCATGTTCTTGCGAACTTCGGTGCGGAAACCGTCGATGCCGCTTTCCTTGATGCCGAATTGAGCGAAGAACTCTTCGTTCAGCTCAGGCAGTTTTGGCTCGGAAACGGTGTTTACAGTCACGGTGAACTCGGCGGTTTTGCCAGCCAGGTCCAGGTTCTGATAGTCCTCTGGGAAGGTCAGGTTCAGAACGCGCTCTTCGCCGGCTTTAGCGCCGACCAGGCCTTCTTCGAAGCCTGGGATCATGCGGCCGGAACCCAGCACCAGCTGAGTGCCCTTGGCGGAACCGCCAGCGAATACTTCGCCGTCAACCTTGCCAACGAAATCGATGTTCAGCTGATCTTCGTTCTGGGCAGCGCGATCGGCCACTTCGAAACGGGTGTTCTGCTTGCGCAGGATGTCCAGCATCTTGTCCAGATCGGCGTCAGCCACTTCAGCGCTCAGACGCTCGACGGTGATGCCTTCGAAGCCGGCAACGGTGAACTCAGGGAACACTTCGAATACGGCTACGTATTCCAGGTCCTTGCCAGCTTCGAGCGACTTAGGCTCGATCGATGGCGAACCGGCCGGATTCAGCTTCTGCTCAACCACAGCTTCGTAGAAGGAGGACTGGATCACGTCGCCGATCGCTTCCTGGCGCGCATCAGCACCGAAACGGCGCTTGATTTCGCTCATTGGCACTTTGCCTGGACGGAAGCCAGCAATCTTGGCCTTTTGGGCAGTCTGCTGCAGACGCTTGTTGACCTGAGTCTCGATGCGCTCAGCCGGCACGGTGATGCTCATGCGGCGCTCAAGAGCAGTAGTATTTTCAACAGAAACTTGCATGGATATTCCTCGTTGCACAGACGTTAGCCGGCCGTTTCCGACCCAAGAATCAAGGGCAAGCATTCTAGTAGGTCAAACTCAAGAAGTCACCCTACTGAAAACGGGTAAAAAACAGCAGGCCATTTGAAGGCGGGGACAAACGGTTGCGCCTCGCCCTGTTAGCAAATACAGCCAATTCAAGCCAGGGCTCTGCGCCAACCTCTTCTATATATAGAGGCGGTTGAATCATCTCCCTGACAGCCGACCTCGCAAGCAAGGTTGGCGGGCAACGCAGCATCATCGAGCAACATTGATACGACGAAGCACCCTGCCCTGCGACCCGAAACCTGCAGCCGCCAAAAATCCGAAACCGTAAAACAAAAAAGGCGCCAGACTGTTAAATCTGGCGCCTTTCGGAATATGGGGTGGACGATGGGGATCGAACCCACGACAACGGGAGTCACAATCCCGTGCTCTACCAACTGAGCTACGCCCACCATATTGCGTGCCAAAGAAGCCAAACAACTTCTTTGTAGAACTTCACCCGGCCAACGGCATGAATGAAGCTTTGATTGGTGCGGATGAAGAGACTCGAACTCTTACGCCTCGCGGCGCTGGAACCTAAATCCAGTGTGTCTACCAATTCCACCACATCCGCAGATGAAGCTTTTTAAAGCAAAGGCGCCAGACTGTTACATCTGGCGCCTTTCGAAATATGGGGTGGACGATGGGGATCGAACCCACGACAACGGGAGTCACAATCCCGT